>CAKUYZ010000026.1 GCA_934717675.1 uncultured Bacteroidales bacterium
GCCTTTACTCCCTCCTCAATGGAGAAATCGGGCAAAGTGTTGATGGTGAGTTTGGCCTCGGCAGGCTCGAGGGCAATCTTATCTGTTTTTACCAGATTTCTGCCATCGTACTCAAACTCATAGCCACAACCATCGGAACCAGTAGCAGTGACCTTAAATGTGGCCTGGCCAGCCTTGGACGTGAGACCCGCAAAGGCATCGGTCAACCTGCCCGCTGTGGTCTCCTTGGAGCCTAATTCGGCACCCTCACCGTCAGTCCATGACCAATGATAGGTCAAAGACGGCTTTTCAAGATTCCAGTTGTTGTAGTTAAAGTTCTCGAAATCAGACTTCAGCTCCGCCGTAGCGACAAGAGACGACGCATCGGCATCCTTACAGAACGCTGTCGGGTCGAGCTGCAAGCTTGTGATCTCAGGCAGCGGCAAGACACGAATCTCGATGGGCACAACGTCAGAATGGCAACCCGTACGCTCATCGGTGAGACGAGCAAAAATGGTTGCGGATTTGCCTGCGCCAATGCTATGTGTGAAATATTTGGAAACAAGCCAATAAGTCTCTTTTCCCTGTGTTGCGGAAACTATGTTCCTATAATTATCCGCATTAGCACACAACATAGAGTCAAGCGGAGCCTTGCAATCAGCATCCTCAAAGAGCTGATAGGTGAACCCCTCTGCCGGGACGGCAATATTTCCACCAAAAATGAGTGTAAACATTGCCATCTGATCATAGCAGACCGTGACGACGGGCAGGGCATCTAACTTAGGGCGCTCATGAACCAGGAAAGAGAACGTGGCGGACGTGTCGCAGCTGAGGCCACCGACCTCATTTACCGTGACATCGAACTCAAAGAGCTGATCGGCCTTGACCACGCTCTCGTCGTAATTAACAATAAACTTCTGCGAAGAGTTGCCTGAAACATTGACAGGCGAGTTGGAGGACGTGACGTTCGTCCCCTCCTTTGGTGTCACATTGAAGACGAGGGAGCGGGAGTCTAAGGACTTGAACTCAATCTCAACCTTGCCGGCATCGCCACAAGCCTCCACATCCTTCTCAATAGAGAACTTAGGACGCGGAGTGATAGTGAGGACGCCAGACGTGACCTTTGTTGAGACAGAATCGGCCTCCTCTACCTTATCTCCATTAAAATTAAGCTTATAGCCGCACTTGTAACTATCTGTCAGATAGACTTTAAAGTCAACATTGCCAAGCTCTTTTGTGACGGCGTTGTCATCAAATACGCCATCGAGGACATTATTGTCCTCAACGACTTTCTCGCCAAGCACATCGCCCTTGGGAGAGAACCACTGCCAATGATATGAGAGCGGCGCAAGCGGGAGACCCGAAGACTTGACAAAGCTCAGATAGTCATTATTTACAGTGGCCGTAACCTTCAACTCGCTGGCATCGGCATTCTGACAATAGCTTGCGGGATCGGCCTTGACGGACTCAATCTGCGGGCTAGGCACAGTCACGATCTTAACCTTGACAGGGTGAGAGTAGCAACCGAAAAGCTCTTGCTTCACTCTGACATAGAAAGTGTAGCCGCTCTTGGCGGAAGACTTCAAGCCGAACCATGCGAAGCGCGACAGCACGCTACCCGTTCGAGCCGTGTTATAGTCGGGAGCGGAATACTCATCTGTCACATAACCAATCTCAGACGGGCCAGCGAGACAAATGACATCCGTGGCAGGCTGCGTGCAAGCCTCATCGAGGAAGACCTCATAGGTCATACCTTTGTCGTTGTCAGGATCGGCATCGTAAGAAGAAGCTGTGCTGGGAGTGATGCCCACCTTGAAAGCGACAGGCTGGCCTTCACAAGCCACGACATCGTCAACGGGTTCGAGTACCGGCAAGTACTTGACGTCAACAGAGTCGATGAAATCGATGGGGCAATAATAGGTCGTCCCGTCAATCTTATATGTGTTGGCGAGAGAGAACTTAATGAACTGATATGGGCCAGAGGCCGGGCGGAAGATGTCGCGGAAGGCCGTCTTAACAGTATTGCGAGGGTCAGACCACCCTTCCTCACCATTGTCAACCCAATCAGTGGTATTCAAGTCTTCATATACGCCATCTCTGTCGCCCGAGGCGTGATACCAACGGAAAGCGTAGTCCTCAATCTTGTCCCCGACAGGAATGGAGGTGACGGTGGCAGCAAGCTCTGGGTCACTCTCCTCGCAGGCTATCTCCGGGACATCCAACGTGGCCGTGGCGGAAGTCTGGCGGACATAGATGGTGAAGGTTTGCTCGGTGGGGCAAGGATCCGGAACATCAAGACCATCGCCGTTGTCATCACCATTTAGACTAATCGCCCCTCGACTATAACCATCACTATCAATATATTCGCACGTTACTTTGTACGTCGCAGTCTCCTTCAATCCAGAGAAGTCGAAATATTCGCCGGAATAATACTCATGTTTATCAAGCAGGGTATCAAGAATATTACCCTCGGAATCTAATTTTACAATAGACCATACGACCTCGCCGTCCTCACATACTTTATCCTCGTGTCCACCCCATTCATCCCATACGTTCTGAATGAATGTGGGGACATAACGCACATCATCCCCATGGCAAGCATAGAACTCTTCAGTTCCTGCTTTATTAGCTCCCGAAGAAAGGTTATCAAACGCATTCCTCAACTGAAGAGGAGTGAAATAGTAAATTGAATACGTTGGATCCAATGGAAGTCTACATTCTGTAAGAACCCCATTTTTCCTAAACAAGATCGCCGGTATGTACTCGGTTTTGCCCGATGTCTTTTGCCCCGTAATAAAATCATCCACATAAGAATCTGCATCAGAAGCCACTTGTCCGGATGGACGTCCCCACGTATCACCCGAACGCTCCCACGTAAACGCAGCTTGATATGTATTTCCCAGATAAGACTTCACTTGGTTTCCGAAACCATCCCTGAAGACGTTCTTATCATTCGAAATTTTCAGCTCAACACCACCAGACTCTGGGCAAGGGTACATAACGTACTCTCCACCATACATATATGCGCCACTTCCATCTTCCAAAACTGCCGTATTGGACGCATCATCGCCGCCTACAACATCAAAACATACATTTATTATATTAGACAGACGATATCCTACAGTCACCCTCGGGCTCATCTCAAAACGTACTACAACAGTACGCCCCTTCGTATCATCATCAAAATTTTGGGTGTAAACCATCAATGAACTAAGTCGAGATGAATTGACGACAGCGCGCGCCCCCGTTCCACCATAAACTTGTGATGGACGAGCGAACTCATACGTCAAGGCCGCAGTTTTAGTTCCACTTAGTGCAATAAGTCCACTAGGCGACTCGCCATCAATAGCATTATCTTTGGTGATATAATCCAATAGCGTAGAGTCACCATTTTCTTCTATCCTAAATATCTTTATGGATTGCGGTACACCAGTTCCGCTAAATGACGGTATTTCCAACGAGTTCCCTTGCGGAATGACGCCCACTGCATTGTTGTTATCTATCAACGCAACGCCTTGCCGGCTACCACAAATGAAACCATCAGTCGCAACCGCATTGTAAACTTCCTGCGCAGCTGCCGGAGTTGCAGCAACGCAAAAAAAAGCAATTGCCACAACAATGGCCGCCTTTATGTTATTTAATGTATTGGTCCCCATAATGTTATGAAGATTTACATTTGACATAGTTATCCTTTTAGAAAGCAAATGTAGCAAAAAGGAGACCTAAAAGGTAATTTAGAAGAGAAAATTTATTGGCATACGTGTAAGTTGTGGCGAACTCACGAACTGAACTAGGTATTACAGACAAAAAGTCGTATAATCGCGTGGTGTATACCATATCAAAAGTCAACACGATGAAACAGATTCTACGAAACTTTGTTTTCTCATTACTGTACTGTGCATGCGCAAGCACCATACTAGCAACCAACATCACGACGGAGGGAGCCTTTTTTGATAAAGACGAGACATCGATCACAATTACAGCCCTTCAAGCTGTGAAAAGCGGCTGCATTATAGAGTGCGAATACCAATATTCCGGCACCAACTACCCTGTGACTGTGATTGGGGACGGAAGTGAGAGCATTTCTGCCCTTGGACGCACAAGCTGCCCCTCCCTCACCATCCGCGCCAACGCCACAATATCCGCCAATGCGTTCAAAGACTGGACGAGCTTGAAAACATTGACGATGGATGGCGTGACGACACCGCCCGCCCTGGGCGAAGACGCATTGCCGGAGAGCCTGACGAAGATTGTGGTGCCGGAGGGGTGCGCAGCGAGCTATGCGGCGGCAGACGGATGGAGCGCATGGGCCTCAATCATTGAGGACGTGAACGGGCATAAAGCCACGGCACTGAACGAAGTGAGCCGCAAGAGCGCGATCAGCGTGAGCGGCCGGAGCGTGACACTGGCGGAGCCGACCCGCACAACGATATATGACATGACGGGCACGAAGGTGCATGACGGCGTGGCCACACGGATAAGCCTGCGGCGCAGCGGCATCTATGTGGTGAAGACCGACAAGGAGACGAAGCGCGTGGCCGTGAAGTAAGCGACAACGAATGAGACACCCCCCGCGACATGGCGTTTGAGCCACGTCGCGGGGGATTTTTTTTGTCCGACCGCGGCGGGAGACGGATATTTTGGGGAAGACAAGATTTCAGACTAAGCGGGGAGACGGGTTGCAACCCGTCTCTACAGGGGGATTGAAATATTTTTTGGCGGCGACATTGCGAACGCCATGGGCTTGTAGCGGGAATTTGTTTATTTTAGCCTAAAGAAGAAAGAAAGAGGAAGAAAATGAGATATAAGAAGATAACGGTGACGCTCCGCCCCAACGATGAGACGGCGAGCGCACTGGCGCAGGCCGAGATGGGCGAGAGGGGTTTCGAGTGTTTCGTGGACACCCCTACGGGCTTCGAGGGCTACATTCAAGAAGAGGCGTATGACGAGACGACAATGGAGGGCGTGGAGCCACAAGTGGAGGGAGTGACGATGGAATGGGAGGAGGAAGACGCCCCCGACGAGGACTGGAACGCAGAGTGGGAGAAGACTAGCTTCACACCCATTGACATTGACGGCCGGATGACAATCCGCGGCACGGAACACACGCCGAACCCCGCAGCGGAGCTGGAGGTGGTGATAGACCCTCGGCTGGCCTTTGGCACAGGCCACCACGAGACAACGCGCATGATGGCGCGCTGGCTGCTTAGCCACCCGCTGGACGGGCTGACGGTGATGGACATGGGGTGCGGCACGGGAGTGCTGGCCATAACGGCATGGAAAAGAGGGGCTAAGCACGTGGACGCAGTGGACATAGACGAGTGGTCGGTCCGCAACACCGAGACAAACGCAGGCCTGAACGGAGCGCAGATAATGGCCACGCAAGGCGACGCAAAGACACTGGAGGGGACGAGAGAAAAATATGACCTGTTCATTGCGAACATTAACAGAAACATATTGATGGACGGGATGCCACTCTACGCACAGAGCATAAAGCACGGCGGGCGGCTGATAATAAGCGGTTTCCTGGCCGAGGACATGGCCCCGCTGACGGCAGAGTGCGCACGGCACGGGCTGACGCACACGGGCGAGGCGGCAGAAGGCGACTGGCGCATGATGGAGTTCGCGAAGGAATGAGAGGACACGCAACACAAAAGCACAAGAGAAGATGAGCGGAACTGCAAGACGATGGATGGCGGCCATGGCCGCCGCCACACTGGCCGCGCTGATGGCCACGCAAGTGGCCACGGGCAGCAGGCAAGACGATGGGTTCAGCACGGACAAGACGACTTTCTTGACGCAGATGGCAGACATGTTCGAGCAAAGCGCAGACAAAAAACGCGCGGAGACAGCTATGGCGCAGATGCAAGAGTTCGTGAACACGGGCGACGCGGAGTTGGTGGAGATGATGATGGAGACGTGCGGCAAGGTAAGGAAACTGAAAGGCCGCGCCTTCCCCGACTACGTGACCGTGTTGGGAACGTATGACGCCATGAGCCGCAACCAGCGCATGGGCGGCGAGAACATGAAGGTGTGGAAAACAGTCCTGGACAAGAAGAGCAAAAAGCTGAACGACCTGCGGAAGTTTATGGAGCAGACGCGCAACTATGAGGAGCGCGGCACGATAAGCTACACCAACGCCGTGGCGTGGAAAGTGGTGGAGACGGGCAAAGTGCACTTCTTGGAGGCGGACGGCGACCTGAACTTCAAAGTGGACGAGACGACGCTGCGCTGCATGAGCCAAGGCGACAGCATTGACGTGACGCGGACGAGCGGCACACTGTATACCAAGACACACAAATGGCTGGGCGACCACGGCACCATAACATGGGAGCGGACGGGGCTGGACGCCGACAAGGTGAACGCCACATTTGGCTACTACAGCATAGACATGAAGACCAACCAGGTGGAAGTGGACGGGTGCGAATTTGTGAACACGAACTACTTCCCCGACAAGCTGACGGGCAAAGTGACATATAAATGCGTGAACCGCGGCACGCAATATGGGCAACGCTACCCAAAGTTCGAGACCTCCGCCAACCAGCGCATGAACATTCCCGAACTATTTAAGAACGTGGGATATAGCGGCGGCTTCACGCAGACGGGATCATCGTTTGTGGGCAGCGGCAGCGTGTGGTTGCCGGCCGAGGTGACAATCCACCGCGGCGACACCGTGCTGGCCTCATTCAGTTCGGCGAGCTTCATCATGTCCACCTCCACCATAGAGAGCAGCAAGACAGAGGTGAAAGTGAATATGGGCAACGAAGCCCTGACGCACCCGGGCCTCAGATTTCGCTATGACGACAAGAAACGCGAAGTGACGCTGACCCGCGGAGACAAGGGCATGGAGAGGGCAAAATATCGCGACACATATCACAAGGTGAACTTGGACACCGAGCTGATGAAGTGGAACATAGACGGCTCCCTGATTTACATGACGCAGGTGGCGGGATCTCCAATGAACATTGCCTACGTGGAGAGCCTGGCCTATTATTCCGGCCAAGACTTCAACAAACTGTGGGGCATGGCGCAGACACACCCCTTCCAGACCATAGCGGACTTTGTGAGGTATAACGGCGGCGGCGGTTTCCCCGTGCGCGACTTCGCTGACTTCTGCGGCATGACACACCTGGAGGCGCAACAGCTGCTGCTGTCACTCTCCTACGACGGCTTCGTGGACTACTACGTGGAGCGTGACGTGTGCCGCGCCACAGACCGCCTCTATGACTACCTGAAATTCAGCCTAGGAAAGAAAGACTATGACGAGATGCGCTTCCTCTCGGTGGACTCGCAGGCGGCGGGGCCTAACGGCTACATTGACCTGAACACGATGGACATGCACATGAGGAAAGTGTATGGAGTGCAGATATCAGACGCTGACAACCTGAACATCTACCTGAAGCCCACGACTGGCGACATGGTGCTGAAAAAGAACAGGAACATTGAGTATGACGGCGTGGTGAACGTGGGCCAGGTGACGGCAGTGGGGCGCAAATTCTTCTTTGACTATGACGCCTTTCAGATCAGGATGGACAGCATTGACGAGATGAGCATGCGGATGGTGGACTCCACGAAGCTGGATCGCCACGGTCGCTACGCCACCCCCATGGTGGGCAACACGCTCAACGACCTGTCCGGCCTCGTGCAGCTGAACGAGCCGGACAACAAATCGGGCCGCAAGCAGTTGCCCGGCTTCCCCCGCCTATCGTCTACCAAACCGGCCAAGATATATTATGACAAGAACCTGCTCACGGGCGAAGACGGCCGCGTGAACGTATATGACAAAGAGCGGTTCTACTTCACCGTGGACACGTTCACCTTTGAAGACATAAACAACATAACGAACAGCAACCTGCCGCTCCACGGCGTGCTGACGAGCAACATATTCCCCGACATCCGCCATCCGCTGCGCATTCGCGAAGACTACTCGCTTGGCTTCACCGTGGAGACCCCCGCCGAGGGCTACCCCATGTATGGCGGCAAAGCAACATTTTATAAGACAATAGACCTGAGCAACAAGGGCCTGCGCGGCACGGGAGACCTGACATACTCCGCCTGCAAGGCCAGCAGCTACGCCCAGCCGGACGCAGACGGCAAGACGACGGGCTACGGGCGCGATGACTACTTCCGCTTCTTCCTGGATCACACGGAGGGCAACACCCGCCAGTTTGACGTGAAGAAAAGCAGCGCGGCTCCGGCGTTCCCCGGCGTGGAACTGGGCGAGGGGCAAAGCACGAGAGACGCCAACAACATCCCTCAACCAGGAAAGACGCAACTGAAGCTATTTCCCGAGGCCGACAAGATGGACGTGAGGAACTCGGTGGGAAAATTTCAAATGTTCCCGAAGAAAAACGGCGACGGCTACGAGTGTGAGATGGACGGCCTGCTGACAGTGACGCCGACGGGGCTGCACGGCGTGGGACGAAGCGACATGATGGGCACATCGCTCGAAGGAAGAAGCATGACGTTTAGCGACCACGTGATAAAAGCTGACACGTCTTACTTCGCCTCATATACATATGAGAACGAGGAACGCGTGCTCCAGAGTGGTGAGCTGCGCCGCGACATTGTGGACAGGAAAGACAAAAAAGCCTACGACAGAGTGAGCGGCGGGGTGCGCGGCAAATTCGTGAACGACGCAGTGCGCGAAGACACTGTGATGAACAAACTGTGCCGCGAGAGCAAAGCCATTGACCGCGAGCTGCTTAACCGCAGTATGGAATCTATCATAGACTTTGACAAGCGCGAGGGCTATTTCTCATTCAACGCAGAGGGCGGCAACGAGAAAGAGTTCTCAACCATCAAATACAAGACCATGGTGAAGAACTACACGTGGGATCTGGAGCGCAACGTCGAGACCATTGGCACCAAAGGTAGCACGGGCAACCGATTTATCTGCACCAAAGAACGCGGCGACTCGCTCAACTTCTTGGTACCCGTGGCCATATATGACCGCAACACGAACACGCTGCGCTGCGAGGAGGTGAAGTTCATTGACGTGGCCGACGCGCGCGTGAACCTGAAAGAGGGCGACCTGGTGACGATTCATAAAAACGCCGTGATGGACGAGCTGAAACAGACGCGCGTGGACGTGAAGACCGACAGCACGGACCATACGTTTGCGAAGGCCAACATAACGATAGAGGGCGCAAAAGAGTATAAAGGCTATGGCGAATACACCTTCGTGGACAACGAGGGCGGGCAGAACGTCATCTTTATGGGAGACATCCACACAGACGACGCGGTGACGACAGCGCGCGGCAACGTGGTGGAAGACATGCCGCTGGACAAATATTTCTTCTTCAAGGGCGACGCGGCGGTGCGCGGCGACCGCAAATTCCTTGAGTTTGACGGCGGCGCGAAGATGCGCCACAACGCCGCCCACGGCCCGCGAGGCTACATACGCTTCGACGCTGTGCTGAACCCCGCCAAGGTGCGCATCCCGGTGGGCAAGAGATCATTCAACACCACGCAGGGCAACGCCAAGAACAAGGCCGACGAGATATACCACTCATTCCGCATTGCCAAAGACTCCGTGCACGTGTACTCCACAATGCTAGAGCATTACAAGGGCGTGACGGACTTGGAGCTGGTGGAGGCGCCGGAGGGTTTCTTGTATCACAACAACATCTTCGACCGCTTCGAGATAAACACGCCGGTGAAGATGGCCAAACCAGACACCACCGGCACTTTTATGAGTTTCTTGCCAGAGCAAGACGCCATAGAGGCCTTTGGCCGAGTGGACCTGCACGTGTTCTTGACCAAGAAACCCACAGGCTCATTTGACATTCGCTCCGCCGGCACTATAAGGCATGACAGGGGCAAGAACGTGGTGACAGCCAACTTGCTGACCGAGATGGACTTTTTCTTGGGACCAGAGGTGACGACGATGATTTATAACGACATCTTGAGCAGTAAGGCCCCGAAATGTGACTCAACATCCTTCCGCTACGAGCGGAGGTTGGCAGAGTTGTATGACACGCTGTCAATAAGCGGCATACGCAATGAATTGGAGGCGGGTCTGGACAAGGCGACGGGCCTCCTGCCGACATTTGGCCCGGTGTTCGCCTTTGACGGGATGCAGTTCACGTGGAGCACGGAGAAAAAGAGCTACGTGTGCGACACGACAGTGAACCTGATGATGATGCACTACCGCAAGGTGTATCGCAAAGTCAAGATTCAGTGCGAGATGCTGGTGAGGAAGGGCAACGGCAGCCGAGTGAGAATGCTGCTGAAAGCGGACAACGACACGTGGTATTACCTGGACTATCGCGGCGGCTCAGGCCGCGGGTATAACAGGCTGAGCCTGAAGTCATCCAATCCCGACCTGATGCAGACGGTCAGCTCGATAGACATGAAATATCGCCGAGACAGAGGCCGAAACATGGAGTATGTGATGGCCCCGGACAGCTATATGGACAAGTTCATAGAGAATTTCGGCCTCGACCACATCCCTGCCGACGCATATGCCGAGGCCGAGGCGGAAGACATATTGGACGGCAGAGTAACGGACGAAGAGGACGCCAACACGGATGAGACGGATGATGAGGAGACGCAGGATGGGAATGGTGACGAGGAGACGACAACAGAAGAGGGAGACGGAGGTGATGAAGAAAACGCAGAAGGTGAAGAGAATGGCGTGAGCGAGGAGTAAACGCCCGTCTTTTGCGAGATATGGCAAACAGCCGAGCCAAACACGACGTGTCTGGCTCGGCTGTTTTGGATTCGGCGGGGAATCGGGGTTAGACACCGTGGCGGGAGACGGGTCGCGGCCCGTCTCCATATGGGGGACAGGCAATGCGCATGCGGAGAGTTTTTAGGCAGGCTTTAATCCTTGGCCAAGAAATAGACCGCCAAGACGAGAAGCGCAAAGCCGATGAAATGGTTGAGGCGCAAGGTCTCGCCCTTGAAGAAGAGGACCGTGAAGACGGTGAACACCGTGAGCGAGATGACCTCTTGAATGACTTTGAGCTGGACGAGGCTGAAGGGGCCGCCATTGCCAACGTAGCCAATGCGATTGGCTGGGACTTGGCAGCAATATTCAAAAAGAGCCACACCCCAACTGATGAGTATGACGGCGAGCAAAGACAAGTGAGCGCCCCACTTTGTGGCGCCCAAGCGCAGATGACCATACCAAGCTATGGTCATAAAGCTGTTTGAGACAATGAGCAAGAGGATTGTCCAGAGACCTTTCATTTGTATGTTGTTGTTTTTACGATAGTCACGCAACAATGAATAAAGCGGACACCGCGCCTAAAAAGACAGGCTGGCGTCCGCTATCTTGATTCGCGGGTGCGACGGTCAAGCCCCGCCCCGCAGATTTTGGCTAGTAAGAGATGGCGAAGAGAACCCTCTGGTGCGACGGCGCGCCCGTGAGGATGCACTTGCCCTCCTCTGGCTCATTGCCCAAGGGAATGCAGCGGATGGTGGCTTTGGTCTCTTCCTTTATGCGGACCTCGGTCTCGGTGGTGCCGTCCCAATGCGCAGAGATGAAGCCACCTTTGTTTTTCAGGACATCCTTGAACTCGTCATAGGAGTCTACGCGAGTGATGTGCTGATCGCGGAAAGCCAAGGCTTTCTTGTATATGTTCTTCTGCATCTCATCTAGCAAGTCCGCCAGACGATCCTCGATGCCGTCGAGGCTCATCTGCATCTTCTCCATCGTGTCGCGGCGGTGAACCTCTCCCTCGTTCTTGGCGAGGTCTCGCGGGCCAAGCGCGATGCGGATGGGGAAACCTTTGAGCTCATACTCGGCAAATTTCCAACCGGGCTTCTTCTTGTCGTTGTCGTCATAAAGCACAGAGATGCCTTTGGCGCGGAGCCTGTCCACAATCTCGTTGGCCTTGGCGCTTATGGCGTCGCGCTCGTCATTGTTCTTATAGACTGGCACGATGACAACCTGCGTAGGGGCGAGTTTTGGGGGCAAGACGAGGCCATTGTCGTCAGAGTGCGCCATGATGAGCGCGCCCATGAGGCGAGTGGACACACCCCACGACGTGGCCCAGACGTACTCACTCTTACCCTCGCGGTTCATAAACGTGACGTCGAAAGCCTTGGCAAAGTTCTGCCCCAAGAAGTGCGACGTGCCGCTTTGGAGCGCCTTGCCGTCTTGCATAAGAGCCTCGATGGTGTATGTGTCTAGCGCGCCGGCGAAACGCTCATTGGCCGTCTTGACGCCCTTTATGACCGGGACGGCCATAAAGTTCTCCACGAAGTCGGCATAGACGCGGAGCATCTGCCGCGCCTCGGCCTCGGCCTCCTCGCGGGTCTCGTGAGCCGTGTGGCCCTCTTGCCAAAGGAACTCGGCAGTGCGGAGGAATAGGCGGGTGCGCATCTCCCAGCGCACCACGTTGGCCCACTGGTTGCACTTGATGGGGAGGTCGCGGTAGCTCTGAATCCAGTTCTTATAGGTGTTCCAGATGATGGTCTCCGATGTAGGGCGCACAATGAGCTCCTCCTCCAGTTTGGCAGCGGGATCCACCTCCACGCCAGAGCCGTCTTCCTTGGAGCGCAGTCGGTAGTGCGTGACAACGGCGCACTCCTTGGCGAAGCCTTTGACGTGATCGGCCTCGCGGCTGAAGAAAGACTTGGGGATGAAGAGTGGGAAATAGGCGTTGTGATGGCCCGTGGCCTTGAACATATCGTCGAGGGCGCGTTGCATCTTTTCCCAGATGGCGTAGCCGTAGGGCTTGATAACCATGCATCCGCGGACGGCCGAGGCCTCCGCAAGGTCGGCTTTCACGACCAGATCATTGTACCACTGCGAGTAGTTCTCTGCGCGTGGGGTCAGTTCCTTTGCCATTTATTAGGATATATTTTATACCAAATTGAGAATGAGCGCAAATTTACTCATTTTTGCTTAGCGCGCCTCTCCGCAAGCGGCAAAAGGGCGGGGGAAGGGGAAGCCTCGCAGGCGCGCCTAGCTAAACGGCCCAGGAAAAAAGGCGGAGGGGTTGAGCATAATCGTAAAATTTCGTTGCATAGTTATTTTATTGATTTATATTTGCGCAACGGTTGGGGCGGCACGCCACTGACCTCACATAACGAAACAAATATAAATCTTACAAAGAGATGAATAAGACACAGTTGATTGACAAGATTGCCGAGAAATCTGGCCTGACGAAAGCCGACTCGAAGAAGGCTCTCGACGCTTTCTTTGAGGCTACGGCGGAGGCCCTCAAAGACAGCAACGACGGCAAAGTGGCCCTCGTAGGCTTCGGCACCTTCAGTGTCTCGGAGCGCGGAGCGCGCCAAGGCCGCAACCCACGCACCAAAGAGATCATCGAGATCAAAGCCAAGAAGGTCATCAAATTCAAGGCCGGCAGCGAACTCGAGGACAACCTCTAAGGCCGACAGGCACACAAGACACCGAGAGCCGCTCGCCAGGGACACACACGCCCGACGCGCGGCTCTCGCAGCACCATGCGGCGCGCAAGCCGCCACCCCACCCCACACACCGACCCCAATTGTCAGTAGAAGTATCATTGCCAAGCCGCGCCCAGATGGACGCCTTCAACGCCCTGCCGCCCGAACGGCGGGTGAGCCTGTTGCTCCCATTTGTCAACGACAACCGCGTGGCCACGCTGCGCAGCGTCTTGAGCCGCCGCACACGTCGCGTGACGTTGGCGCTGGAGAACATATATCACAGCCAGAACGCCAGCGCCGTGGTCCGCTCCTGTGAATGTTTCGGCATCCAGGACGTGACGGTGATTGAGAACAGCAGCCGTTTCTTGGCGAGCAACGGCGTGGCGAGGGGCGCTTTCAAGTGGCTCACATACCACAGGTTCGGCTCCGAGAGGTTCAACACCCCGGCGGCCTACGCCGACCTGCGCCAGCGCGGCTACACCATAGTGGCGGCATCGCCCCACCCGGGACATGACGTGAGCCTATATGACCTCGACGTGAGGCGCGGCCCCATAGCCGTGGTTTTCGGAGCCGAGAAAGTGGGGTTGTCTGACTGGGCCATGGAGAACGCCGACATGCGGATGGTCATTCCCATGTGCGGCCTCACGGAGAGCTTGAACATATCGGCAAGCGCGGCCATTACGCTTAGCCACCTGCGGCGCGAGGTGGACGAGAAGCTGCCCGCCGAGAGCGTGCGCATGAGCGAAGAAGAGCAGACAGAGCTTTTCTCTCACTGGCTGCTGGCCTCGATTCGCGACGCGCACGACGTGCTGAAAAGAATCTTATAAAAGACAACAACGAACAATCACCCACACGCGACAAGACAAGAAAATGAAAAACAAGATATTATTGGCGATGGCCACGGCACTCTTGGCCACAGCCTGCGGCACAAACAATGACGACCAGGGCAACCGGTGCGTGATAAACGGCAAGGTGAACGGCTGGCAGGAGGCAGACTCCGTGATCATTGCCACACTGTCTCGCCTTGGCGTGAGCGCCATAGACACGGCCGTGGTGACCGAGGGGCAGTTCTCTCTGAAAGTCAAGGCCGACGAGGGCGGTTTCCTGGCCCACGTGATGCCCCTGGTGGGTGGCAAGCCCATGGCTGCCTACGAGGTGCTGGTGGAGCCCGGCACGGAATTCTCAATGACGCTGCCTGCCGAGACCGAGGCGCAGCCACTCTTTGAGGGCAGCAAGAGCAACGCCTTGTGGCAGGAGCTGCACCAGAAGAGCGACACCTTTGAGAAAGAGGCTGAGCCTTATTTCAGCATCATGCGCAACCCCGAGGCCGCAGAGGCCGACAGGGCCGCGGCGGAGCATACCCTGGACTCGCTATACGGCGGCATGCAGGCGGCCTACGCCTCATATATCAAGAGCAACATACCTTCGTTCTTCAGCGACATACTGCTGGGCATGGTGGCCTCGGCCCTTGACGACTCCACTAAAGCGGAGATAATAGACGAGATGGGCAAGCACGAGCCGGCCATGCCAAACTACACGCGCATCAAAGCCCGCATGATGATGGAGGCGACTACGGCCCCTGGCAGCAAGTTCATAGACTTCTCCCAACCCGACAAGAACGGCAAGGAGGTGAAACTGTCTGACATTGTGAAAGCCAACAAGTTGACCATAGTTGACTTCTGGGCCTCGTGGTGCGGGCCGTGCCGCAACGAGATGCCCACAGTGGTGAAAGCCTACGCCACATACAAGGCCAAGGGGCTGGAGATTATCGGCGTATCGCTAGACCAGGACCGCTCGGCATGGCTTGGGGCCGTGGAGAAACTGGGCATGACATGGCCGCAGGTGTCGGACCTGAACGGATGGACTAACGCGGCGGCACAGGCCTATGTGGTGGACGCCATCCCGAGCTGCTTCCTCATAAGCCAAGACGGCACCATTGTGGGCAAGAACCTGCGCGGAGACGAGCTGCTAAGCAAAGTGGATGAGCTGCTGAAATGAGGCCCGACACACAGACTGGCAAGCCAAGAAACAAGCGAGACGTCTCGACGCGCGGCAAGCGCGACGAGGCGTCTTGCCGCTCTTAGCCGCCGCCTTGCTCTGGGGGGTAAGGCACCCTTGATGAAAAAGAAACAAAACAAACACGTATGATACTAGCGATTGCCATTTTATGCGCCGTGGCCGGCATTGCCCTTGTGATATGGGGCGCGGACAAACTGACTAGCGGAGCCGTTGGCGTTGCGGAGCGCATGCGCATCCCGCAGATGACGATAGGCCTCACCATAGTGGCCATGGGCACCTCGGCGCCAGAGTTCTTCGTGAGCCTGATGTCCGCCATTGGCGGCACGCCGGATCTGGCCGTGGGCAACATTGTAGGCAGTAACATATTCAACGTCATGGTCATAACAGGCGTCACGGCCTTGGTGGCCCCCATGGCCATCTCCAGACCCACGGTGCGTCGCGACCTGCCCATAGCCTTGGTCGCCTCCATGGCGCTCATGGCCATCTGCGCCGACGGGCAGGTCACCCGCCTGGAGTCGGCCGCGCTGCTTGTGGCGTTCATCGCGTTTATGGTCTACACCGTGCGCACGGCTGGCAAGGGACGAGCCGAGGACGAGGAGACTATGGCGCCACAGGCCTTATGGAAGTCAATATTTTTCATAGTCCTGGGCCTGGCCTGCCTCATTGGCGGCTCGCACATATTCGTAGACGGAGCCACCACGATAGCCCGCTTCCTGGGCGTGTCTGACGCTGTCATAGGGCTCACCATAGTGGCTGGCGGCACGTCTCTGCCAGAGCTTGCCACGAGCCTTGTGGCCGCCCGCAAGGGGAACAGCGCCATTGCCATAGGCAACGTGATAGGCAGCAACGTGTTCAACATCATGATGATTGTGGGCGTGACGGGCGTCATCTGCCCCATGCGCATTGAGGGCGTCACGATGGTGGACATGGGCGTGATGGTCATCTCGAGCTTCATGCTATGGACGTTCAGCTACACTCGTCTCACCGTGGAGCGATGGGAAGGCGCAGTGCTGGCGGGCGGCTACGCGGCGTATCTGTGGTGGCTCATCGGGCAGATATGATTTCATTTTTCTGTAACTTCGCAAAAACAAAAGAATTGAGCAGATGAAGATTGCACTTATAGGCTACGGCAAAATGGGCAAGGCCATAGAGTCCATCGCCCTGGAGCGCGGGCATAAGATTACGGAGAGAATAGACTTGTCGTTGCCCGGCAGCTTCGACAGCGAGGGATTCAAAGCCGCAGACGTTGTCATTGAGTTCACGGCCCCCAAAGTGGCCTACTCCAACTACAAGAAGTGCTTCGATCGCGGCAAGGCCGTGGTGAGCGGCACCACGGGTTGGCTAGACAAGCTGCCGGAGGTGAAAGCAATGTGCGAGGGCGGCAAACAGACGTTTTTCTACTCGTCAAACTTCAGCCTGGGCGTGAACATCTTCTTCGAGCTAAACCGCCAGCTGGCCAAGCTCATGAACCGTTTTGACGCCTATAAGCCCAGCATGACGGAGACGCACCACATCCATAAACTCGACGCGCCCAGCGGCACGGCCATTACGCTGGCCGAAGACGTGGTGGACGGGCTGGACCGCCTGAGCGGCTGGGAGCTGGACCGCACCATATACACCGCCGGAGACAAGCCTACCGTGATTGCCAATGAGAACATCCCTGCTGACAAACTGCCGATAACGGCCCTGCGAGAGGGCGAGGTGCCGGGCATCCACACCATAAGGTATGAGAGCGACGCGGACTTCATCGAGATAACCCACAGCGCAAAGAGCCGCATGGGCTTCGCCCTAGGCGTGGTCTTGGCCGCCGAATATACCAAGGGGAAGAGAGGCTTCATGGGAATGAAAGACATGCTCGGATTCTAACAGACACTCAACCAACAAGGAACCTTGCCTAGAAAATGAGAAAGCTCAACGCCATTCCCACAGCCGACTGGGTGAAGACGGCACTCCTCGTCATCCTCTACCTCCTTGTGGTGCTGTGGACGGGCAACGCATGGCTGCTGCTGCCCGTGCCTGTGGTCTTTGACGTATATGCCACGCGGATAATACCTTGGGGATTTTGGAAAAGGCGCAAAGACGGGCGTAAGCCGTCGGCCCTGGTGGAGTGGATTGACGCGATCATATTCGCCATGGTGGCGGTATATTTCGTAAATATATTCCTTTTCCAGAACTATAAGATACCCACGTCATCGTTGGAGAAGTCTCTGTTGGTGGGCGACCACCTCTTCGTCAGCAAGTTCTCCTACGGCCCGCGGATGCCAAACACCCCGCTCTCGCTGCCCATGGTGCAAAACACCCTGCCGCTGACCACCTCCACGCCATCTTATCTGGAGTGGCCCATGTGGGCCTACCACAGGCTGGCCGGCACTGACAGCATGCGCCGCGGAGACATTGTGGTGTTCAATTTCCCCGCCGGAGACTCCGTGTGCGTCAACATGACCAACCCAGACTACTACTCCATAATCTTGATTCGCGGCTTCAACGCCGTGGCGCAAGACGCCAAGGCACAAGAGAAAGTGAGGAGCATGAAGACGGCGTGGGAGCGCAACCACTACGTGGCAGAGATGGGCCGGCGCGGCGTGCGCCAACCGTCATCGCCACTGGGTGAGATTATCTGGAGGCCCGTGGATAAGCGAGACTGCTACGTCAAGCGGTGCGTGGGTATGCCGGGCGACAGCCTGTCCGTCGTTCACAACGCCGTGTATATCAACGGAGTTCTCGAAGAGGACTACCCCGACGTGCAGCACAACTACTACGTGGCCACAAACGGCCAACTGCTCAACGACAGATTTTTTGAGAGCATGGGCATCTCGGACGAAGACCGCCGCCAAGCCGGCCTCGGCCCGACGTACGTACTGCCCCTGACGAAAGAGAAAGCCGCAGAGGTGGCCTCGATGCCATCAATAAAAAGCATAACAATGGATGAGGACCAGCCCGACTCTTTGGGCCTGAGCGTATACCCATATAGCCCAGACTATCCTTGGAGCCGAGACAATTACGGCCCCATCTGGATTCCCAAACGCGGAGCCACACTCAAACTGACCCCCGCCAACGCCTTGCTCTACGAGAGAGCCATAACGGCCTACGAGGGCCACACGATGGACGTGAGGGACGGCAAGGTGGTGATAGACGGCAAAGAGGCGGACGAGTACACCTTCACCATGAACTATTACTTCATGATGGGAGACAACCGGCACAAATCTGCCGACTCGCGCTACTGGGGTTTCGTTCCAGAAGACCATGTGATAGGCAGGCCGCTCTTCGTGTGGCTGTCAATAGACCCCGACAAGAGCTTCCCGTCGTGCATACGTTGGGACAGGTGCTTCAAGACAGATTTTGACCGCCGATAGGGCGCATGGGCAGGACACGCGTGAGCCGCCAGAGGCTCATAAAAGGAGTGCTTATAGGCGCGCTGCTGGCGGTGGCGGCTGTGTGGATTAGGGCATACGCCCTAATCTTGCCACTGGGTGCGGCCGTGTGGGCCTATGTGTCCACCGACACATTCGCACGCCTGGCCCGATGGGTGGAGAGCCACACCCCCGTGAGCCGCACCCTGCTCTCATGGGGGCTGGCCCTGACATTCGGGGCGGCCACGGTGGCCTACGTGCTTACGTTTGTCATGTCCCTGGCGTGGTGCACCATGCCGGGCGAAGGCAGGCGGCTGTGCGTGGTCAACAAGATGAAATATGGGGTGGCCAGAAACGAGAGTGACGCCGGCGGATATTACCGCACCCATAAGCTGGGACGCATTGGGCGCGGCGACTACGCCTTGGCGCACACGCCAGACGGAGACCTGCTGCAAAAAGTTGTGGCCCGACCTGGCGACACCGTGACGGTGGCGGACGGAGCCTTGTTCGTCAACGGCCGCATAGCCGACCACGGCGAGCGCGTCACGGCAACATATAGGCCACTGCCACACACGCCATATTCCACCTTGCGGCAGATGCGCCAGGCAGAGAAAGAGGCGCAAAAGACGCACAGCGCGGCAAAAGCCGACACGGTAGACTTGCTGCTGCCCACGGCCATAAGGGAGGAAAAGTGGCGACCCTACACATATGCCGTGCTGCACAGAAACGAGGACGACGAGCGGTGCTACCCATGGAACGTGGCCTACCAATGGAACGCCTACCAATGGGGTCCCATGCGGATGCCGCGCAAAGGAGACACCATGGCTTTGACATACGCCAACGTGATGCTCTACGGCCCATTGGTGGAACGGCACGAGAGGCGCAAGCTAAAGCCCACGCCAGGAGCCTCATACACATTCAAGATGGACTATTACATGACAGTGGGAGACGACCGCGACAACCTGTGCGACAGCAGGGCCTATGGCCCGCTGCCAGAGAGCGGCGTCATTTCAAACATCATAGTCTTGCGCCCCTAAGGCACGAGACACACGGAGGCAGACACATGAAAAGGATAACGACACTGGTGGCCACGCTGGCCGCATTGCTGCTGACGGCCATGAAAGCCGAGGCTCAACGCACTGACCGACAACAATATGTGGCGAAATATAAAGATTGGGCCATAGCCGAGATGGAGCGCACGGGAATTCCGGCCAGCATCACACTGGCGCAAGGCATATTGGAGAGCGACTGCGGAAACTCCGACCTTGCCGTGGAGGCCAACAACCACTTTGGAATAAAGTGCCACTCAGACTGGACGGGCGAGACAATGTATAAAGACGACGACCGCCACCACGAGTGTTTCCGCAGCTACGCCGACGCCTACCAGAGTTTTCGAGACCACAGTGACTTCCTTACGTCAAAGAAACGCTATGCCCCACTTTTTGAGTTGGACAAGACCGACTATCAAGGTTGGGCGAAAGGCCTGAAAGAGTGCGGCTACGCCACGGAGCGCACCTATGCGCACAGACTGATAAAAATAATAGAAGAAGAAGGCCTTGACGCCTACGACACGGCCGATGGCGCAAGCCGAGCCTCAGACCGCACCGAACCTGCCGACACGGAGAGGCAAGGCCGCGCCTCGTCAGCATCCACCACAACGCGCAGCCGCCAGCCAATGGTCAAACCCGTGTTCGAAATAGACCCGCTGCCACCTCATGAGGTGATGTATAACAACGGAGTGAGATACATAGAGCTGCACTCAGGCGACTCCTTTGAGGGCATAGCCAACGAGTTCCACCTTATGGTGTGGGAGCTGTATAAGTATAACGACTTGAAAGCCGGCGACAAACTGTCTGACCTTTCATTCCTCTACTTGCGCCCGAAACGCAACCGTTCGCATCCCGACTGCCCGACGTACACTGCGCAAGAGGGAGACACCATGTGGCTCATTGCCCACTCCTATGGCATCAAACTGCGCAAACTGCTCAAACGCAATGGGATGCAGCTGGGTGAAGAGCCCGCGGCAGGCACTGTGATAAGACTCAGATAGGGGGACATGAGAGGAATATGCTGCTTTGCCATGATCCCGATCCGCTCCCAACCGTCGGAAGAGGCCGAGATGGTGAGCCAGATACTCTTTGGCGAGACATATGAGATTTTTGAGACCGAGGGGCGATGGACGCGCATCCGCACCATCATGGACAACTACCCAGGGTGGGTAGACTTCAAGTTGCCCACGCCCGTGGCCGACGGCGAACTGGACCTGCTGCTAAGCCAGCCGTCACAAATCATGGCGCAACCCCTGACTCAAGTGATGCGCCAAGGCGACCCGCGCCCCACCCCGCTGACCGCAGGCTCTGAAATGCGCGGCGTGCAGCAAGACGGCAAGCAGGCCGTGATGTGCGGCAAAAAATACGCCATAGGCCGCACAGAAGCCGCGCCGCCAGCCGATCCCGTGGAGGCCGCGCTAAGCCTCTTTGGCGCGCCATATCTGTGGGGAGGGCGCACGGCCTTTGGCATAGACTGCTCGGGACTGGTGCAGATAGCCCACAAAGTTTGTGGCAAAACATTGCCGCGAGACGCGTCACAGCAGGTGGAGCTTGGCCATGAGGTGGCCGCAGGCGAGGCCACGCGCGGCGACTTGGCTTTCTTCGTGAACCCCAAGGGGCGCATATGCCACGTAGGGTTGTGCATGGGGCATGGCAAGATAATTCACTCGTCCGGCTCCGTGAGAATTGACACGATTGACAGCGACGGAATATTCAACGCCGAACGCGACATATACACCCACAAATTGCTATGCGTGAAACGGATATAGCAAAAACTACCCAAAAATGAAGAGAATAACAGCCTGGGCCCTGGGCCTGACGCTAAGCTTGTGCGCCACAGCGCAGACTGACGCACACTTCTGGCTAGGGGCCGACATTAGCGGCACGACAGAGCTAGAGGCCCGTGGCCAGAAATTGTATAACACCCGCGGCGAGATTCGTGAAAATACGGCACTTATGCACGAGTTGGGACTGGAAGCCATCCGCCTGCGCGTGTGGGTGAACCCCGAAAGCGGCTTCTGCAGCCCAGAAGATGTGCTGGAGATGGGCAAGCGCGCCCGCTATTACGGGATGCCCGTAATGGTGGACTTCCACTACAGCGACTGGTGGGCGGACCCGGGCAAACAGCCGACACCCGGAGCGTGGCAATATTATTCGGTGGATGAACTGAAAACAGTCTTGCGCAACCACACGCTGCACACACTGAAAATGTTGCGCAACGCAGGCGTAGACGTGAAATGGGTGCAGGTGGGAAACGAGACCACCCACGGATTCCTGTGGCC
>CAKUYZ010000027.1 GCA_934717675.1 uncultured Bacteroidales bacterium
GACTTTTCGTCTCTGAAGCCCCGTCCTTTCCGAAAGCGAGTGCAAAGGTAGGGAGTTTTTCCGTATCTGCAAGAGGGGAAAGAAATGTTTTTGTGGCCGTTTGTCATACAATTGCCTTAACATCCGTGATTATTAGCGCATTGCCGCAATTGTTAAAAAATGATAGTTGAAATATTTTACACAGAGGACGCCCCTCATCGGGCGGATTTCTTACTTTAGGCCAACACAAGAAAAATGAGACACGATGATGAGGAACTTAGCCATCGTCGCCTTGGCAGCCATCCCCGCCATGGCGGGAGCGCAAGACAGACTGACAGCGGAGGAAGACGACGCGCTGCGGCAGGCCATGGAGGCCTCGGACAACGGGCGCGAAGACGAGGCCGTGGAGACCTTACTCCTTTTGCGCAAGGCTCACCCCGACGACTACGCCATAAATTATGAGTTGGGCTACGCCTTGATGATGAAGAGGGACTATGACGGCGCGGCAAGGACATTCCGCTCGTTGCAAAGCCGCAAGGAGGCAGACGACCTGACATATGTGATGGAGGGTAACGCCCTGGATTACCTGGGCAAGCGCGGAGACGCGCTGAGAACATATGGGAAAGGGCTTGACAAATTCCCGAACTCTGGCCGGCTGATGATGGAGGTGGGTAACATAAAACTGTCTGATGAACAGTATGAAGCGGCCTTGGAGTGGTATGTGAGAGGCATGGAGGCGGAGCCGCGATTCCCCTCAAACTATTTCAGGGCGGCGACATTGCTCCTGAACAGCAGTGACACGGAGGGCGGACTGGCCGCCGGAGAGGCTTTTATGATGTTGAGCCCCAGCGGGGACAGAGCTCGGACGATGAGCAAAATGCTGAGCGACGCTTACGGCACGCTGCTGGCGACAGACACCGCCGCAAGGGAAGAACAGACAGAGTTGAGAAGAGTGGCGGAGAAGAAGAGCAGGCTGCTGGACAAGTGCCGCAGCGAGTCGGCCTGTGGCGCGACGGGACAGCGGGTGCGAGCTGTGGAGGAGGCAATAAGGGCGGCAGGACACTGGACGGCCTACTGCGCATGGCTAACACGCATGGGCGACGAGGCAAGGTTCAGGGGCTGGATGGGGTTTCACGAAAACGACCTCGAACGCTTCGCAGAGTGGTTTGGCAGTGAGGGCGAAAAGTTGATTGACAGAGAGTTTGACCGATAGGCACAGACCACAAGGCTGAGCGGACTACTCAACATCGGCACGGAGCGTCACAACGCGGCGCTCATGGCCCGCGGCAGGCACGAACTTGTCAATGAGATCGGCGAAGCGCAGCCTGAGCGTGGCGGTATTGACGCACGGGTGGCAACCGAAAAATTTCGATGTCAGGAGGTCGCTGTCGATGACGAGCAACACCTTGCGCTCGGCATCGTTGACAAGCCCCATCGGAGACACGGCCCCAGGATGAAGACCGAGCAGCGCGGCCATATGGGCCTCGTCGGCAAATGAGAGCCTGGCGCAGCCAAGCTCGGCAGACAAATATTTGGTCTTGAAGTGCTTATTGGCTGGCAGCATGAGAAGATAGAACTGAGACTGCTGCCTATTGCACAAGAAAAGGTTTTTGCAGACAGGCGCCCCGAGCCTAAGCTCCACATCGCGACACTCCTCCATGGTGTATGCCGCCGGATGACAGAGGGTTTGATAGGGGATGGACAAAGAGTCTAGAAAATCGTAGACCCTCATCTCGGCCTCGCCACGCCCCTCGGCACACACGGGGCGTCCTGTTGACATTTCAAACATCGTTTTGCCACCTATTAAGTCGTTCAAAGATAGGAATATTTCATGACAGCGCAGCTGGCCCCGGCTCGCCATGGGAGTTGGCAGCGTCAGCAGACCGCCATAGGCCTCCACGCAGATTCAACTTTTTCATATCTTTGCAGTTGCAATATATTGGGGAGAAAACAACATATCCAATGGCAGAAGAAACAAAGAAATTTAAGCGGACGCTGGTAACCACGGCGCTCCCCTACGCCAACGGGCCCGTGCACATAGGTCACTTGGCTGGCGTCTACGTACCGGCAGACATATACGTGCGCTACCTGCGCGACAAGGGCGAGGACGTGCTGATGATAGGCGGCTCTGACGAGCACGGAGTGCCCATCACCATCAGAGCCCGCAAAGAGGGCGTGACCCCGCAGGACATTGTGGACCGTTACCACTCGCTGATAAAGAAATCGTTTGAGGATTTTGGCATCTCGATGGACATATATAGTCGCACGACGAGCAAAATCCATGAGAAAGTGGCCTCGGACTTTTTCCGCACGCTCTACGACAAGGGCGAGTTTGTGCAGAAGACGAGCAAGCAATATTATGACGAAGAGGCGCACCAGTTTTTGGCGGACAGGTACATAACCGGCACGTGCCCCCACTGCGGCAACGAGCACGCATACGGCGACCAATGCGAAGCCTGCGGCACGAGCCTCTCGGCACTGGACTTGATAAACCCCAAATCTGCCATAAGCGGCTCAAAGCCAGTGCTTAAAGAGACCACGCACTGGTATCTGCCACTGGACAAGCACGAGGCCTGGCTGCGCAAATGGATCTTGGAAGACCACAAAGAGTGGCGACCCAACGTGTATGGCCAGTGCAAGAGCTGGCTGGACATGGGCCTGCAGCCCCGCGCCGTGAGCCGCGACCTGGACTGGGGAATTCCCGTGCCTGTGGAGGGCGCCGAGGGCAAGGTGCTCTACGTTTGGTTCGACGCCCCGATAGGCTACATTTCCAACACCAAAGAGTTGCGCCCCGACGACTGGGAGAAGTGGTGGAAAGACCCCGAGACGCGCCTCATCCACTTCATTGGCAAAGACAACATTGTGTTCCACTGCATTGTGTTCCCCGCCATGCTCAAGGCCCACGGCGGCTACAACCTGCCAGACAACGTGCCGGCCAACGAGTTTATGAACCTTGAGGGCGACAAGATCTCCACGTCGCGCAACTGGGCCATCTGGCTGCACGAGTATCTGGCAGACTTCCCCGGCAAGCAAGACGTGCTGCGCTACGTGCTGACGGCCAACGCGCCGGAGACGAAAGACAACGACTTCACGTGGAAAGACTTCCAGGCGCGCAACAACAACGAGCTGGTGGCCATACTGGGCAACTTCGTGAACCGCGTGGTGGTCTTGACCCACAAATATTTCGGAGGAAGAGTGCCAGAGGCCGGCGCGCTTGAGGGCATTGACCGCGAGGCCATCGAGGCTTTCGGGGCGGAGCGCAAAGAGGTGGAGACGCTGCTGGACGGCTTCCGCTTCCGCGACGCGCAGAAAGAGGCCATGAACATGGCGCGCATCGGCAACAAGTATCTGGCCGACACGGAGCCATGGAAACTGGCCAAGACCGACATGGCGCGCGTGGGCACCATATTGAACATAGGCCTGCAGATAACGGCCAACCTGGCCACCGTGATGGAGCCGTTCTTGCCCTTTACGGCCGCCAAGATGCTAAAGCAGCTCAAGCTGGAGAAACAGCCGTGGAGCAGCATAGGCAACATGGACATATTGCCGGCAGGCCACGAGATTGGCGAGGCCGAGCTTCTCTTTGAGAAGATAGACGACAGCGTGGTGGAGACGCAGCTGGAGAAACTGGCCAAGACAAAAGAGGCTAACAAGGCCAACGAATGGAAGCCCGCCCCCGTGGCCGAGACGATAGACTTCAGCGCCTTTGAGAAGCTGGACATCCGCGTGGGCCTGGTGACGGAGTGCACAAAGGTGCCCAAGGCCGACAAGCTGCTGCAGTTCAAGATTGACGACGGCATGGGCGGCCGCACCATAGTGAGCGGCATTGCCAAATATTATAAGCCGGAAGACCTGGTGGGCAAGCGCGTCTGCTTTGTGGCCAACCTGGCCCCGCGCAAGCTCAAAGGCATTGAGAGCCAAGGCATGATCCTCTCCGCCGAGGACGCCGACGGCAACCTGTCCGTCATCTCGCCCAGCCAAGCCGTGAAGCCGGGCTGCCAAGTGAAATAGGCGCAGAGGGAATGAGGCACAACCGAGCGCTAAGCCCCCGCGAATAGAACAGAAAAAGAGCGCGGGGCCGACACAGCGTCACCAGGCCGCAAGGCAGACGGGACGCGGGTCGGCCCCGTTTTTTGCGCCATGACCCACACACTATGATATGGACGAGAAAAGAGACAAGACGACCGACGTGACCCTCAAAGCCTGCATGCCGGCCGACGAGATGCCGCGTGAGCGATTTCGCCGACTTGGGCCGCGGAGCGTGACGGACGTGGAGCTGATTGCCATAATGCTGCGGACTGGGACGCAGGGCATGAACGTGATGGAGATGGCGCGACTGATATATGACACGTATGGCGGCGACATCGCCCGTATGGGCGAGGCCACGCTAGACGAGCTGCAAAAGGGCGTGAAGGGCATGGGCGAGGCGAAAGCCATAGCCTTCGCGGCCGCCCTGGAGCTGGGGCGCAGAAGGCAATACCAAGAGGTGAGCCGCAAAGCGTTGACAAACTCGGAAGACGCGTACCGATTTTTCCGCTCCACAATATCCGCCGCCACGGTGGAAGAGTTCCACGTGGCCGTGCTAGACGCCGCAGCGCACGTGATACACTCCGAGAGAGTGTCACAAGGCGGGCTGGTGACCGCGCCCGTGGACGTGCGCGTGGTGATGCAGGTGGTGATAAGGTGGGGCGGGCCACAATTCATGGTGGCGCACAACCACCCGGCAGGATCGACACAGCCAAGCCGCGCGGACCGCGAACTGACGGCGCGCATCGCGGCGGCAGCCAAGGTGCTGGGCGTGAAACTGGTGGACCACATCATAGTGGCGCAGGGGCGAGGCGAGAACGGGTATTACAGCTTCTGCGACAACAACGAGCTGTGACGGCGCCGCGACATCACACTAAGAAAAGAGACACATAACCCGAACAAAACGGACGAGAAGATGGAGATAAACATCATAGAGAAACAAAACAGCATAATAAACCGCTACGTGGCGGAGATGCGCGACGTGGCCAAGCAGCGCGACAGGATGCGCTTTAGGCGCAACATTGAGCGCATTGGCGAGCTGATGGCCTATGAGGTGAGCAAGAGGCTGACCTACGGGGTCGAGCGCGTCAGGACTCCACTTTGCGAGGCCACCGTGATGACACCCCAAGACAAAGTGGTGGTGGGCACCATTTTGCGCGCCGGGCTGCCCATGCACCAGGGCGTGCTGAACGTCTTTGACGACGCGGAGAACTGCTTCGTCTCGGCCTACCGCGCCTATGACGACAGCCACAACGTGGAGATTCACCTAGGCTACGCCGCCACGGCCGGCCTGGAGGGCAAGACCCTCATCTTGGCCGACCCCATGCTGGCCACGGGCTTCAGCATGGCTCAGACGCTGGAGCAGCTGAGGAGATATGGCACGCCGGCCCACGTCCACATTCTGAGCATCATCGGCGCGCAGGCCGGCGTGGACTACATGGCAGCCCACGCCCCAAAGAACACCACGCTGTGGGTGGCCGCGGTGGACCCCACCCTCAACGCCGACAGTTACATTGTGCCAGGGCTGGGCGACGCCGGCGACCTGGCATACGGCACTAAGGAGTAGGCGACAATGGCGGCAAAGACAAAGACCGTCTACGTTTGCTCCGAGTGCGGCGCCGAGAGCCCGAAATGGATCGGGCGATGCCCTCAATGCGGGGAGTGGAACACGTATCAGGAGGAGCACATCTCGGTGGACCGTCAAAACGCTGGCGAGGGCGCGGGCCTCTTGACGGAGGCTCGCGCCGTGCCGCTGAGCAGCGTGGAACAAAAAGACGTGACGCGGATGACCACGGGCAACGGCGAGCTGGACCGTGTGCTGGGCGGCGGAATTGTGCCCGGGGCGCTGATCTTGATAGGCGGCGAGCCAGGCATTGGGAAATCGACGCTTGTGTTACAGATGGCCATGCAGCTGCCACGGAGAGTCCTGTATGTGTCGGGAGAGGAGAGCGTGCAGCAAATTAAGCTCCGCGCCGACCGAATAAGCCGCGCCACGGCGGACAACTGCATGGTGGTGAGCGACACGCGGATGGACGCGCTTCAACAGCACATTGACCAGACGCGACCCGACATTGTGGTGGTGGACTCGATCCAGACCATGCAGACGGAGCGCACCGACTCGCTGCCTGGCTCCATAAGCCAGATTAAAGAGTGCACCGCCGTGCTGATGCGCACGGCCAAGACACGGAACCTGCCCATAATACTCATTGGCCACATTAACAAAGACGGCCAACTGGCGGGGCCTAAGGTGCTGGAACACATGGTGGACGTGGTGCTGCAGTTTGAGGGCGACCGCAACCATCTGTACCGGATATTGCGCTCCATAAAGAACAGGTTCGGCTCCACGAACGAGATTGGCATTTTCGAGATGATGGGCGACGGGCTTCGCGAGGTGACCAACCCGAGCGAGATGCTGCTTAGCGAATATGCCGGCGACCTGAGTGGCGTGGCCATAGCGGCGGCCATGGAGGGCGCGCGCCCTTTCCTCATAGAGACGCAGTCTCTCGTCTCCACGGCCGCCTACGGCACCCCTCAGCGTTCCGCCATGGGGTTTGACGTGAGGCGGATGAACATGCTGCTGGCGGTGCTGGAGAAACGCGCGGGCTTCAAAATTGCCTCGAAAGACGTGTTTCTGAACCTGGCGGGCGGCATCAAGGTGACGGACACCGCCCTAGACTTGCCCGTGGCGGCGGCCGTGCTGTCATCCAGCACAGACATGGCCATTGCCCGCGGCACGTGCATGGCCGGCGAGATAGGCCTCTCCGGCGAGTTGCGCCCCGTGGCCCGCACGGAGCAACGCGTGAGCGAGGCCGCCAAACTGGGCATGGGTCGCATCATAATCCCGCAAGGCACGCGCATGGGAGCCGTGGGCAAAGACATTGAGGTGTGCCGCGTAGGGCGACTGAGCGAGGCTTTCCGCCTCTTGTTCCAATAAGCACAAAGAGAGTGAAGAAGTTTTTCCCCATCTACGACATCAAGGCCATTGACCAACGGACCGTTGAGCTGCAAGGCATAGAGTACATCCAGCTCATTGACCGCGCGGCCCGCGCCCTGTGCGACTGGGTGACTGACCACTACACGCGGCGCAAGGTGGTGGTGCTGGCCGGGCCTGGCAACAACGGGGCCGACGGCATTGCCCTTGGCATCTTGCTGCGCGAGAAAGAGTGGCTGGTGGACGTGCACACCTACACGGGCTACAAGGGCCGGCGGGGCGAGTGCAACGAGGAGTATATCAGGCAACTGGGCAACACAGACATTGAGTATGACGAGAATGAGGCCGAGCCGGACATAACACCGGGCTGCCTGGTGGTGGACGCCCTGTTCGGCACCGGGCTGAAGCGCGACCTTGACGGGCCCGCGGCCGACGTGACCCGCTACGTCAATGACCACCACTGCGACGTGGTGAGCATAGACATCCCCTCCGGCCTTGGCAATGAAGACAGTTACCTGGAGGCCCGCGGGCGACAGATTGTGCGGGCGTCTCACACGGTGACGTTCCAATTTCCAAAGATGGCGTTTTTCTTGCCAGAGCTGTCGGGCTACATTGGCCGTTGGCACGTGTTGGACATCCGCTTGGATCCCAAGGCCATAGAGGAGGCCCCGACATTCATGTATTACTCCACCAACGCCGAGGCGTCGCGCCTGATACGCCCGCGCGACCGCTTTGCCCACAAGGGGTCGATGGGTCACGCCATGCTTTTTGCCGGCTCCGAGGGCATGAGCGGCGCGGCCATACTGTGCTCCCGCGCCTGCCTGCGCAGCGGCGCCGGCCTGCTGACGACGGTGAGCGCCCGCCAATGCTACGCGCCGCTCCAGACGGCCGTGCCGGAGGCCATGACACTGACAGGCCATGGCGGGCGCGACGACATTGTGGAGTGGGACGCCCGCTTTGAGCGCGAGCGCGTCGCCGCCGTGGGCATAGGCCCGGGCCTGGGGCGAGCCGCGGAGAGCAAAGAGCTGCTGCGCAACGTGATCCGAGCCTATGGAGGCAAAACCCCGATGGTGATAGACGCTGACGGCCTCTACGTCCTTCGCCAGTTGCTGGACGAAGGATCGGAGCTGCCCCGCGGCACCATCTTGACCCCCCACCCCTTGGAGCTAGACAGGCTCACAGAACCGCACAAAGAGATGGTGGAGCGCATTGACGCCGCCTGCCTGATGGCCATACGCCACCAGGCCGTGGTGGTATTGAAGGGAGCGTTCACCATGACGGCCTTGCCAGACGGCCGCAGAGTGTTCAACACCACCGGCAACAGCGGCATGGCCACGGCGGGGTCTGGCGACGTCTTGACCGGCATCATCTTGGGCCTGCTTGCGCAAGGCTACACGCCGGAGCGCGCGGCCCTGCTGGGAGTGGCCCTCCATGCCGCCGCCGGCGACATTGCCGCGGAAGAACTTACTGAAGAGGCCATGACGGCGGCGGACATAGCGAGCCACATTGGCGCAGCATACAAGGCGCTGAAGGGCAAGGCGTAGGCCAACAGGGCCCAGGGTGGCCGCACTGGCATAAAAGAGGCTTCAAAAATTTGTGGTTCTTAGCGGTTTGCATTATCTTTGCACCGCTAAAATGCAAAGGGGCGGCCCGTTCGTCTATCGGTTAGGACGAGAGATTTTCATTCTCTAAAGAGGAGTTCGACTCTCCTACGGGCTACGAAAAGGACTGTGCGAGCGGCACTTGCCACGGCAGCATAGGCCTTGAATCTCAAGAAGATAAAAACGAAAAATATAAATTTCAACAAACTAAAGCAATGGCAAATCATCAGTCTGCGATAAAGAGGACCCGCCAGATTGCTGCTCGCCGTGAGCACAATCGCTACTACGCAAAGACCACCCGCAACGCCGTCAAGGCCCTGCGTCTCGCAACCAACAAGGACGAGGCCGCGGCAATGCTGCCCAAGGTGTCTTCTTTGCTCGACAAGCTGGCCAAGGTGCACATCATTCACAAGAACAAGGCTGCCAACATCAAGAGCAAGCTCGCAAAGCACGTGAACAAGCTCGCCCAGGCCTAACTTGGCACTTACGCAGCGCAAGCGTATGGGCTGACGGCGAAGAGCGGGAGGCCCGATTATAAGATGGCCCGTTCGTCTATCGGTTAGGACGAGAGATTTTCATTCTCTAAAGAGGAGTTCGACTCTCCTACGGGCTACGGCTTGGGCCGGTCACTTGAAGAAGTGGCCGGCCCAAGTCGGTTTTATGCCTATACCCAAGGCTCACATCTGGGCGAAACATTTCGCAACTCTAGATTTCGGAGACTTGATGAATCTCGCACATATTGCCGACTTATGCCGCGGCTACCTGTTAGACGTGGCGGAAGAAGAGGCGAGGGACAAGATGGCCTCCATCATCACAGAAGGTGACGAAGAGTGGCAAGACTACTGGGACACACTGCTCGGTCACGAGCTTACGAAGCGGACTGACGCGGCACTCTACCTGTCCTCGGTGCTTAATTACGTAAGGGCGACTGGCCGCTAGGCTCGGAGTTGCAGCAATATTGTTATCTTAGGGTCATGGACATAGAGCGCGTAACTTTGACGGGCGGGGCGAAAGCCCTGCTGCGAGCCTTGGGCGACGACGCGTCGCACTTCGGGACGGACATGCTGCGAGCGCGGGAATCGGCAGTCTTGGAGTTGGAGCGGAAAGGCCTCGTCCGATGCGCCTGCGCGGAGGGCGGGGATGTCGAGGCCGTCAGATTGACAAGGTACGGCATCTGTTACCTGCGGGACAACCCAAGCCTCAAGAACCATCCGAATTGGGGGCAGCGCGCGGCGCGGCTCGCCGCCCTGTCCCTGCTCGCCACCATCGCCCTGGCCCTTGCGGCCTGCTCCGCGCTGATAAGATAAAAAACGAGATATGGATATAGACGAAAGAATATCAAGGACAAGGCTCACGGCGGATGAGCGCGCGGCCCTGCACATAGTCAGCAAGAGTGGCTACATTGAGCCTACACCCGCTTTCAGGCTAAAGAGTACATCTTCGCGCTGATGATGCTCGAACAAAAAGGCCTTGTGCGATGCGCATGGACGGAGGGACATAAGGACGTTGAGGCCGCGCGGTTGACACCCGAAGGGAGATGCGAGCTAGTGCGACAATCCATCAGACCACGAGTGGGGATGTCTATATTGGCAGTGATAGGGGGCTTGCTGATTCTAGCGGCAGCCGCCGTGTCCTGGGCGCTGCTGTCGCACTTTTAATCGGTCTAATCAAGAACTTTTAAATCAGTCTATTATGGGCAGCAAGTACGTGATGAGCGAGGAGGAGAAGAAAGCCTTGCAGTTCGCAAGGCAACTGAAGCCGCATTTCGATATCGCATATCTAGAAGGGCGTATAGGAGACAAAAGTTTTTTCGAAGTTCGAAATTCTCAACGCCACGGTTTTGTCGGGGCTTCATGGTACGTGGGAGAAAAGGATGGCCACTATTGGTGGTTGGACGATGACGAAATATATGTGATGAACGTAACTTTGCATTGGAGAACATAAAGAGAGGCTCGTCAAGAAAGGCGAGCCTCTCTTTGTGTAGGATAATAATTAAATTGTAAATAATTTACGGCTGTTTGTTTGCTTGCGCATCCCTCGACGCCTACATTTGTGAGTGAAGGAGTGCCGCCCCCAAAAAAATATCAAGCATTGAGCGTGCGAATCTAATAGTCAATTTGGGGCTTCGGTACTGATGCAGAAACATCAAAAAAATCCGAGCGATATGGACTTGCAAAGAATAAATCAACATATCTCTACGTTCAATGAGATTACGCATCTCATTGAGAGTAACAATGGTGAAGAAAAGATTGAAGTGTGGTTTGCGCGCGAGCTCCAGCCGATTCTTGGCTATGCTCGGTGGGAAAACTTCGCAGTTGCGATAGGCAGAGCGGTAGAATCGTGCAAGTCGCAGAATATCAACGTAGACAATCATTTTCGTGAGGCCACGAAAATGATAAGCTTAGCTAATGGGGCAAAGCGTGTGGTCAAGGACTATATGCTTACGCGTTTTGCCTGCTATCTTATTGCTCAAAATGGTGACCCTAAGAAAGAGGAGATAGCTTTCGCGCAATGTTATTTTGCTTTGCAGACTCGACGGGCAGAACTTATAGCCGAGCATTTGCAACAAATTCCCCGCCTGGAGACACGTGACAGGTTGCGCACTTCAGAGAAGCTGTTGTCACGCAACATTTATGAGCGCGGTGTTGACAGCCGCGGGTTCGGACGTATACGCTCACAAGGCGACACCGCCTTGTTTGGCGGATACACCACAGAGGAAATGAAACTCCGTTTTGGCATTAAGTCAACTCGCCCGTTGGCAGACTTCCTGCCCACACTTACTATCGGTCAAGAATCTCGCAACAGAGATGACAAACTACAATGTGGAACAGAAAGACCTTTGTGGCGAACGCAATATAACTGTCGAACACGTACAAAACAATAACAGCGTCAGGCAAATGCTTGGGCAACGTGGTATAAAGCCTGAGAGCCTTCCTCTTGCCGAAGACATTAAAAAGGTGGAACGCAGAGTGGCAAGCAACGAGAAGAAAATCGAAAAGACTTCAAGCAAATTACCAAAGGATATTGATTGAGATTGTAACTTGCTGGCGAGATTCCTAGTATTGCAGAAGACGACAGTAAACGTTATAGGCCTTGGCTTCATTGTCCTTCGCGGCCATTTTCGCCAAGATGGGCAAGAGGAACATGGCGAACGTTTGGATGGGCGCAAAGATAAAAGCCTGAAACGCAAACGGCGCAAACGATGGACTGCGCATTAATTTTATAATGGCACATTTTGTAATGACATATCAATATCATATATTTGCGTTATGCTTTAGAAATAAAGACAGGGATGGAGTTACGTTCCGACCGTGACCCGTACCGTTCCCCTCCAGGCTTTGTAGACTGGGGGGTTGATTTTTATTAGAAGTGGTGTTCGATTGAAGGTGCTTCAGAGAGGATGTAAACACCATGAATGCCGAGAGAGGAAAGTACACCTATTGACGTGCGGTGCTTAGTTGTCCAATTGTCGAACTGAAAGTACACCTGCTCAGCTCCTTGCTTACGCACTGCGTGAATACCATACTTCTGAATATTTCCCGCCCCCTCGGTGCGTTTTAAATCAGTCTTCACTCCGTCTATCACCGCGTCGTAAGTGCCGCCATCCTTAGCGTCGGCCAGATGCTCCACCGCATGGCCGTTCTTGGCCGCCGTCAGGCACATCTCTTGCTCTTTCTGAAATTTCGCCATTTCGTTCTTGCTCTTGACAGCCTGTTCAAGCCTCGCCTTTTGCGTCACAAGATAGCCTCCATTCTTAAACAAGCCGCCTTTCACCCACTCATCGTCAGAGTAGTTCGCATACGCATCCTCCCGCGCGTCTGTTCTTTTGTGCTTTGTCTCGCTGCGTCCTGTGATAGCTCCCACTCCTTTCTTCCCCACTGGCAGCGACGCGTTCGCCCCTCGAAGCACGCCCAGTATCAGCTCCACCTCCCTGTCATACCGCGCCTCTCGCGCGGCCTCGCCCCAAGTCGCCGCGTTGTCTTTCAGGAAGTATGGCAAAGTCCCGCGCCCTCGCGCCCGCTCGACGCCCTCGGCGTGGCTCTTGACCCACTCCTTGAAGTTGCCCGGCACGTCCCTCACCGCCGCCTTGCTGCCTTGGGCGGTCTCATCGTCAGAGCGGAAGATTGGCACTGCGTAACAGTGGCACATGGGATGCCACCCCACCCATTTGAACGTCTTCGGGTATTTGCCTTGCAGTATGTCGCACACGTCCACATCCTTGTGGGATGACTCCCTCGTTTTGACCTCGTAGCCGACGATGTCGTCAATCGTCCTCCACCGCTCCTGCTCCGCCACGCGGTAGGCCATGTTAATCTCGGTGTACGCCAGGCGGTAGGCGGCGTAATGGCAGTCCTTGGCCTTGCGGGCCGTGCCGAACCGGCGCTTGTAGTCTGCGTTGAGTTTGTCGTAGTCTCGAAGATACCGGACTACCTTGTGCGACAACGCCACGGGCCCCTGGCCTTTCTTCAGAGCCACGGAGATTGCGTCCTCTATCGCCACCCTGTATTCGGGCGTGAGATTCCACACCCTCTTGGAGAGGTTCATTCCGTTTGGGTCTTTGCGCCGCAGGAACGCTTTCAGGGCGTCATCTTTCGTGGAGTAATACGTCGGGACTTTATACGGCGACTTGGGGTTGTAATGGCTCAGAATGTCCTCTTTGCTGACCTTTTGATTCTTGGAGGCCGCCTCTTCCTTTGCAGCGCCTTGGGCGTAGTGCTTGGCGGCGGCATTCTCTATTTTGTCATGCCGTGCATTGGGCGGCAACGAGGCGTTGGCGGTTTCAATCCACGCACCCCTCTACAAGGCCGAAAAGGCCGTAATTACGCTTCCCGTTTCAATCCACGCACCCGCACGGGGTGCGACCCTTTGTAGTGTAATCAATCCACGAAACAAGACTATGACAAAGAATATTGGGAAGTCCATTAGGACACGTTTGTTAAACCTCGCCAAAGAGGAGAAGCAAGAGTATATGAAAGTGTTGGTTATATACTTGCATGAACGCTTGTTGTTCCGTATCTCTGCAAGCTCTTACAAGAGCCACTTTCTTCTGACAGGCAGTTCGCTGTTGTTTGCCATGGCTGGGTTCAAGGCTCGTCCAACCATTGAATGTGTGCGCCATTGAATGTGAGGACGATGGAGTTACATTCGATGCAACTTGAATTGGAGCCTATAGCCGTTGAAAAGAAACACCCAGGCACTTGTGTAAAAGTGGTGGCAAACTTAGACACAATAGTGCAACAAGTGTCAGTTGATATGGGCTTCGGTGATGTGGTAACACCTTATCCTCTGTCATTAGACTATCCGTTGTTGTTACCAGATGTTCCTGCAGTGGAACTGTATGCCTATTCATTGGAACTTTGATAGCAGAGAAGTTTCATGCAATGATTGACCGTGACGAAATCAATAGCCGTATGAAAGATTTCTTTGATGTGTATCAGTGGTTCACCAACCATGAGATAGACAAGGAACTTCTTGCGGAAGCCATTGTCGGTACGTTTAAGAACAGGAATTCACCTTACCGAGAGAACATTGCCCTTTTCACAGACAAGTTTGCAACGGATGTCACACGCAATATTTTGGGGAAAGCATTCTTGAAAAAGGTACGCAGGGAAGAGCAGATAGACTTCTCTGTTGTGATGAAGCGCATCAAAGAGAATCTACAGGCATATTGGAACAAAGAAACATTAGGATGATAGCGAAAGGGCACATTTGATTTGGGAGCGCATCCTTTTCTTTCCCTATTTTTGATTTTCAAAGAAGCTGTTTTGAATTTATTCAAGGAGCGTGTTTGAGAACCTTGTTCAAGGCTATGTAGCAGTTGGCCAGGTATATCATCGCGACGGTCGAGTCGGAACGGAACTCGTAGTCGATCGTCAGCCTCCTGAAGTTCTCCATCCAGGCGAAAGTGCGCTCCACGACCCACCTCCGCCCGGCCGGCACGAAGTCCCTGCCGGGCAGCTTGGGCCGCGTGGTGACCTCGAGCCGCGCGCCCAGCCTCTCCATCACCCTGTCGGCCAGACTTCCCCTGTACCCGCCGTCGGCGATTATCCTCGTGAGGCGGCGGGACGCGCCGCGCAGCCCGTCCAGGACAAGCATGGCGTCCTTGCTGTCGTGGACGTTGGCGGGGTGCACCGCCGCGCCTATGATGAGTCCAAGGCTGTCAGTGACAACGTGTTGCTTGCGCCCCTTCACCTTCTTGTTCCCGTCTATGCCGCGGTCCGCGGCCACGTGGTGCGACGTCCTCACGCCGCGCGAGTCGATGACGCCCAGGCTTGGCTCCGTCCGCCTGCCGAGCCTCCTGCGGGCCTCGCCGACCAGAAGCGCGGACAGCTGCTCGATAACACCCTCGTCACGCCACTTGCGAAAATAATAATAGACGGTCTGCCAGGGCCCGTATTCCGCGGGGAGCGACCTCCATTGCGCGCCCGTGCGCAGCACGTGAAAGAGGGCCCGGAGCGTCTCCCGCACACTCCTTTTCCGCTTCCTCTTTTTGCAGTCTATGACTTTTTCCATAACTTCGAGTATCGGGTCAGATTGGTCGGGCAGGCTGTTTTTCACAACTTTTTAATTATTTGTCTGTCTTGAAGTTACGAAATTTCCCCCGCTTAACCAACTGACCTTTAGTTGGTTACGTTATCACATAGCATTTATTTCCACATAATTCAAAACAGCTTCTAACTTTACGCAATTTGTGAACTTCCTCAATGTTGTAATGACAAGTTGCACCCATAAATTCTTTCTGCTAATCACCGCATTTATACTTGCGTGCGCATCCGCTATCGCCCAGTACAAATCCGATGCGACTTATGGCGTGAAAGCTGGTGCGAGCCTCTGTAAGATTACTGAACTACCCAAGATGCTCATCAGCGAGGGATATTATTCGGGATACAGTTTCACGGAGGATTTCCGTCTTTCATTCTCGGCAAGCATATTTCTTTCGTACAAGATTCCACAATCGCCCATCGGGCTTGAGGGACGCATCTTGTATGATGCGACAAGCACCCGCACCACATACGACGACATCGAGGGCTTCACCTACACGATTAACGCAAAATTTCAGACCGTGGGCGCGTCAGCCCACGTCAAGGGCTATGCGTTCAAAGGGCTATACTTGTCGGCTGGCATAGGTTACGGTTGGAACATAACGAAAGACGTTTTCTCGTATTCTTCCAATTCTTCCGAGATGGACTGGGGCGACTTCTACGTCCCGACAGACGACGAGACGGCCGACGAGTTCGCGGAGTCGTTTTCGGGTAATGGCTATGTATATCTGCCGCTGGCAGTCGGTTGTGAGTTCCCGATAGGCTTGAACGTAGAGGCGTTCTACCGTCGCGGTTTGAGTGATGTCGTAACCACCCATCCAAATCGCCATGACTTCGGCGAGGCAGACAACCGATTGAACTCATTCGGTATGCTCGTCGGCTGGGGCTTGCCAATGGATAACCTTGATAAACGTAGGCACAGATGAGAGATGGGGTGTTGAATGTCATGGGGGCATTAGTCGTATTGTGGATAACGCAATCGTCTGTTTTAGCCCAATCACCCGACGGCAATTTCACGACAGGTCTCAGCATCGGTGCGAACTACGTGTCGATAGCCAACCTCAAACAGACATTCTGCTCCGATGACGGCAAGCCGACATTCGAGCTTAGCGAGAAACGGCACATCACCCCGATAGTCTCGATAGTTGCACAATACCGATTCCCGACGAGCCTCGTGGCCGTGGAGGGGAGTGTTGGTTATTTTCAGACGAGGGGTGAGGTCGAGAAGACCGCCACGCACGCCACTGAGACCTACGACATCAAGCTCAACCACATAACGCTGGGCGCAGGCGCGAAGGTCTATCCCGTGAAAGGCGCATTTGTCAAGGCGGCTATATGCGCCGGTCCGTGTCTCAACGGCACGTCGTGCGTCAGGTATGACGCAATGGGAGTCACCAACACCGCTAAGATGCAGGTAGAGGATCACGTCAACCAGACCGTCAAGGGACGGACGCTCGTGCGAGCCGACCTCTCGCTCGGATATGAATTCCCGACGGGGCTGACCATCGAGGCTTTCTATGGCAAGTGCCTGACCGACCTGCTAGAGGTGGGCATCAACGACTACGGCTACACCGAACAGCGCAACGACAGCCAGTATGCGAGCTTGAGTGTTGGATGGCTGCTGACGAAGAACAGGTTCTCAAAAAAGCAATGAGCATGAGGACGACCGCCACACACATCGCCATGCTGCTATGCCTCGCAGCAAGCGCGCAACACCTCCCGGGCGGAGTGTCGAAACCTTGTGTGTGGAGTGTTGCAAATGAACAAATCAATACGATTGACACACTGCCTCAAAACGCAATCGGCTTCACATCCTTCCAAGTCGTAATACCCACTGTGGACGCAGAGAATGCGACACTTGTCTCGGGTCAGACTCTAATAACCTCCCGACGGGTGGCAGAGCCAAACAGCGGTCAATACATCAACTTCGCAGATAACATACCTGCAAACGTCCCACGCATAATGTCAGTCCGCCAGAGAATGTCCGAATCGAACCCGACGACCGTATCGATGGCGGATTTGCCACTCACTGCGAACTCCGACAGCATTTGCGAGAGCATAATCTTCGACAAGTTGCTAAGCTGCCGCGAGAGGCAGAAGGTTGACACCTATCTCGCATTGAAATACGGCATAACGATCGACCAGACTAACCCCTCCTCATATATCGGCTGCGACGGGCGCGTAGTATGGAATGCGGTAGCGAACGCGGAATTTTCGCACCATATTTTCGGCATCTGCAACGACACCATTTCGCGGTTTTACACACGCGAGAACACAAGTGCCGAGAATACAGACCTCTTGAAAATAACCGCCGACACCCTCTCCCCGATGAGCTACGTCGTCCTCGGTGACGACAACAACTCATTGAAATACATATGCGAGGATGGGCTACCCAAACGCCTCGGCCGCACATGGAGAGTTTCGATAACGGGCGAAACGCCAGAAACAGTAAACATCGCCTTCGATGCCGAGCGCATAGAGGAGGCGTTCCATCTCGAAGCCGACGAACACTATTGGCTTTCGATAAACGACACGGCATATCTGAAGAGTGCCGACCTCGGCTCGCTAATGGCGCAGTTTGACGATGTGCCACTACGAGACGGTATGACATTCACAATCATCGCAGCCAGAGGCGATGAACAGCCCAAGTTGGAGGCCGCCAACGCCGCCGACGACAGCATATATGCAGTCTCCGCCGCCCCTAACCCCACGACCGACGGGCGAGTTCACCTGCGTATCCGCCTGCGCGAGGTGACCGACGTGAAGGTCGGGCTGCATAGCCTCGACGGACATCGCTACGCCGTACAGAGCGGCAGTGGCAGCGACTTCTACTGCATAACGGTCACACTCCCGAGTGAGGGCGTATGGGTCGCCACCGTAGAGAGCGGCAATGGCAAACGATCGTATAAACTGATTAGCAAATAGTCGAGTGAGGGGGCTGATGAAATATTTGACAATCGCCGTCGCCGCACTTTTCACAGGTTGCGGTAGCGAAGTGTCGGATACTCATCAGGCAAGTCAAGTTGACACATCAACGGACGTAATCGCTACGGATACGATTGCAAAAGATTCCGTTGCAATCATTCTATCAACTGCACATACAAACACACCTATCTCGCAGCGCGACCTTCCCCACAAGACCCTCCCCGTCACACCGACCGACTCGGCGAGCGTGACGCTCATGGGCGCGACGCTAAGCGTGCCGTTTGGGGCGGTGGACAAGGAGCTGACGCTAAGCATAACCGCCTTGGAGGAGACCGACATTGCAAAGCTGCCGCAAGGTATGGTTAACGTCACGCGGAACGCCGCAGGCTTCCGCTTTCTGCCCCACGGCAAACACTTCACGGGCAGCGACGCACGCATATCACTGCCCGTTGACACACTCACCATCCCGCACGGCTACACAGTCCGCGACGTGTTCGTCTACTTCTACGACGAGGGCCACAAGCGGTGGACAGTCCTCGCCAAAGACACCGCCAACCATGATAACACCCTCGCCAGTGCGCTGACGAGCCACTTCACCGACATGATTGCCGGCGTGCTGCAGGTGCCAGATATGCCAGAGACGCATGGCTTTGCACCGACAGCCATGAGCGACGTGAAAGCTGCCGATCCGTTGCATGGCATCATCAGCCTGCAAACGCCACAGGCTGTGCAGAGTGGCGCAGCGACACTTAGCTACCAAATAGCCACGCCCGCAGGACGCAACGGTATGCGGCCGAGCCTCGCTCTGGCCTACAGCAGCGAGGGACGCAGCGGCTGGTGCGGCTACGGCTGGAGCCTGCAGATGCCATCCATAGACATCGACACCCGTTGGGGTGTGCCGCGTTTCGACAAGGACTACGAGACGGAAATCTACCTCATAAACGGCGAGCAGACAACGCTCCAACCTCACCGCTCACCCGACGCGATAGAGCGCGTGAGCGACCGGGAGTTCTTTCCACGCGTAGAAAACGCATTCTCGAGGATAGTCCGCCACGGCGACTCGCCGACCAACTACTGGTGGGAGGTAACAACCAAAGACGGTGTTGTCTATACCTATAATGATGTCGTCCGCAATGATGACGGCAACATAGTACACTGGGGCTTGAGCAAGGTCGAGGAATCACACGGCGACAACGTGACGTATTCGTATGTCGAGCGCAACGGTCACCTCTACCCAACGGAGATACACTACACCAACCACGACAACGAGAGCGGCAATTATAGCGTAAAAATCACTCTCGCCGATGGCAACACCAACATACGCTGCGACATCACGACGAGTTACCGCCTCGGCCTGTTGCAGACCGAAGGCGAGCTGTTGGGCGACATATCCGTCTTCTACAAGGACGAGCTGCTTGCACGCTACGTGCCGACATACGCCAACGGTCAGTTGCGCAAGACCATGCTCACCGCAATCACGCAATACGACGGCGACGACAATGAGGTCGGCACGAACCGCTTCGACTACTACGACGACGTGAAAGACGGGCTGTTCGGGGAGGCTCAAACTTGGAATGTCGGCAACGACGAGGCCTTGGAGGGCAAGGCGATTGACCGCATAGGCATGACGGACGGTCTGTCTGCCATTGGCGGTTCACGTAGTACGGGTAACACGAATGGCGGTGGAGCCATGGTCGGTGTGGGGCCAAGTCCGATTGCACGTGTGGCGGCGCCATTATCCGTAAGCGTAGGTTTTTCAAAATCCTTCAGTCATAGTTGGGCGCACAGTGAGGTCTCATTAACCGATATTGATGGAGACGGACGTCCCGATAAAGTTTTCGTTGACAATGATAGACTTTTCTACAGGAAGAATATATCAGAAGGCGGAGAAGTAGTTTTTGCAGAGCCCGTCCAGATTGATGGAGCGAACCGAATGTCGCTCGGCGAATCAAAAACTAACACCACAAGTTTTAATATTGGCGCAGGCCTCAATATTGGAGGAAACTTAGATTTAGGCGGCGGCTTGTCTAAAGATAAAAGTCGCACATGGGACTGGACGCACACCTATATGCAGGACTTCAACGGCGACGGGCTTGTTGACATTGCGGAGAAAGGTGTCGTCCTGTTCAACCACGTTGGCGCAGATGGGAAACCGTATTTTACAAAATCCAGCGAGGATACTCCCAATCCAGTATGGACAAGCGAAAGCGTCGCACCAAGTGGCGAGTTCCTTGTGGACACGGCGTCAGAGCGAAGAGAACAGGAGAAGCAAAACCAATTGGTGGATGCAGTCCGATTGTGGCAGGCACCATTCGCAGGCAGCATCGCCATTTTAGGCACGGCAAGCATTATTGTCCCCGATGAGAGTACCGACGGCGTTATAGCCACCATTCAGCATAACGACACGGAGAAATGGTGTGCAAGACTGACGCGGAGCAAAAAATCTGAAAGCCACAGCCTCCGATTGTCGGTAAGTAAAGACGATAAGATTCTGTTCCGCATCCAATCGGTCTACAGCGGAAAGGAGGATGCGACAGCATGGTCGCCCATAATAACATACACGAAGTGTGACGAGCTAACCTCAGAGACCCGATACGATGCCAGTGGTGAAGACCGCAAGACATATTCGGCGACAAGTGACTTTCTGCACATAGGCGGCGGAAGCGCGATACTCGTTGGCAACGGGGCAAAGATTGAGATGTCGGTGAAGAAGCCGCAGATGCGCGACGACATCACATTGACGCTCATCGGCAACAATGAGGATGTTCTTTGGAGTAAAGTGTTGACAGCGGCAGAAAATGTCGACATGACAGAGGTAGTCATCCCATCCTTGTCGGCAAACGACACACTCTTTGTCAGCGCAAAGGTTGAGAGCAGAGTGCCTCTCGACTGGGAGAATCTGGATTGGACGATAAAGGCCACCTCCACGCTTGATGGCGAGACGACCACAATGTACATCGCCCCGGAAATCGGAAGGATGTACAACAATGCTGTCGCTGTCGCCTCCGCGAAAGCCATGTCAGATAGTGGAAAGCCTGCTTATGACTTCAATGCCGAGGAGACAGACTCCATATTTGTGGACGCGACTTGGCAAAAGACCGACTCGGCGTTGGCTAACG
>CAKUYZ010000028.1 GCA_934717675.1 uncultured Bacteroidales bacterium
GGTCCACGCCTATGCCAAACACCTTGTTCGTGCGCGTGAAAGCGTCACTGCCTGCCAACGCTCCACTGCCCACGAGCGCGGCTGCCGTCTGCGTCCCCGCCAGGCCGCCAATCATCTGTGACAGGTTGCCGTAGTCCGCCGTCTTCTTGTGATAGGTCTGGTAGTTGGTCTGGAAATATGCCAAGTTCACCTTCACATGCTCCGTCAGTTTCACGCCGGCCCCGCATCCAATGGTGTATGAGTTCACGCTGAAACTGATGTCGTTCATATAGTCATCAGTAAACTTATAGTTGGTGCTTTGCACGCCGCAGCTAAGCTGCAGCCGCTCACACACGTCGTAGTCAATGCCGGCCATATATTCGTTTGTGCCGCCGTCCAGCTTCTTCTGCGCGTCGCCATACATCTTGGCTTGCTTGTCAAAGAAGTGGTGATACCCCGCCGAGATGCGCAACGGCTTGATTATCTGCCATGCCGCGCCCACGGCCAGCAGTGCGGCATTGTCTTCGCGCACCCTGGCGCCATCGGCATATTTGCGCAACGCCGTCAGATTTTCTGCGCTCTCGCTGTTGGCCGAGACATTCTTTAGGCTCATCTTGGTGCGGAAGTCATATTTGACGGCGAAGTCGAGGTGCCATACCTTCATGTGCGCGCCAATTGTTGGTGCTGCGCCAAAGCCCGTCTGGTCGCAGTTGAGCGTCACGTCCGTCGTGGCTTTGGACATGGCTCCCGCCGTCATGGCTGCCGTGGTGTATTGCCTGGCCATGTCAATGTATTGCTGCGCCTTTTGCGCGTCGCCAGCCGCCTCATATTGCGCCGCGGCGTCGGAGCATTGGGTCGCCGCCACCAACGCTTGCTCATATAGGCTTCCGAAGTAGGCTGACGCCACCACGGGGTCGCCTCCGCCTACGCTCACCCTTATGTCGCGCAAATAGCCATGGTAGTTGCACGAGCCGTATGTCAGCCGCACGCCGCCATAGGCCGAGAGCCAGTCGGTAAGCTGATATGCTGCGCCGAGCTGAAGCCCGAAGTAGTACTGACGGCCCTTGAGGTAGCTGTCATAGTCATAGCCGCTTATGTCCAAGCCTGCGCCCCGCGAGAGCATGGGAATCAGGCTCACCACGCTCTCAAAAGAGCCAAGTCCGCTGTCAAAGACGCACTTGCCGCCACCGCCCGTGACGGCGAATCCAGCCTGAAAACTCCACCTGCCACTGTTGTAGGCCGCTTGGACTGACGGCACCACGGGGGCGTCGGCCTTGCCTTTGAACGTCTTGTTGGACTTGCCTCCATTCTCAAGCCCGAAGGCGAAGCCCCCGAAAGATGAGGTTATGGTGCGCGTCTGGTGCGCGCTCTGGATGTTGAGAGAGAGGTGCAGCCCCGATGGCAAGAATGCCACGCCCGCCGGGTTGCTGTACACACCGTCAATGCCAATGGCGGCGTCGCGGCTCGGGTTGCGCAAGAACGCTACGTTCTGGTTGGTGTTGGTGAGCAGTCCGCCCGCCGTGGCCGAGGTCATCGCCATGGCCATCAGGCATCCGGCGGAGATGATTCGCTTCATTAGTTTTTCGTTATATGGATAATTTTGGAGCAAAATTACACTTTCAGCTCATAAGAATAGTGTACTTCTCCAATTTATGAAGCAAATACTTCTCAATTTGTGACGTCTGCGGCACGAAAAAGCCGCGTCCTCAACCCATTCGGGAGAGAGGATGCGGCAAAAAAGTGCGGCCCGACGTCAGTCTTTTTGCTCCATGGCGGCCGAAGCCGAGTCTATGACACTCACGCCCGCGGCGGCCGAGGCGGGTGCCACGAAGAGTGCTATGTAGCTGCCAATGATGGGCGTGAGCATTGCCACGGCAAATGGCAGGCCTAGGCCAATCATGGCCGCGCGGTGGCTGTGGGCGAACTTGATGGAGGCCACGGCCCCTCGGCCAGAACGCTCCAAGGCGTAGTCGGCAAAAGACGCGCCATAGAAAAACGAGTTGACCAGCAGCCCCACAAAGGGTGTCGCCACGCCAACAATGGGCACCAGGCTCAGCAGCAGCAGCGCGATGAGCGAGAGTAGCTGGAGCAGGCCATACTTGACGGCCACAAGAGCGCCACGCGCTATGCTGCGCGCCACGTTGGCAGCCGTGTCATGAGGCTCGGGATGGCCGGCGCGCACCCACTCCTTGTCCGCCACGTGGCTCAGCAGAGGGCTGAGGATGACGAGAATCACCGCGCCGCCCACAATGCTCACCACCATCATGACGGCCACCCACGTCAGCAGGGCCGACACGGCCCCCGCCACGGTGGCAATCCACGCGGGAGCCCACTGTGGCAAACCGGAGTCTCCCACAACCTCGCCAATGAGGCTGGACACGCCGCCAGACAGCACGGCCCCGGCCCACGCCCCGCCGGCAAACAGCGCGACGCACAGGCCTAGCACGATGAGATATGGTTTGCTCCCAACTCGCCCAAATGCGGAGAATACGGAGCTGGCGCCCGCCACGATGTCGCCTAACACAGAGCCTCCCATCACTTGACCTCCTCTCCAATGAGTGTGGCGGGGGTGGAGTGCGTCACCCTCACGCGCACCGTCTCGCCAACCTTGTGGCCGCCGGCGGGAAACACCACGGCCTTGTTTTGCTCGTTGCGACCCATAAGGTCGTTGGCGCTCTTGCGAGAGCGGCCCTCAACCAAGACGTCGAACTCTTTGCCCTCGTCGCGCTTGTTGCTCTCGGCCGAGAGGCGACCTTGAAGGTCTATTATCTCTTTGAGCCTGCGGGCTTTGACCTCGGGCGGCACGTCGTCTTTCATGTGCTTGCTGGCATAGGTGCCGGGCCGCTCGGAATATTGGAACATGAATGCGCTGTCGAACTTGGCCCACTCCATCAGGCTCAATGTGTCCTGATGGTCTTGCTCCGTCTCGCCGCAGAAGCCGCAGAAGACGTCGGTCGAGAGGCCGCAGCCTGGTATGATGCGCCGGATGGCCTCCACGCGGCCCATATACCACTCGCAGGTATATTTGCGGTTCATCTCTTTGAGCACCTTGGTGCTGCCGCTCTGCATGGGCAGGTGGATGTGGTTGCATATGTTGGCGTGCTGCGCAATCACGGCCAACGTCTCGTCCGTCATATCTTTGGGGTGGGAAGACGTGAAGCGGAACCGCATGGCGGGGTGCGCCTCGGCGCATATGGCCAGTAGTTCGGGAAACCGCACCCCGCCCTCGGCGAAGTCATATGAGTTCACGTTCTGCCCCAGCAGCACTGCCTCTTTGAAGCCGCGGGCCTCCATGTCGTCCAGCTCGGCCATTATGCTGCGCGGCTCGCGGCTGCGCTCGCGGCCGCGGGTGTATGGCACAATGCAGTAGGAGCAGAAATTATTGCACCCGCGCATGATGGAGACAAAGCCGGAGAGCCTGTTGTGGCTCATCCTCACAGGCACCACGTCGGCATATGTCTCGGTGGTGGAGAGGTTGGTGTCCATGGCGCGGACTCCCGTCTCAGCCTCGGCCACCAGGTGCGGCAGGCTCATGTATGAGTCGGGTCCTGCCACCAGGTCGGCGCCCGACTCAAAGAGCGTCTCGCGGGTGCGCTCTGCCATGCAGCCTATCACGCCGATGACGACTTTACGGCCCTTGCGGAGAGACTGCAAGTCGGCCAGTCGCCCCAGAACGCGCTGCTCCGCGTTGTCGCGCACCGAGCAGGTGTTCACCAGCACGCAGTCGGCCGAGTGAATGTCATCGGTAAGCTCATAGCCCACCGTGCGCATGACCGAGGCCACGACCTCGCTGTCGGCCACGTTCATCTGGCAGCCATAGGTCTCTATAAAAAGGTGGCTGTTTGTCTCGTTTTTCATTTTTTTAGTTATCTTTGGAGAAGCAGATGAATCCCTCGCTCAACGAGGGGCTAGCGTCTCGTTTCCGGCATTTGAAACGGATGCGGAATCCCTGCCGTAATAAAGAATTGCCAAAGGGGTGCTCGGCACTCTTCGCAAAATTACACAAACTTTTAAACACTCTGACTTATGGGCAATATAATGGTCCCTATCGACTTCTCAGAGAACTCGATATTGGCTCTTGAGACCGCGCTGGTGGTGGCCAACAAACTGAAGGCCGACCTGCGGATGGTGAATATCATGCCAAAGGGCGGACGCTACGCCCAGGGCCTGGACGACCACGTCGACGCCGATGAGCACCCGCGCGAGAAACTGCAGAGACTCGTTGACACATATTCTGCCAAATATACCGCGGGCGGCAAGTTCGACTTCTACATCGGCGAGGGCAACGTGGCCGAGGAGCTCATAAACAAAGCCAAATATGATCAGGCCACGATGGTTGTGACAGGCTCGCACGGCGTCTCCGGCTTCACCAAGAACTGGATCGGAGGCAACGCCTACAAGCTTATTTGCAACGCCAAGTGCCCTATCCTCGTCATCCGCCACGGCATGACGTATGACAAGGACTTCGCCCGTATGGCCATCCCCATCAACATCAACAAGAGCAGCCGCCGCAAGATGCCGCAGGCCGCCAAACTGGCCAAGCTCCTGGGCTCTAAGGCCGTGGTGGTGGGCATGCAGACGTCCTCAATGCTCTCCATCTACTACCGCATATCCATGGCCATCAAGCAGGTGACAAAATATTTGATTGACAACGGCGTGGAGGTTGAGAGCACTGCCATGCTCAAGGGTAAGGACTGCATGGGCCGCCTCTTCGAGACCGTGGCCACGAAAAAGGCCGACGTCATGGTGGTCGAGGCCGAGAACACGGGGGCCTTTTTCGCCGATCGTTTCCGCCCGGAGCTGACCTCCATCATCAACAATTCGCCTTGCCCTGTCTTGGCCATCCCGTTGGAGTATAAGTCATGATTTCGGAGGATTCTACCGAGCCGACATCTTTCCTTAAATTCTGCCCACATTGCGGCAGTCAAAGTTTTGAAGCCCGCAGCGCCAAGGAGTTTCTCTGTGGCGCATGCGGCTTCAATTTCTTTGTCAACTCCGCAGCGGCCGTCGTCGCCCTCATATGCGATGCCGAGGGGCGGCTGCTCCTGACCGTGCGCGACCGCGAGCCGTGGGCGGGTATGCTCGACCTGCCGGGCGGCTTTGTGGACCCTGGCGAGAGCGTGGAGGAGGCGTTGCGCCGCGAAGTGGCCGAGGAGTTGAACGTGAGGGTGGTCCGGGCCACATATCTGTGCTCGGCCGCCAATGAGTACGTCTTCAGCCATTACAAGGTGCGCACCACCGACATGGCTTTCGTGTGTCAGGTGGATCATCTGCCCACCCGTGGGACGGACGACGTGCGCGGCCTGGTGTGGCTGAGGCCTGAGGAGGTGGAGCTGGACAAAATCCCGGCCACGTCCATCCGTCAGATAGCGGAACGGTTCATACAAAGCGTGAGATGAGGGGCTTGAGGCTCATACTCGCCACGTTTTTCTTTTTGTGCGTGGCGTGCGTCGCCACGGCACAGGTGAGGCGCGCTTTGCACTTTTTGCAGAGTGAGCAGCCTGCGTTCTCTGTGGTGAGCGAAGCCATGCCGTCCGCCCAATGCCGCTCGCTCTTGCAAGACCATGACGGATACGTATGGGTGGCCACGACAAACGGGTTGGCGCGCTACGATGGCCTAGACGTGAGCAGTTTCGGCATGGCGCCCGACGGGGTCGCGCGTTTCGACCGCTCCATCATGACGATGGTGGAGGACTCCGTGGAGCACTGCATATGGGCGGTCTTGGAGAACAGCCAAAGAATGCTGAGGCTTGACTTGCGCACGTTTGAGACCTCTCTCTTGTCCTATTCTGTTGACGAGGGAGACAATGCTCCGTTATATAAAAGGGTGTTTTTCAGCATCGGCGTGTTGACCGACACCACCCTCATTGGCCGCACCATGCAGGGCTATTATACCGTGAACAAGCGTAGCGGCCACGTGCGGAAGATTACAGACTGCCGCGCTGGGCACAACACGCCAAACACAGCTTTCATCAGCATGGCGGGGCGGACGCTCAATGTGGGCAACGGCAGGATATATGAAATAGGCTCGCCGGGGACCGACGGGTTGCCCTCCGTGAGCCCCTTCCCGCTTGCGGGGGAGCTGGGCGGTTGCGTTTTCGTGAAGGATGCCAGGCCGGTGTCCGACTCCGTCCTGCTCGTCTCCGCACTGTATAAGTCAACGTATTTCAACCTATTGCTTTATAACGTCTTCACGGGCGAGACGGAGGTGCTGGGGCAGTGCCATTCAGCCCCGCACGGCATGTGCCTTGCCGATGACGGGCTGTGGGTGACAACGTTTCGCGGCCTTGTCTTTTTTCGCAAGGCTGACGGGCGCAAATTTGTCTACAACACAGGCAATTCCACCCTCCACGACAACGATTTGGCGTGCATCATGAAGGTGCGCGACCAGCCCATCTTCTTCATTGGCACGTCAGACGGCCTTGTGGCGCTAAATTACTACGCCAGCAAGTTTTTGCACACCGATATGAGGCGTTTCTCGCCATCGCGGGACTCTCAGGTGTGGAGCCTTGCCAAAGATTGTCGCGGTGGGCATTGGGTCGGCTGCACCGATGGTCTTTTCTTCAAGCCGGCGGATCGCGTCTATTTCTCCAAGATTGAGTTGGGAGACGAGTCGGACGGCAAGCCGCGATGGGTTTTGGGCGTGGTCGAGAGCAGCGAGGGGGATTGCGTTGTGGCTGTCACCTCCAGGGCTGTCTACTCTGTTGACCTCGGCGGCCGTGAGGCCCGGTGCGTAGTGAGCCACTGGCCAGGCCTTTTCAAATCGGTTCAGGCGATGCCCGGGGGGCGCGCGTTGCTGGTGGCGGACCATGAAGTGGTCATGCTGGACATCCATACGGGAGCCGTGTTGAGGACGTTCCCTGCGCCACAGGGCGACAACCTGCGGTGCGGGTATACTGACGATTTCAAGACCATGTGGGTGGCGTGCAGCAGCGGCATGTTGCGCCGGCTCAATCTGGCCACGGGACAAATGGCCGATGAGGCCAAGGTGGATGGAGACAACGGAGGCGTCAGCTCATTGCGCCACAACACGCAAAATGGCGTGGACGAACTGTGGATTGTCACCACCAGGGGCGGGCTGCTATATAAAAATCCGGGGCATAACGGCTTGGCGCGCATAGAGGTGAGCAAGCTGTTGGACTCTGTGGTTCGCTCTGTTGAGGTTGATAACCGGGGGGACGTCTGGGTGGCGACAGATGCGGGCATTGTCAGCATTGCGGGCAGTGCGGTGCAGGAGTTCTCGGCCGGCAAATTCGACATCTGCCATAAATTTCTGTCACGCTCCTCTGGCCGCGGGCCGGAGGGTGAAATCTTGTTTGGTGGCAGGAACGACTTCGTGGAGTTTTGGCCCGACTTGTTCGACGCCAACGCCACATTCCCCGCCCCCAAGCTCTCATCCTACGTCCTGGCCAACTCCGTGAGCGCCGACTATGACGTCTTGGCGGGACATGACAACCTCTATGGCGGCGGCGAGATAAACGTGCCGGCGGGAATCCGCAGCGTGATGTTCAAGTTCCGCTCGCTCAATTATGACAGACCATCGGACAACCGGATGGAGTGGAGGCTAGACGGCGAGACCGCTTGGCGTGCCACGGAGGCGGGCGGCAACGTTTTGCTCTCCAACCTCTCCGAAGGTCGTCACACCCTCATGCTGCGTACCCTTGACGACAACGGCGCCCCGATGGCGCAGAGCTCCAAATTCTACGTCCGCAAAGAGGTTTTCTTTTTCGAGACCCGCATTTTCGCCGTCACCGTGGCGTTGGGCATTGTGGCCCTGGTGGTAGCCTTCATTGTGTGGAAGAACCACCAGAGCTGGAAGATTCGTAAAAAGATGTCGATGGAGATTAGCACCATGTCTGACATGCTGCTGGTGGCCAACAACGAGATGCGCAGCAACCAGTCCGTCATCAAACGACAAAACGAGGAACTGGCGCAGGCTAACGCCACGCTGGAGAAAAAAGTGGCGGAACGAACTCAAGAGCTGGAGGTGGCCAAGCAGAAGGCCGAGGAGAGCAGCCAGCTTAAATCTACTTTCCTTGCCAACTTGGGCCACGAGGTGCGGACCCCCATGAACGCCATTGTGGGATTCGCAAAACTCCTCCAGGCTGACGACTGCCCAGATGAGGAGCGTACGGAGTTCGCTCACCTGATTTTGGAGAGCAGCAACAGCATGCTGTCCCTCATGGGCGCTTTGCTGGACACGTCGCGAATTGAGAGGGGCGTCATGGAGGTCTCTTTTGCCGATGTTGACGTATATCGAGAGATTTCTGACACTTGGCACATCTTGTCCGTTGAGAAGAAGAACCCGAACGTCAAGTTTGAGCTTGATATTGAGGATGGCGTGAAAGGGCTTTTGCTTCGGACCGACAAAGACCGCCTGCGCCAAATCATAATCAACCTGACTTACAATGCGTTCAAGTTCACCTCATCTGGCAGCGTGAAGATCTCGGCCCGCAGGGTGGACGCCCGCGCCTTGACCACGCTGCTGAACGCTAGCGGGCGCGCCCCGGCGCCCGACGCCCCGGCGGGATTCCTGCTTATGTGCGTGGCAGACACGGGCATAGGAATTCCGAAAGACAAGACTGAAGTTATTTTTGAGCCGTTCCGTCGGCTTACCACCAATAAGGCTAAATATGCGGGCTTGGGCTTGGGGCTCAACATTGTCCGCAACCTCACTCGGCTGCTTGGCGGCGACGTGTGGGTGCGCTCGGAGCTAGGGCGCGGCTCGCAATTTTATTTCTATCTGCCTTTTGGGCTAACGAAAGGAAATGAGCATAAAGAAGAGCATCACGGGCTTTAAGAGAGGGGCTGCTCGGCGCGCTGCGCATCAGGCCAATATGCGCATCCGCCACTTCATCTGCGCCCGTTATTGGCGCGGCCACAGTGTGCATAGCCCGTTTGTCTATCACATTGTGCGCCACGTCATTTCGGGCAGGCATCATGACTCTGGGCTCACAGACGCGGTGAGCCGCTATCGCAGTGACCTTTTGGCGGACGGCTCGCAACTGCTTGTGGGCAGCATAGGGGCAGTGAGCCGTGAGCCACGGTTGCGGCGCGTGTGCGACATTGCCCGCCAGACGGCCACGTCTGACAAGTATGGTCGCCTTCTGGCGCGTCTGGCGCAAGAGATGCGCCCTGACGGGATTTTGGAGCTTGGCACGTCGATGGGCGTCAGCACGGCATATATGGCCGTGGCTTGCCCTGCCGCATGCGTGTTGACTTTGGAGGGGCTTGACGCCGTAGCCTGCGCCGCGCGCCGACATCTTGAGGCGGCAGGCCTGACGGGAGTGACAGTGATGAGCGGCGACATTGACGAGCGGTTGCCAGAGGCCCTTGACGCTCTGCCTGATGGCAAGGTGGAGATGGCCTTCATCGACGCCAACCATAGCCGAGAGGCCACATTGCGATATTTTGAGGCCTTGGCGCGTCGGCGGGCAGATAAGTGCCTGCTGGTGTTTGACGACATTTATTGGTCCGCCGGAATGACGGAGGCTTGGCGCGCCATTGTGGCAGATGGCCGTGTCATGACCACCATAGAGTTGCCGCGCATGGGGTTGGCTTTTTTTCGCCCCGGTTGCCAAAAGGAGCATTACGTGGTCAGGTGGTGAGCCTGGCGCGCCCCTATTCCTCCAAATATTCTATTGTTCTCTCTGTGACCTCCGTGGCCACGCCGTCGGCATACGTCACGCGCCTGGTCCAGTTGCCGTGGCTGTCAACGGTGTGCTCATATGTCATAGTGGCCTTGTGGCCGAAAGAGGCGGAGTATGTGCCACGGGCCGGCAGCCCGTCATAACCTAAGCTGAGCTTCAACTCGCTGTGAGACAGCCCGTCTTTTTTTGATATGCCAATGAGGCGCAAGTTGGCGTCGTAGGTATATGTCGTCACCACTTTCTCCCCGTCTTTAAACAGTTCTGCCGTTTGCGTCCATGTGGGCATGACGCTCACCTCGGTGGTGCTTATGGTCACCGCGGCCGCGTCGGTGAAGCGCATGCGGGCCAAGAATCCGTCCGCCGTGTAGGCGTAGAGCGTCTGGAGTGTGCGCTCGCCCGTGGCGGAATATGTCGTGGAGACCCTTTTCTCCCCGCTGTCGGTATATTGGAATATTGTCTTAGTGTCTGGTTGTCCATCCGCGTCAAAAGTCTGCCGAGTGCGAATGTTGCCGTCGGGGCCGTAAGTGTCTGCCGTGCAGACGGTCTGCTGCGCCTTCACCACAGTGTGGCGGGAGTAGTCTACGCTCCATGTGATGGACTTGACGCTCGTCACGCCACCCGCCAGCTGAGCCGTCATGAGGTCCGTCGCCCCCTCGGGGTTCACGCCCGCGGGTTGCGCCAAGGCTGTGTCGCAGAGAGAAGCGGCGGCCATGAGCATTGTCAGCAACTTGGTCATTGTCATTGCGTTCATTGTCCCAGTTCTTTAAAAGGCACGTAGTCCTCGGGGTGGTTCATATAGTTCTGCGGGTCGTCAAACTTGCCTTTCTGATTCTCGAAGAAAGACAGCACGGCGTCTTGCAAAGAGTCTGCCTCCGCCTTGTTGACCACGAGTCCGTGCTTGTCATACACAATGTCTCCCTCCACGCCTCCGGCTTCGGGGTGCCTGACGTGCCACCGGCCCACCTGCACGCCGTTGGCATATTGCCCCTCTTCCGTCACTTTGCCGTCTGCGCCCCACGTGCGGTATTTGCCGTCCAGCTCATCGGCGCGGTAGTTGGCCTCCGTCCGTTTGGCGCCCGATGGGAAGTAACGCACAAACGGGCCCTCGCGCAGGCTGTCCACCCACGTGGTGAGGGAGAAGAGCCGCCCGTCATCATAAAGCAGGCTTTGCTGGCCGTGGAGCTTCCCGTGCGAGTAGTTTGAGACCTCTAGCGGCCTGCCGTCCTCGTTGCAGATGACCCAGCGGCCCTCGCGCTTGCCGCGCACATATTGCCCAAGGCTCTCGCGTTTGCCCGTAGACTCGTGAAAGGTCTCCACGCGGCACGTGTCCGAGTCGGTGTCGTAGGTCATCAAGACAGAGAGGTGGCCATTGGGGTAGAACCTCTTGACCTTGCCTACGGGCTTGCCGTCGCGAAACGTGGCCACGTAGCGATACCGCCCGTTGGGATATTTCTTGGCCCATTCGCCTTGGCGCAGGCCTTTGGCGTCCACCTTGTTTGGCTTGTCGGGCAGCTTTACGGCCTGTTTGGAGGCTGCGGGTTCCTTCCGCCGCGCGCCTTTTTGTGCGTCGGGGGGGGCGAAGTTGCCCATGAAATCTTGAGCCTCGGCCGCCCCGACGGCCATCACGAGCGCGATGGCGGCAGAGGCCGCATGGCGCAGCAGAGTCTTAACCTCAAAGCTTCTCATGCCGACAAATATAGCCATTTAGCGAGAAAAGTGTGTATATTTGCGGGCGTCAATCCCAAAGAGAGAGGATGAAACTCGCAAAAGCAACAGGCGCGGCCGCGGCACTATGCGCGGTCGTGGCAATGTGCCTCCCCACAAATACGGCCTCGGCGCAAAGCTCCGGCACGCTCAAGGTGGACTTTATGACCCAGTCTCTGGACTCGCTCATAATCCACAGTGAGCGCAGCAATTACAATCAGACGCAGCTTGACGGCTTCCGCATTCAGATATACTCCGGCTCCGGCATCAAGTCAAAAGATGAGGCCACAGCGGCGCAGTCTCGCTTCATGAGGCTCTTTCCAGAACAAAAGGTATACGTCATATACAACGCCCCGTTTTGGCGCGTCAGGGTGGGGGACTACCGCTCGCGCTCCGAGGCCATGACGCTCTTGAACACCGTGAAGCAGAGCTTCGGCGGCAGCTACGTTGTGCGGGACAATACCGTGCGCAAGAAGAACTTCCGACAATAAAAAACAACACAAGCAATAATAGATGAGTGAAGCGATAAAGCACGAGTGCGGCATAGCCCTCGTCCGTCTGCTCAAGCCACTGGAGTATTATCAGGAGAAGTACGGCACGTGGCAGTATGGCCTCCAGCGACTTTTCCTCCTCATGGAGAAGCAGCACAACCGCGGGCAAGACGGAGCCGGCGCGGTGGGCCTGAAGCTCGACCAGCCGTCTGGCAAGCAGTACATCTACCGCATCCGCTCTAACGGAGACAACCCCATCCAAGATGTCATCAACGGCATCAACGAGCCACTCGTAAAGGCGCAAGAACGAGACCCGGAGAACTTCGCCAACGCCGTATGGGTCAAGGACAACCTGCCTTTCGCCGGCGAGGTCTATTTGGGGCACCTCCGCTACGGCACCTTCGGTAACAACAGCATCGAATATTGCCACCCCGTGATGCGCGAGAACAACTGGCGCAGTCGCAACCTGGCCTTGGCCGGCAACTTCAACCTCACCAATGTCGATGAGATTTTCGCTTCGCTCGTAGAGCTTGGCCAGCACCCCAAAGATTTCTCCGACACGGTCACCATCCTCGAGAACGTGGGCCACTTCATTGATGACGAGGTGCAGCTCCTCTTCCGTCAATACAAGAACGAGGGTCTCTCCAACCGCGAGATATCGGATCGCATAGAGAAGAGCATAGACATCCGCAAGATCCTGGAGCGGTCTAGCCGCAAATGGGATGGCGGCTACGTCATTGGCGGCATCTTTGGCCACGGCGACGCCTTCGTCACCCGCGACCCCTGGGGAATCCGCCCCGCATATTATTACTACGACGACGAGATTGTCGTGGTGGCATCCGAGAGGCCGGTCATCCAGACGGCCATCAACGTGCGTTATTGCCAGGTGCAGGAGCTTCAGCCAGGCCATGCCATCATAATCCGCAAAGACGGCCACGTGAGCGATGAGCTGGTGCGCGTGCCGCAAGAGCGCAAGTCTTGCTCCTTTGAGCGCATCTACTTCTCCCGCGGCTCAGACCGCGACATATATCATGAGCGCAAGCAGCTCGGCTTCCTCTTGGCTCCTGCGCTGTTGGAGAAAGTGGGCTATGACATTGACAACACCGTCTTCTCTTACATCCCCAACACCGCCGAGACGGCATATCTCGGCCTTATGGAGGGCGTGAGGGAGCAGATCAAGATGCGACAGTGCGAACAGGTGCTGGCCGAGCAGGCCAAAGGCGAGGTGGGCAGGGAGCGTTTCTTGGAGATCATGCGCCACGAGCCGCGCTTCGAGAAGATTCCCATCAAAGACGTCAAGATGCGAACCTTCATCACCGCCGACTCCGGCCGCGACAACATGGTGGGGCACGTGTATGACGTGACATACGGCATCGTAAAGAACCTGCAAGACACGCTGGTGGTCATAGACGACTCCATTGTCCGCGGCACCACGCTGAAGCGCAGCATCCTCAGGATTCTGGATCGCCTGCACCCAAAGAAGGTCATAGTGGTCTCCTCCGCCCCGCAGATACGCTACCCCGACTGCTACGGCATCGACATGGCCAAGCTGGGCGACTTCTGCGCCTTCTCCGCGGCCATAGAGCTGCTCAAGGAGAGCGGGCGGCAAGAGGTGATAGACAACGTATACAAATGCTGCAAGGAGCAGCAGAACCTGCCCAAGGAAGAGATTGTCAACTGCGTGAAAGACATTTACAAGCCATTCTCCGTGGAGGAGGTGTCCGCCAAAATTGCGCAGATGCTCACACCTGATGACATGCACGCCAAGGTTGAGATTGTCTTCCAGACTGTGGACAACCTCCACAAGGCCTGCCCCAACGATCGCGGAGACTGGTATTTCACCGGCGACTATCCCACGCCAGGCGGCAACAAAGTGGTCAACACGGCCTTTATCAACTACATTGAGGGGCGTAATGCCAGGGCGTATTAGGGACTTCGTGGCCGCGATATGAGCCATAATGCGGCAGGCGGGGGCGCACGGCCTTACCCGTCTGCCGCTTTTGGTTTCCTTCGCCGCGCTTTGCCATCACAAAGAAACAGGGGGATGAGAATCAAGCTATTTACGCCGGCCTTGGCGTTGTGCGCCGCGGCGTTGTTGCCGTTGGCCGCCGGGGCGCAGGGCTTCGCTGGCCGGGTGACGGACGATGGCGGCCACCCCGTGGTCGGAGCCACAGTGATGGAGCTGAGCACCCTCACGGGTTCGGTCACGGACACCGCTGGGGCTTTCGCCATACGCTATGCCGGCCCATACCCAGCCTCGGTGGTGGTGAGGTGTCTTGGTTTTCGCCCTGACACGCTCTCGGTGCCGGCGCGCAGCCGCGACATCAGCATCATATTGCGCACCCGCAGCGTCGAGGGCCGCGAGGTGAGCGTGGTAGCCAACCGTCGCGCCGATGGTTTCGAGGGCGTGGAGGCGGGCGTGGCGGCATCCATGGTGGGGGCCGACGCGGGCGTGGAGGCCGTCTTGAAGAGCCAGATGGGCGTGAGCAGCAACAACGAGCTGAGCAGCCAATACAGAGTGCGAGGCGGCAGTTTTGACGAGAACCTTGTCTATGTCAACGGAATAGAGATATATCGCCCATTCCTCATCCGCTCTGGTGAGCAGGAGGGTCTGAGCTTCGTCAATCCCGACATGGTGGAAGAGATCAACTTCTCGGCCGGCGGTTTCGACGCTTCGTATGGAGACAAGATGTCGTCAGTTCTTGACGTCCGCTACAAACGCCCCAACGAGTTTCACGCCGGGGGGCGGGTCAGCCTCCTTGGCGCGCAGGCTCATGCCGAAGGCTCGGCTGCGAAGGGCAGGCTGACGCACATATCTGCCATGCGGTACAAGACCAACCAATATCTCTTTGGCACCCTCGACACCAAGGGGGACTATTCTCCAACGTTTTTCGACGTCCAGACCTATTGGACTTTCCGCCCCTCTGCCCGTCTCGAGGTGGGGCTGCTGGCCTATTATGCCCAAAACGCCTATGGCTTCTACCCCAAAGACCGCGAGACGAACTTCGGAACCATGGCGGACGCCAGGTCGCTGACCATATATTTCGAGGGCAAAGAGCGTGACCGCTACCGCACGTGCGTGGTGGCGGCGGATGCCTCTTGCAACGTGTCTGACAGGCTGTCAGTCAACTTGTCGGCATCAATGTTCCGCACTCAGGAGGAGGAGTATTATGACATCTTGGGGGAATATTGGCTTCAGCAGGCTGGCGTGACGGGGGCGTCTGACGGCAAAGACATCGGCGTGGGCGGATATATGCAGCACGCTCGAAACAACCTCTTTGGCGAGGTCTACTCCTTGGCCGGCGGCGCGCGTTGGAGCGCGGGGGCGGGCAGTGTGAAGGCCCAGGCCCGCGTCACGCGGGAGCACTACTCCGACCTCACGGACGAGTGGGCCTATACCGACTCGGCGGGCTACGTGGGACACCCTGGTGGGGCGGGCGTCATTATGGACGAGTTGCGGCAGGCCGACAACGCCCTGTGGCAGACGCGCTCCGAGGCCTACGTCACGTGGGTCACCCGAGGGGTGGAGCTTGGCTCGGGGCGGCTCACGCTCACCACAGGGGCCAGGGTGGCGCACCAGGCCACGGGCGGCCACACCGTCTACAGCCCGCGCCTCTCGCTGGCCTACTCTCTGGGCCGCTGGCGAATGAGGTTGGCCACAGGCCGATATGCCCAGATGCCCGCGCTGCGCGAGATGAAAAGACCCGACGCCACGCTCAACAGGGCCGTGGGACCGCAGAGAAGCTGGCAGCTCATTGGCGGAGCCGACCTCTATTTCGGCTCGGAAGAGAGGCCCATGAAATTTACCGTCGAGGCATATTACAAGTGGCTGAGGCGCGTCAACCCATATAGCATAGACAACGTGCGCCTCCGCTATGAGGCCGAGAACTGCGCCCGCGCCTATGCCGCTGGCATAGACTTCAAGCTCAATGGCGAGCTTGTCAAAGGCGCGGAGAGCTGGGCCACGCTCTCGATTATGCAGACGCGGGAAGACATCCGTGCCGATGGCCACGGCTCCATTCCCCGGCCCTCCGACCAGAGGCTGCAATTCTCCATGATGGTGCAGGACTATATGCCCGGCAACAAGAGCGTAACGGCCATGCTGAACCTCTTTTTCGGCACGGGGCTGCCCTTTGGGCCGCAAGGTTGCCAGCGGTGGCAGGCCACGAGCCGCATGCCGGGCTACAAGCGTGTGGACTTGGGGCTTTATAAGGACTTTGCCAAGGCGGCGGACGGCACCTTGGCTCATGGCCGCCTGCGGTCGGCGCGCGTGGGGCTTGAGGTGTTCAACCTTTTCGATTTCGCCAACACCATATCATATTTCTGGGTGCGTGACACCGATGGCAACCGCTACGGGGTGCCTAACTATCTCACCAGCCGCCGTCTCAACGTCAAGGTGGCGGTGGAGTTTTGATGCGGGGCGGGGGTCATTTCACCTCATCCACCGTCACCAGTTTGTTACTTATGGCGTAGATGGCCAGCGCGATGGCCGAGTGGATGTTTAGCTTGCGCGCTATGTTGCGCCGGTGTGTCAAGACGGTGTAGACCGAAATGTTCATCTGGTCGGCAATCTCCTTATTGGTCTTGCCGCTCACCACGCCGCGGATCACCTGCTTCTCGCGAGAGGAGAGGGACTCGCCGTCGTCGCTATTCGGCTCGTCCGGGTCGCCGCGGCCTGTCAGAGAGTTGATGGTGGACCTTATGTCGTCTTCCGTGTCGAAAATGGTCATTTGGGAGTCGAAGCCGTCTGCCATGCCTGTCGGCACAAGTTGAGACAGCAAGGCCACAAACTTTGTCTCTTTGGGCATGATGCTCGTCCGCCCGCGTTGCTCCGCGGGGTCGAAAACACCGCCGAAGGTAGGAGACACAATGACTATCGATGGCGCGAATGAGACCATCCGTGTGTCGAAATCCTCCGGTCGGGCCACCTCCATATATGCGGCGGAGCCGCCAAGCACGCGCTTGAGAGCCGCCAAGACGCCCATGCGGACTATGACCGAAGAGTCGGCCACCGCTATCTTTATGACACTGAGGCCTGTCATCTTTTGTCTTTGTTACTCTTTCTTGCCTTTTTTCTCCATCTCCACCAGGGCGGGGATAAGCAGGTTGTCCTCAATATCGCAGTGGGATCGCAGGTCGTCTTCGAAGGCGAAAATATCATAGAGCACCTGGTTCACCTCGCGCGCGTCTTGCCCTGCGGGGAAGTAGCGTATCATGGCGTTTTTCAGCTCGGCCAGGTGCACGTCTATATTGTCATGCTGACTGATGAAATTGGAGAGGTTGAAAGTCTCCATGCCCTCTTCGCCCCCCGCCAGTCGGCCGACGTAGCCGAAGAGCACCTTGTTCTCATAAGATAGGTGCCGCTGCACCTCGGCGGAGTAGGTGTCAAAGAGCCTTATGAGCAGGCTCGATAGCTTGGAGTCCGGCACGTCGGAGAGGATGCCGGCGAGCTTCCGCCTCAGGTCGGGCAGCAGGAAGTCGGTGTAGTAGGCGTGCGCCAGGCGCAGGAAGCGCATCATGGCCTTCACGTTCACTTGGCGATAGAGGGTGCTGTCTCCCGTGGCCACGTAGTTAACCACGGTCAGGAAAGTCTTGCAGTCCACGCCGTTGTCGTCACAGACGGCCTTGACCGTCTTGTCTCCGAAGCCCAGCGAGATGCCGAACCGGCTCAGCAGGAGCAGGATCTGGTAATGCTCTGAGAGAATGTCGCCCAGCTTGTTGTTTTCCGAAAACATCATTCAGCGGAAGTGTGTGCGCGCGGCACCGTCGCCGCGCGTCCAAAGGTAGCGAAAAAAATGGTGGCGAAAGGCATCCGCCCGGCATCGCCAGTTGTGAAAAAGACGCGCGCGGCGGCTGAACGAAATATTTTTTAATAATTTTGCTCTTGGTTGAGCCGCGCCAAAACGCTCATTAAAACAGCTCACAAAAATCATTCTCATGACAATAAAAAAGCCGCGCCCAAGACGGGCGCGGCACATCGTGTTTCATATCAGTGAGCGGCAAAGGCAATCACCAGCTGCCGCCTCCGCCGCCTCCGCCAAAGGAGCCGCCTCCGCCGTTCTTGCTAGACGACGACTCGCCTCGGCCGCCGCCCACCGATGCCGCTATCTGTATGAGTATGCGGGCCACGGCCGTATAAATGGTGGCCAGGACGAAAAGGAACGTCATTGCCGATGTCACTTTCTCTCGCCGCGTCTCGGCGCGGTTATACCAGTCGATGAAGAAACTGCTCACAAAATAGAGCAGTATGAGAGCCAAGACGATGACTATGGCGGCAAGCTCGCCCGCCGACCATTCGTCAGATGAAGCCGCGCCGGAGGCCGTAAACTCGCCACGCGTGGCGTCCATCACGGCGCGGCATCCGGCCTCGATGGCCCCGTCATAGTCTCCCGCCTTGAAGAGCGGCCCCATGACGTTGCGCACAATGCGGGCGCAAGCCACATCGGTCAGCGCGCCCTCCATGCCATAGCCAGAGGCTATGAAAGCCCGGCCCGTGGAGTCCGCCGCGTTGGCGCATACAACCATCACCACGCCATTGTCCTTGCCCTTGTGGCCCACGCCCCACTTGTCGCCAAGTTGCTGGGCGAAGTCGGCAATGTCGTAGCCGCCCAGGTCCGTCACTGTCACCACGGTTATCTGGGACGTGGTGGAGTCGCTGAACTCCGTCAGCTCGCGCTCCACCCGCTCTGTGCCGGCGGGGGAGAGCAGGCCGGCCATGTCGTTGACAAACGCGGGCGGCATAGGTCTGTCCGGAATCTGCGCGACAACTTGGACCACGGCCATGAGGGCGCACAATGCGGCCGCGGCCACTCGCCGCCGCAAGGTGGAGGGGCTATGCTTCATTGGGGGCTCGGTCATTTTGAGAATGAGACTTCATCTGGCAACTCGTTCTCGTCATCCTTCTCGTGCGGGAAGAACTCTTTGAGCTTTTGGCCGCACAAGATGATGGATTGGCAGATGCCGTCTATCGGGTCGCCCTTGGCGAAGGCGGCTGATATGGTGGCCACCACGTCGTCCCAAAAACCTTGGCCCACAATGTCGTTGATCCCCTTGTCGCCTATCACCGCGAAGCGGCGGTCTTTTGTGGCGAAGAAGAACAGCACCCCGTTGCGGAGCTTGGTGCGCTGCATGCCCAGCGTGTTGAACGTCTCTATGGCGGAGTCCATCACCTGCGGCTTGCAGTGGTGGGCCACGTGGACGTGTACCTCGCCGCTCGTGTGAGACTCGGCCTCCACGATGGCCTGCGTGATGCGGCGGCAGGCCTCCTTGCTGAATATCTTGTCAGACATCTTCGTTCTCGGCAATGGGGCTAGAACTCCACCTTAGGCGCTTTGTCGCTGCCCTCGTCGGCCTTGAAGTAGGGCTTGGAGTCGAAGCCGAAGATGCTGGACACAATGTTGTTCGGGAATTTGCGGATGTATGTGTTGTAGTCCCTCGCCGTGTCGTTGAATTTCTTGCGCTCCGTGGAGATCCTGTTCTCGGTGCCCTCCAGCTGCGCGCTCAGGTCGCGGAAGTTCTCGTTGGCCTTGAGGTCGGGGTAGGCCTCTTTCACGGCCATGAGCCTGCTCAGCGCGCTGCTCAGCTCGCCTTGCGCCTGTTGGAACTTTGCCATGTTCTCTTCCGTCAGTGAGCTTGCGTCAATCGTCACGCTTGTGGCCTTGGAGCGGGCGTCCACCACGGCCGTCAGTGTCTCGCTCTCGTGGGTGGCGTAGCCTTTGACGGTGGCCACTAGGTTGGGGATGAGGTCGGCGCGACGCTGATAGACGTTCTCCACCTGAGACCATTGAGCCTCCACGGCCTCCTGTTTCTCCACCATGGTGTTATATCCGCAGCTAGACAGCGAAAGGGCGCAGAGCGCGGAGAGAATGAGCAATTTGAACAGTTTCATTTTTTCTTTCTCGGTTTTGTTGCACTTAATAAAAATCCGTCAGCGTGCGCCGGGTCGCATAAGGCCGGGCGGCGCCGTGACGAAGCTAAAAGT
>CAKUYZ010000029.1 GCA_934717675.1 uncultured Bacteroidales bacterium
GTGTCACTATGACGGCAGAGCGTTCCGCCGCTTCCACAACGCCACAGGCGTAGCCCACGCGGCGGCGGCAGACAATGTGTGGGCAATATGTCAAGAAAACGGCAAGGTGTGGTTCGGAGCTTTGGCCAAGGGCCTGGCCATCTTAGACGAGCGAAACGGCTCTTGGCGGCAGATAGACGAAGCTGACGGACTGCCGAGCCGCAATGTCCGCAAAATCGTCTCGCTTCGCGACGGGCGCGTGGCCGTAGGGACGTCGGAGGGCCTCTGCATCGTAGACAGCCGAAACGACTATGCCGTGAGCAGAGTCAATGTGGGAGACAAGTCACTAGACATTGCCATAAACGATATGCTCTATGACTCTCGCGGCCTGCTCTGGGTGTGCGCCAACAATGGCCTTCATGTCATCAATGGTAAAGACATGGGCCAAGTGAGCCACTTGAACCGAAGCGACGGCCTACCCACTGACGCCACACTGGGCGTGATTGAGGACCACAGCCGCGGAATATGGGTGGCCACGGCGAGCGGCATGACAAGCGTGGAGGTGCACAAAGACGACCGCAACGAGATGGTGAGCCTGAACACGTATTGCTATGGCGACCAAGACGGCTTCCTGACGGGTTCCATCAACGAGCGCGCGATAGCCTGCGTGAGCAACGGCGAGGTGATTGTGGGAAGGGCCAACGGAGTGAACAAGTTCAAGCCGGCCGAGATCATGTACAACAAGGAGCGGCCGCATGTGTGCTTCACCGGACTCAGCACCTTTGGCCAACCTGTGAAAGTGGCAAGGCCGGCTGCGGGTGGTTTCAGCCTTACGCAAGCCCTACCCTTCTGTGACAAGATTGCGCTGCCATACGGCGTGAACATGTTCACCGTCTACTTCTCCACCATGAGCAACGTGCTGCCAGAGAAAGTGAAATACTCTTATATGTTGGAAGGTTTCAATGGCGGCCAAATCACAACCAACGACAACTACGCCACATATACCAACCTCACGCCCGGCCACTACCGCCTGCGCGTCTCGGCGGCCAACTGCGATGGGCTGGAGAGCGAGACGGCCTCTGTGCTAGACATTGACATATTGCCGCCCTGGTGGCGAACGGGGTGGGCCTACACGCTCTACGCCTGCGCTATCATAGCCGCCATTTTCTTCTCCATCAAGTGGATAAGAGACAGAGACAAAGCCAAATTTCGCCTGCGGCAGATGCTAGACGAGGTGGAGAGGCAAAAGCAAGTGGACGATATGAAGCTCAGGTTCTTCACCAACATATCGCACGAGCTGCGCACGCCACTGAGTCTCATCATCTCGCCCCTAGACAACATCTTGGACAGCCTGCCGGCCGATGACGCCAACCGCGGCCAGCTGGAGCTGGTGCACCGCAACTCGGTCAAGCTCCTGGGCCTTGTGAACCAGCTGCTGGACTTCCGCAAGGCCGACAAGGGCGGCATGACGCTCAACCTGTCAGAGGGAGACATGGTCAGCTTTGTCAACGACCACTGCGAGGCGTTCGTCAAGCTGTCTGGCAAAAGGATAAACTTCTCCCTAGAGGCGGCGGAGAAAAACATCTATATGAAGTTCGACAAGGACAAGATTGGCAAGGTGATGGACAACCTGCTCTCAAACGCCTATAAGTTCACGCCCGCAGGTGGAGATGTGACGGTGAGTGTGAGCCTCACGGCCGACAAGACGCGGGCCGTGGTGAGTGTGCGAGACACGGGCATGGGCGTTCCCGATGAGCATAAGGCGCATATCTTCGAGCGTTTTTATCAAGTGCCGCAGACGGACACGTCCATTGTCGGCAGCGGCATAGGCTTGCACTTGGTGAAGGAGTTCGTGGCCCTGCATGGCGGCTCCGTGAGCATGACTGACAATCCGCTAGGCGGCTCCATCTTCACCGTCGAGCTGCCGACAAACCTGGGACCTGCCACCGAGTCGGCGCCTGACGCAGACAAGGAGGAAGAAGCCAACGGCAAGGGGCAAACCAAACGCCCCACCGTGATGATTGTGGACGACAATGAGGACTTCCTGACCCTGCTCCGCGAGACCCTGCGCGCGAGCTACGACCTGGTGGAGGCCCACGATGGGGCGGAGGCCTATGACAAGATTGCAGAGAGCAAGCCAGACCTGATCATAACGGACGTGATGATGCCCATAATGGATGGCAACGCCCTGTGCGCCAAAGTGAAAGGAGACCCTAAGACGAGTATGATTCCACTAATTATGCTCACGGCCAAGTCGGCCGAGGAGCATAACATAGAGGGGTTGGCCAATGGAGCGGACGACTATCTGACCAAGCCGTTCAATCCACAGATTCTCCGCCTCAAAATCCAAAAACTCATAGAGTTAAGCCGCAAGAGGCAGCAATCGTCAAGAAATCAGATCGATCCCGAGCCAAGCCAGATAGACATCACGCCACTTGACGAGCAACTGATTCAGAAAGCCATAGCCTATGTGGAGCAAAACATTGCCAGTCCTAATCTCTCGGTCGAAGACCTTAGTCGCCACCTGGGAATGAGCCGCGTGCATCTATATAAAAAACTCATTGCCATAACAGGCCGCCCGCCGATAGAATTCATCAGGATAATAAGGCTCAAGAGGGCGGCGCAGATGCTCAAAGACCCTGCGCAGAACGTGGCGGACGTGGCATATGCCGTGGGGTTCAACAACCCGAAATACTTCTCGAAATACTTCAAGGAGGAGTTTGGCGTGCTGCCATCAAAATATAACTAGGACATGGGACAAGACGAAAAGGCCGCGCTACTGAATGCGCATAACAAGGAGGAGCACCGCCCAAGCCACACTGCTGAACATATAATAAACCGCGCCATGGACAACGCGTTCCATTGTGGCAGAGCTGTGGAGGCGCACATTGAGCGCAAGAAGTCGAAACTAGACTACGCCATGGAGGATCCAAGCGATGAGCAAATCGCCGAAGTGGAGAAGACCGTCAACGAGGTGATTGACCGACACTTAGACATCTCCTTCCACTACCTGACGCAGGCTGAGGCAAAGAAAAAGTTCGACTTGCGAAGACTCCCCGAAGGGGCGTCGGACACAGTGAGGGTTGTGAGCGTGGGAGACTACGACGACTGCCTATGCGCGGGGCTGCACGTGACCAACACGTCCGAGATTGGTCACGTCCGCTTCGTCAGCCATGACTATGACGCTGCTAGAAAAATATTGAGAATACGCTTCAAGATTGTGGACTGACACCCCACGCTACACTACTTCCGCAAGGCCCGACCCAATCGCCCGTCCAGCAAGACGATGAGCAGAAAAATGTTGATGAGCCAAATGACCACGAGATCAAAGACGTAGGTATCTATCATCACGCCACAAAAGGTCTTGTAGGCAGAGAAAAGCGGAGCCTTGAAAGCCTTGTCGGTACTCTGAAACACCATGTCGTTCTTCTGCCACAGGCGGCCGTCATATTCCGTTATGACCTCAGTAAGGATTCCAGACGGGCTCGTCACCAAGTCCGCTATGCTGGAGTTGTGATATTGCCTGCGCAAACTGTCAAGATGCTCCGCCGTGAACTGTTGCTTAAAACGGTCGAGAGCCAAATCCGCTTTATTATAACGCGCCACATTATATAGTCGCACCTCCTCCAGATATTGGCTGACAACGTTATACGCCGCGGAGCCGAAGAGGCCAGACGCGAACATATCGACCCTCGGGGGGCGTATGTCTGGCCAAAGGCCCGCGTTGGCGGATATCTCATGAGACAACAGGTTGAGCGTCTTTTGAATCTCATGCGGGTCTGACGCCACATTGTCAGAGTTGCGCGTCACGCGGTTGAGGTATGACTTCATGGCAGGCACCCAAAAATCTTTATAATAAGAGCTTTGGCTTTTCGACTTGTCATACTTATAGAACAGCGTCTCGTAGTCGTTATAGCAGAACTGATTCACCGTCAAGGCCTCAAAGGCCCACCTGGCAGTTATGATATGTCCATAGGGTGGCACGCATGTGACGGAACTCACATCGGGGTTCATCTTGTCAAACTTGACGAAGACGCCACTCAATATGAGCTGCGGGATAACCATAAACGGGATGATGATGTAGATGTTGATGGTCTTTTTCATCATGTCTGATAGATTGAGACCCAACATATTGGCCGACACCGCTGTAGAAAATAGAACAAGCCAATAGTCCCAAAACATCCCTTTTATGGACAAGACGCTGTTTGCCACAGCCACGAAGAAGAGCATCTGCACCGCGGAGAGTATGGTGGTCTGGGTGCATTTTGACATTATGTAGCTCGTGCGGCTCAAGTTGAGGAACGCCTCTCGCTTCAGTATCTGCCTGTCCTGTATTATCTCTTCCGCGCTCACCGTCAGCCCCACGAAGAAGGCTATTATAACAGCCACAATGATGAACACGGGGATGTTCACGTTGTCGGCAAACGTGTATCCGTCTGGCGACGACACGTTGTAATATCTCAGCAGCAAAGCCACAAAGAGAGCCATGGCCGGGGTCTCCAACATATTCAGCATGACATATTGGGCGTTGGCCATTTTGGACTTCACGTCGCGCAGCAGATAGAGCCACCACTGCTTCACTCGCCCCGGCGTCTTGAACGTCACCGGTGGCAGAGGCTCCGGGTCGCCCACATAGTTTGTGTCTATCGCACCCCACCTGAACTTCTCATACCACTCCTCAGGCTTAACTTTGCGCACCTGCGTGTTGTTTCCATACTCATCCACCACAGGTTGGCTGATTATGTCCAGCACCTGCTCCACATTGATGTTGCCGCACCTGCGGCACTCCACCTCGCGAGACGAGAGCATATGGAGGTTGAGACGGAAGTAGCTGAGACTCTCGACGGGGTTGCCGTCATATATGAGGTAGCCGCCAGTGTCCAATATGAGCAGCTGGTCAAACATCTTAAAAATGTCTGACGATGGCTGGTGGATGACCACAAAAATCAGCTTGCCATTGATAGACAAGTCTTTGAGCAACTCAATGATATTCTCGGAATCGTGGCTGGAAAGGCCAGACGTAGGCTCGTCTAGAATGAGTATGGAGGGCTCGCGGATAAGCTCCAGGGCAATGTTAAGCCTCTTGCGCTGCCCGCCGCTTATCTTCTTGTTTAGGGGGCTGCCCACCTTGACGTCTTTCACGTCATATAGGCCCAGGAGGCGCAACAGCTTGTCAATCCTCTCATGCAGCACGGGCAATGGCAAGTTGTCATAGCTCATACGCGCGCCGAAGTAGAGGTTGTCATAGACGGTGAGATCCTCAACCAATATGTCATCTTGGCTCACAAAGCCAATGAGACCCTTGACGGCGTCGGGATTCTCATATATGTCTATGTTGTTGATATATACATTGCCAGACGTAGGCTTGGCCATGCCGGAGATGACGTTGGCGAATGTGCTCTTGCCGGAGCCGGAGATGCCCATGATGCCCACCAGGCGGCCGGAGTGGGACTCGAACGAGAGGCTGTGGATGCCGCAAGTCTTCTTGTTAAAGTAATAGACCACATTGCGCGCCTCGATGGTGATGGGCACCACATTGCCGTTGGAGACCACCTGGCGCATCATGTCATAATAGAAGATGGGCGAGCTGACGCCGTTGCGGATTGAGTTGCCCGCCCTCATAATGTAGGTGCGCCCTGCCACGAGCATCGAGCCGTTCATGTCGAGGTGCTGCTCTCCAAAGCACTTGAAGAGGAAAATGTTGACTATGGGGAGGTAGACAAAATCTATCTCCCCCTCCAAGTCTTCCCAAAAGACGTGCTTAGGCTCCTGGATGTCTTCACAATTGCTCTTGCCAGAGAACACCACCCTCTCGCTCACGTTGTGAGTGTCTAGGATGAAATCGCGGACGAGCTCAAACTCCTCTCGGTTAATGTTGAACTTGTCCGCCACCACGTCGTTGACAAGGCCCTGCTCGACGTAAGATATGTGGCCAGTGTTGAGGTATTCGTAGAGTTGGACGAGGACAATGTATTTCTGGAAAAGCGACATCTCCTTGTTCATCTCGAAGGTGATCCTCATCACCTTCGAGGCCACGCGCGAGATGGCCTTATATTGGTTCTCGCTGCGCAGCCCAAGGCGCACATTATTGCGATAATAGTCGTCAAACTTCCCGATATATTTGTTCGCCAACTCCGTGTTGAGCTGCGAGACGAGGAAGTTATACACAACCATCCTGCGCTCGCTCATGTCTTTCGCCCCGCGGACTGACGCCACGACGGCAAAAAGCTGGACGAGCGCCTCAAGAATGCTGTCGCTCATGCAAAGATTTCTTTTTTAGAGTCCCCCTTAGGCTCTCGCAGGCACCTTACTCCACCCCCTCGTTGAGCTTGAACCCGGTCATGACAATGGCGAAGCCCGACGAGGCCACCGTGTTGTCCAGTCGCGCCTCGACGATGCAGTCCATATATCCGTCCACAGAGAAATCCCAATATGGCGCGTTGCCATAGTCTTTGCTGGAAAAGAGCATATTGTGATCCGTGTCATAGACTGTGAATATGACATTGCTCCTCTCGCCGTTGCCCACGGCAATGCGATATGTGGTGCCAGAGAAGAGCGTGGTGTGGAACTCGGCCACCTCATCGCCCGTCAGCAAAGACTTGAATGGGCGGCCGGAGATTATGTAAGGGTGCTGAAAGCACGCCTTGCATGAGTTTTCGACGGCCTCCGCCTGACTGTTCACCTGCAAGGGCAGGCACGCGGCAACGGCGGCCAACGCCGCCACAATGTTCTTTATTTTCATCTTGTCAGTAGATTCTTTTCTTTTGTCATGAGCCCGGCGCGGTCTGCCGCCAAAGAGCCATGCCATTCGAGATGCTAAAAATATAAAAATAGGAGGCCATAAACAAACCGTTTGCCCTTTAATTTTCAAACAGAACGGCGCATACGGGTCCTTTAGCCGCTTTTGGTTTAAATTCGCGCTTGCGCAGGGCATTCGCAGCCTTGCCACATAATGAGTTAACAGACAATGAACCACAAAGCACTTATCGCCATGACCTCAGCCATCTTGGCGTCGCTCACGACCTCCGCGGGGCAAGACTTGCGCAAGTTCGACCTTGAAAACTCGGTGCCTGGAGGCAAGGAGTTCGGAAACCTATATCCCTACAGCCTTAGTTCGTGGAGCTGCCACAAGACGGACGACATAATCTTCTACAAGGCCGACAACACGCTGGCAGCATCGGCCACGGATGGCACCGAGAGCGTCATCGGCTCCTTTGACGACATCCGCAAAGCGTCTGGCGGAAACCGAGCCTACATTTTGGAGGCCGCCACGCCAACCGACCTGTGGGTGACGGACGGGCAAGACATCTGCCGAATAGACTGCCGGGCGTGGAAACGGACGGCCTCCGTCGAGGGCCCGTATGACGACGTGGCCATAAGCCCCGACCTCCGCCGCGTGGCTTTCACCAGAGGGGGAGACCTGTACGTGTCTGACGGCAAGAAAACACAAAGAGTGGACAAGACGAGCGAGACAGGGGTGAAATACGGGTCCACGGTGCACCGTAACGAGTTCGGCATCAATGGCGGCATGTTTTGGAGTCCCGATGGCGAGCGGCTCTGTTTCTACCGCAAAGACGAGAGCATGGTGGCGAACTACCCGCTTGTGGACGTGACGGCGCGCGAAGGCAAGGTGGTGAACACGCGCTACCCCATGGCCGGCGAAGTGTCAGAACAAGTGTCAGTGGGAATATATGACGTAGCCACGGGCAAAACGACATATCTCAAGACGGCGCAGCCCGTAGACCGCTACTTCACCAACATCAGCTGGAGCCCCGATGGCAGCCTCATAGGGATGGCGGAGATAAACCGCGACCAAGACCACATGTGGTACAACTTGTATGACAGCCGCACGGGCCGACTGACAAAGACACTTTTTGAGGAGTCTGACAGTCATTGGGTGGAGCCTTGCGAGCCGGCCTTGTGGACCGACGCGAACCACTTCGTCTGGGCCAGCTATCGCGACGGATTCCGCCACCTCTACCTCTATGACGTCCGCACGGGCAACGTCCGTCAGCTCACAAGCGGCCAGTGGTGCGTCACCGCCACATACGGCTTCGACCCTAAGACGCAAAAGGTCATTGCCCAAACCAACAGGGAGGGCTACATGTATCGCAATGTCGCGGCCATTGGCCTAGACGGGAGCTTCTCGCCACTGAGCCCCGAGAAACGGACCAGCGCAGCCACCTATGCCAACGGCAAGAGCCGCATGGTGATCAACAGCAGCTGCCCAACGGTGGCCAAGGAGAGCCGGTTCCGCTCTACCGATGGCAATGAAGACCGCCTGGCGGCAAAAGTGGAGAACCCGTTCTGCGGCTTCGCCATGCCAAAGATTCGGTTGGTAGACCTCAAGAGCGCAGACGGGGCGCACCGCCTGACGGGGCGCATGATTCTGCCCACAGGCTTCGACCCCGCCAAGAAATATCCCACCATTGTATACGTCTATGGCGGCCCACACTCGCAATTGGTAGACGGGAGCTGGCTCAACGGCGCCGGCGCGTGGATGCTCTACTACGCACAAGAGGGCTACATTGTCTTCACCATGGACAACCGCGGCACCGAGATGCGAGGCTCCGCCTTTGAGCAATGCGTGCATCGCCAATTGGGCAAGCTGGAGATGGAAGACCAGATGGTGGGCGTGGACTACTTGCGCTCGCTGCCATATGTGGACAAAAGCAGGATTGGCGTACACGGATGGAGCTTCGGCGGCTTCATGACCATAAGCCTGCTCACCACATATCCCGACGTGTTCCGCGCGGGCGTGGCTGGCGGCCCCGTATGCGACTGGAAATACTACGAGGTGATGTATGGGGAGAGGTATATGGACACACCGCAGCAAAACCCCGACGGGTATGAGGCCAACAGCCTCTTGGGCAAGATTGGCAACCTGAAGGCCCGACTGCTGGTGATTCACGGCGCCATGGACAGCACCGTGGTGTGGCAAAACAGCCAAATGCTGCTCAACAGTGCCATTGAGAAAGGCATCTATATCGACTACTCCGTATATCCCAACCATCCGCACAACGTGAGCGGACATGACAGAACTCACCTTATGGGTTACATCAAACGCTATTTCGATGATTTCCTGAAACCTGTCTCCGAATGACGCTGGCCATAGACGCTCCCGCCGCATAAAAAGTAAGCCGTGCCGACCAATATGTCGGCACGGCTTTTCTCTTTATCTCTTCTAAGTTTTCCCTGAGCCTAATTGCCCCACAACCCAAGAAGGTCAAAGACAAGCGGGGCGTTCCAGTTTATGGCAATCTCGTTGGTTGAGTAGCTGCACTCCTGGTCGGCATAGGCCTTGGCGGGATATTGGCTACGCGTCGGCTCGTCACCACAGTCTGTCGGAACCACCGTGTTGGGGCCTCCGGCCAAGAAGCCAGGCACTGGCTCATCAATGCCGTCGGCCGCAGATGGCCTGTGATGAATGTGCATAGGCGAGCGCGAGCCTACGCCAGTCACGAAGCTATAGCCCACGCCATTGCGGCCGAAGAGATAGTGGACATCGTTGAGGACAGAGGCGCGCAGCGCGGCGGCATTGTCGGGAGCCGCTTTGGCGGCCACAAGTTTGAGCATGGCCTCGTTTGCCACGCTGGAGTTGCTGCCCCAGTCGAACTTCTCTAGTGAGAGGCAAACGGGAGACTCCGCCTCTCTCCGCAACAGGCTGTCCGCACTTGAGCTTATTGCCGCGCTGGCGTCAAAGCCTGGCACATTGCGCCCCTCAGCCACCATAGAGTAATAGGCAAGCGCGGATACTCCGCCCCACGATGGCACTTGGCATGCGACAGTGTGGGCGCGGGCATCGGCGGCATAGTCGTCACCACCAAACGTCAGCCACATCTCCGTCGCGGCCCATAGCCACTCGTCGGAAAGATTGTCGTCTCCATACTCGCCCGTGGAGACGTCGGCCGGGTTACGGAACGTGACGTCAGGATTGGCCTTGGCCCAATTGTAGGCCTTGAGGGCCACGCTCTTGCAGCTGTCCGCCAAAGATTGGAGCGATGGGCTGACGCCTGGCAGCAATCGGCTTGCGAAAGAGGCCGTGGCGGCCAAGTCCAACGCGGCGGCGGTGCCTTTGGCCACCACATATCGCTGTTTGTGACAATCGGCCGGCATGATGAAGCCCTCGAAGCTTAGCGTGGTCAGTTTGTGATAGACGCCACCATCGGCCGGGTCTTGCATGGTGAGCATCCAACGTAAGTTATATAACGTCTCGCTCACGAGGTCGGGGATCCCACTCCCGCTCTCGGGAATGCCAACCCGCAGGGCATCCGTGGCCGTTGGCCACAGTTTGGCGGCAAGCATGAGCGAGTATGTAGATATGGAGCTGTTCACTATATACTTATTATAGTCTCCCGCGTCATACCAGCCGCGCGAAGATGAGATGGCAGTGCCCTCGGGCCGCTCCGCGGACACGGCTGAGCTGTGAATCAAGACAAGAGTGTCTGGGTGGCCTGCCGGCCTGGCCCACTTGCCGCCATATCGGGCCTCAATGGGCATTGAGGCCCTGTTGTAATAGAACGCCTTGACAGCCGAGCGGAGGGCGGAGGCGTAGACCGTGTCAGAGATCACAAATGGAGCGGAGGCCAAAGTGTCGTCCACCACAATGCGATAGGCACCCACCTCGCGCAACGCCGAGAACTCCATCTGGCGTACGCTGTCGCCGGCCTCGGGCCAAAAACGGGCCTCCCCAACTTGCCCATCAAAGGCCACTGAACCATCCGCCTCACTCACAACAGAAAATTTCTTACCAGCCGTGAGCAACAGAGCCATCTTGCCATCGGCGGGGCGATAGCCACACTGGTCCACCCCAATGAGCGGTGACGGCGCGTCGGCCTCTTGCCGAGAGCCACCACAGGCCGTCAGGGCGAGAGCCAAAGCCATAGGGGCGCAAAGGATTTTCTTCATTGTTATTTGAAGTTTAAATTATTATGCAAAAATACAAAATTTAGCAATCGAAAGGAAATTATGGGCGTCAGCAGATTACTGCATACCATCATACGACAGTTCACCAGGCTCGCCATACCTCTTCTAACTATTGCAAAAGACATCCAATTACGCCATATTCGCGGAAGTATGGCGGCGGCGGGACAAACACACAAAATGACAGACGATGAACTCGTGGCGAACATGGCCACCGAGCTCGGGCACGCCGCTTTCCATGAACTCTTTGACCGCTACTACACCCCATTGACACTTTTCGCACTGCGTTTCTTGGCCGATGACGACGCGGCATCCGACGCCGTGCAAAACGTCTTCGTCTCGCTCTATGAACAGAGGCTCACAGCCAAGCCGACCAACGTCAAGTCGTTTCTCTACACGGCTGTGAGGAATGCCTGCCTCAACGTCTTGAAACATGAGAAGGTGAGGCGGCAATATGAGAGCCAAGCCCTGATGATGTCTGACGACATGGCGCAAGACGCCGCCGACAGTCTCATTGAGGAGAGCGAAGCGCAAGCCAAAGTGGCCAAGGCCCTTGCCCAGCTGCCAGAGCAATGCCGCAAGATTTTCACGCTCAACCGCTTTGACGGCATGTCTAACCAAGAGATTGCCGATGCGTTAGGCATTTCCAAGCGCACTGTCGAGACACAAGTCTCCAACGCTCTCAAGATTCTCCGCCGCATCCTGCTCCACGTGGCGGTTCTCATCCTCCCCAACGCCCTCTAGAGGCACGATTAGTCCTTTTTTGACAGAAAAGCAAACCCTGCGTCTGACTTTCTGTCCCAAACAGCCAGTGCGGCAACAAATTGTGCGCCAATTTGGCACAGCATGGCCATTGGCACAGCATTTGAGAAACATGAGGACGGAACACGAAGCCCGAGGGCGAGGGCACGGAGACGAAAGCCTCCCGCCCCGAGAACCCAAGGGCCGGAAAGGAGAAAATTTAAGATATGGATTTCAACAACTTTACAGTCAAGTCGCAAGAGGCCATCAACAAGGCCGCGCAGATGGCGCAAGCCAGCGGCCAGCAATCGTTGGAACCTCTTCACATACTGAAGGCGATAATGGAGACCACGCCAGACGTGACCAACTACGTCTTCAACAAATGCGGCGTCTCGCCCACCGTGGCCGAGGCCGTGGACCGCGCCATAAAGGGGTTGCCCAAGGTGAGCGGCGGCGATGGCCAGACCTACCTTAGTGGCGACGCCAACAACGTGCTGCTCAAGGCGCAGGAGGAGAGCAAAGCCGATGGGGATCAGTTCGTCTCGGTGGAGTTTATCTTGCTCGCAATCTTGGAAGGCAAAGGAACCGCCGCGCAAATACTCAAAGACGCGGGAGCCACGGAGAAAGACTTCCGAGCCGCCATCCGCGAGCTGCGCAAAGGCTCCAAGGTGACGGATCAGAATGCGGAGGAGACATATAACGCCCTCAACAAATACGCCATAAACCTCAACGACCGGGCTAGGACAGGCAAGCTAGACCCTGTCATTGGCCGTGATGAGGAAATAAGGCGCGTGCTGCAGATCTTGAGCCGAAGGACGAAGAACAACCCAATCCTCATCGGTGAGCCTGGTGTGGGCAAGACGGCCATTGCCGAGGGGCTTGCGCACAGGATCATAAGCGGCGATGTGCCGGAGAACCTCAAGGACAAGGAGATATTCTCTCTCGACATGGGTGCGCTCATAGCTGGTGCCAAGTACCAGGGTGAGTTTGAGGAGAGGCTGAAGAGCGTGGTGAAGGAGGTCGTGTCGTCCAACGGACGCATAATCTTGTTCATTGATGAGATTCACACGCTCGTTGGCGCAGGCCAGAGCAACGGCGCCATGGACGCGGCCAACATCTTGAAGCCTGCGCTCGCCCGCGGCGAACTGAGGGCCATTGGCGCGACCACGCTAGACGAGTATCAGAAGTACTTTGAGAAAGACAAGGCGTTGGAGCGCAGGTTTCAGACGGTGATGGTTGACGAGCCATCGGAGGAGGACGCCATCGCCATTCTCCGAGGCATCAAGGAGAAATATGAGACTCACCACAAGGTGCGTATCAAGGACGAGGCCATAATCTCGGCCGTCACCTTGTCTCGTCGCTACATCTCTCAGAGGTTCTTGCCAGATAAGGCCATCGACCTTGTCGATGAGGCTGCGGCTCACCTGCGCATGGAGATGAACTCCGTGCCGGAAGAGATTGACGATTTGGAGCGTAAGCTCAAACAGCTGGAGATTGAGCGCGCGGCCATCCTCCGCGAGGGGGACACGGCCAAGATTGCCGAGCTTGACAAGGAGATTGCGGAGCAGAAAGCGCAGTGCACCGAGCACAGGGCTCAATGGAAGGCGCAGAAAGACGTCATCGAAGACATCCAGCAGCAGAAAGCCCTCATTGAGCAGATCAAGTTCGACGCCCAAAAAGCCGAGCGTGAAGGAGACTACGCCCGCGTGGCCGAGTTGCGCTACGGCAAGTTGGCTGAGGCCCAGAAGAAGATTGACGAGCTCAACCAGAAGTTGCAGAAGATGCAGGCTTCGGGCGCGCTCATCAAGGAGGAGGTTGACTCGGACGACATTGCGGAGGTCGTGTCTCGTTGGACTGGCATCCCGGTGTCCAAGATGCTTGAGAGTGAGCGCACCAAGCTCCTCCACTTGGAGGATGAGTTGCACAAGAGGGTCGTTGGCCAAGACGAGGCCATCCATGCCGTGGCCGACGCCGTGCGTCGCTCGCGTGCGGGGTTGCAAGACTCGCGCAGGCCTATCGGTTCGTTCATCTTCATCGGCACCACGGGTGTGGGCAAGACGGAGCTGGCCAAGGCGTTGGCGGAGTTCCTCTTTGATGATGAGCAGCAGATGACCCGTATCGATATGTCGGAGTATCAGGAGAAGCACAGCGTGTCGCGTCTGATTGGCGCGCCTCCAGGATACGTAGGCTACGACGAGGGCGGACAGTTGACCGAGGCCGTAAGGCGTAAGCCATATTCCGTGGTCTTGCTCGACGAGATTGAGAAGGCTCACCCCGATGTCTTCAACATCCTGCTCCAGGTGCTTGACGATGGCCGCCTGACGGACAATAAGGGCCGCACGGTGGACTTCAAGAACACCATCATAATTATGACCTCAAACCTCGGCTCTAACCTCATCCAGGAGGAGTTTGAGAAGAATGGCAACAAGATTACGCCGGAGCTCATTGAGACCAGCAAGCGCGAGGTTATGGAATTGCTTCGCAAGACCATACGCCCTGAGTTGCTCAACCGTATTGACGAGATTGTGACGTTCACCCCGCTCAGCAAGGAGCGCATCCGTGAGGTGGTGGGCTTGCAGTTTGCCGCAGTGCAGAAGATGCTCCAGAAGAACGGTGTGGAGCTGAAGGTAACCCCGGCTGCCATCAATTGGCTGGCCGATGCAGGATACGACCCAATGTTTGGCGCACGCCCCGTCAAGAGGGCTCTTCAGACCTACGTGCTTAACGACTTGTCTAAGAAGATATTGGCGGGCGACGTCAACAAAGAGAAACCTATGACGGTGGATGTTGACGGAGACCACTTGACATTCAAGAACTAGCCGACACTAGGGCAAGAGTAGTATGACGAGAGAACCCCGACCTCCCTGTTAAGGAAGTCGGGGTTCTCTTTTTTTGTGCGTCATGATGACTAGAAAAGTGACGGCTCGTCTGTCGCCTCCGGATGCAGACGCAGGCACAGGCCGGCAAGCGCGCAGTCGGCGCAGCGTGGCGATATGGCCGTGCACATATATCGGCCAAAGAGTATGAGCCAATGGTGCGCCTTGCCCAAGAGGTGGGCTGGGATCATGGACACGAGCTGTCGCTCCGTCTGCTCGGGAGTCTTGCAGCCATGCGTCAGCCCCAGTCGCGCCGCCACGCGAAACACGTGCGTATCCACCGGCATGGCAGGCACGCCATAGGCCACAATGAGCATGACGTTGGCCGTCTTGCGCCCTACGCCAGGCAACCGCATGAGGTCATCGCGACTGTGAGGGATATGCCCGCCAAAGACATCGCACACCATCCGCGCCATCTGCACCAGATAGTGACACTTTGAGTTTGGGTAGCTCACGGAAGAGATGACCGCCAACACGTCGGCCTCAGAGGCCCCTGCCAAAGACTGCACCGTTGGCCAACGCGAGAAAAGCACCGGCGTGACCATATTGACGCGTTTGTCTGTGCATTGCGCCGAAAGGATCACGGCCACAAGCAACTCATAGTCATTGCGAAACACCAGTTCAGTGTCGGCATTGGGCATGGCCTTGGCAAAGTAGCCCAAGACGGCGTCATATCGCTGCCTCGTTGTCACTCTTCTGTGCTTATTATGTCCAGCACGTCGGCCACAATCCTGTCATGGTCAAAGGCCAAGGGCGGCAGCTCATCCACATTGTGCCATTTTGCCTCGGCAGCGTCATCCCCCCCGTGCGCCAGGGGCTCACCGGGCAGTTCTGTGGCGTAGACAGCGCTCACGGTCCACCCGCGCGGGTCGCGGCCTGGCGTGTCGTATAGCCCAATCTGCGCCAACTGGTCGGCACTGTCTAGCCGCACCCCCGTCTCCTCCTCCAACTCGCGGCGCGCGGCTTCGGCCGACCTCTCGCCTTCATTGACAAAACCGCCAGGCAAGGCCCACTTGCCGGCGAAAGGCTCGTTGCCGCGGCGTATGAGCAGCACGGTGCGCACGCCATCGGCATTGGTGGAGAGGATTACTGCATCGGCGGTCAGCGCGGGGCGCGGATATTCGTATGAGTACATTTTTTGCTACTTATGTGGGTGCAGGGATACAAAAAAGCCCCAACCTATTCAGGTCAGGGCCAAAACTCTAAATCAAAGAGCCGATACTCAGACTCGAACTGAGGACCCACGCATTACGAATGCGTTGCTCTACCAACTGAGCCATATCGGCGTTTCCGACTGCAAAATTACTCACTTTCTCAAAAAGAGCAAATGAGATGCCATATTATTTGCCCATGTAACTTTTTTTGCGAACATTGCGAACGTAAAATATTTATGACGATGAAAAGACACATAGCAACGGCTGCTTTGCTCTCGGCCTCTGTCGCCATCTGGGCGCAAAGCTTTGGCTACAAGAACCCCGTCATCCCCGGGTTCCATCCCGACCCAAGCGTCTGCAGGGTGGATTCAGACTACTACCTTGTTACGAGCAGTTTTGAGTTCGCTCCTGGCGTTCCGCTTTTCCACAGTCGCGACCTTGTCAATTGGGAGCAGATAGGCCACTGCCTGACGCGCCCGGAGCAGTTGCCTTTGGAAAAATCCGGCTCATGGTGCGGCATCTACGCCCCGACCATAAGGTATCATGACGGCACATTCTTCATGATAACGACCAACGTGGCCGGAGGCGGCAACTTCATTGTCCACACCAAAGACATACGCGGAGAGTGGTCAGACCCCGTGTGGCTGAAGCAAGAGGGCATAGACCCCTCGCTCTTTTGGGAGGAGGACGGCACCTGTTACATGGTCTCCAACCCAAACGACGGCATTTGGCTTTGCGAGATTGACCCGTTCACGGGAGAGCAGAAGACAGAATCGAAACTCATATGGGAAGGCATTGGAGGCCGATACCCTGAAGCCCCGCACATCTATAAGAAAGACGGTTGGTATTACCTCATGATCGCCGAGGGCGGCACGGAATATGGCCACTCGGAGACCATAGCCCGCAGCCGCAGGATCGACGGGCCATATCTGGGCAACCCTTCAAACCCCATCCTCACGCACTATTGCCAGGCCGCTGAGAGCAACCCCATCCAAGGCACCGGCCACGCCGACCTTGTCCAAGCTCACGATGGCTCGTGGTGGATGGTCTGCCTGGCGTTCCGCCCCGTGAGCGGCAATAATCATGTCATGGGTCGCGAGACGTTCCTCGCCCCAGTGTCTTGGCCCAAAGGTGGCTGGCCCGTTGTTAACGGCAACGGCACCATAGCCTTGCAGATGGACGTCCCCACCCTGCCGCAACACCCTTTCGCCGCGCCAGCGGCAGAAGCCGACTTCAGCAAACCGCTTGGCCTTGAATGGAACTACCTGCGCAACTACTCACCCGCCGATTATTCCGTCCGTGGTGGTAAGCTGACGCTCACGGCATCAACGGAGAGCATAGATTCGGAAGGGTCGCCAACATTCGTAGGCCGAAGGCAGCAACACGCCAATTTCGTAGCCGAGACCAAAGTAACCCTTGATGGCAAAAACGTTGGTGACGAGGCAGGCATGACGCTCTATATGAAGTGCTATACGCACTATGACATTTCCCTTGTCCGCAATGCCGATGGCAAGACGTATGCTCGACTTCGCTACCGCCTCGGCGAGTTGCGCCATGTGGAGAAAGAGATTGAAGCGGGCGGCAAAGGCGTGACGCTGCGCATCGAGGGCTCTCCAGAGTTATATTCTTTCAGCGTCTCCACAGACGGCCGCAACTTCACAACCCTCGGGCGTATGAACACCCGCTTCATTAGCTCCGAGGCAGGTGGCGGCTTCACTGGCGCATACATTGGCCTCTTTGCGCAGAAAACATCGGCAAAGGGCAAGGCTCAAGGCGTTTTCGACAGATTCTCATACAAGGCCAAAGATTAGCACAGGCCTTCGGCATATTAACCTTGGCATCGGCGCAGCTTTCACGCCGGTGCCTTTCTCTTTTTATCTCAATAGACTAATACTTTCGTTGACGAACTTTTTGCGCGGCTCTTTGCAATGCCCGCACCGCTCATTTGGCAATAAATCAGCTTCTATATGGCAAACAAAAAGGGACGCGCTTCCCGCACGTCCCTTTCTTTATGACCGCTTGTGATTCCTCACAACCTAAATCTTCTCGACATCTGCCGTCTTGAGCCAACCGACATTTCCGTCGCGGAGCTTCACCTCCACCCACTCCCCAAGAGTATCAACAATTGTCACTTTCGTACCCTCATGAAGCACAGCCATCTGCGTAGCATTCTTGTCTGGTGACGTGGCCAATGTTGAGGAAGATACCATGACGATGGCATCTTTCCCCGACACAATCTCCGTTTTCTTCCTCAGAGATATTGTGAGCGCGCCAATGGCCAACAGCAGCAGCACCGCAGCGCCGAAAAAGCCTGCCTTGCGTGCGGCCACAGAGTCAAGAAACAAGAAACAGCCCACCCCTATCATGGCCACGAAGAAGAGGATCAAAAAAGCCACGGCCCAGCCGTCAGAACTCAACCAATTGCAAAATTGGATCCACAAGCGGCTCACAAGGAGTGGCTCCACCACCTGCATCTTGTCCGTTTGGGCATAGGCCAACTCCAGGTTGGCGTCAACATCCGCATCTGACGGATCTAGCCTTTTGCACCTCTCAAAATTGAGGATGGACTTGCCAAGCATGCCCTGCTTGAAATATGAGTACCCTAGATTATAGTAGAGGCCGGCACTCTCTTGCCCGTCTGCCAATATCGCCTCATAGGCGTCTACCGCCTCGGCATATTTGCCGTCTCGCGCCAAGGCGTCGGCATCGGCTACCGAGGGGGTGGCTGAGGTCACCGCTGTTGCGGCCAAGCCTATGGCTGCCAATATGATATGTCTGATATTCATCGTCTTTCTGTGCATTAACGTAGGGCGACTTAGGGAGCGACGCCCCTATGCCTGTTTTTTCGCGTCAATCTTCTCGATGATGGCTATGGCGCGGGCGTAGACGTCGTCCATTGTGGCGGATACGGAAGCCGGGGCGTAGCGCGCAAACTCGCACTCGTCCAAAAGAGCCATAAAGTCGTCTGCCGCTTTGGGATCCACACCGTGGCTTGCCATCTTCTCCCTGGCGTTATCTTTCGTCAGCTCGCTCAACGAGAGCGTAAGTTTGTCACTCAGATAGCCCCAGAGCGAACGCATGACCTCGTCAAAGAACGCCTCACGTTTCCCTTCTTTGATATATTTGGCCGCCATCTTCAGCCTCTTGCGCGCCATCTTGTTGGCCTTGCGGCTCTTGACAAGGCTCATGTTGGCATGGTCATAAACCCTCT
>CAKUYZ010000030.1 GCA_934717675.1 uncultured Bacteroidales bacterium
GCCAGGCGTGAGCTTGTCGCTATCAGAGTTTTTGGCGCCGCGGCCCATGGCCACGTCAATGTTGGCTTTCTGAGCGTCCTCGGTCGTGGTGGACGTCTCGTCCCATTGCTCAAGCACCTCATTGCCAATGCTCCAGGCTATTACGCAAGGGTGGTTTCTGTCTCGCTTGATGAGGTCCGTGAGGTCTCGCTCGTGCCACTCGTCAAAGAAACGCGCATAGTCGCGCTCCGTCTTGGGGCGACGCCACATGTCGAAAGCCTCATCGATGACCAAGAGACCCATCTTGTCACAGAGGTCAAGCAGCTCCGGCGCAGGCGGGTTGTGCGTGCAGCGGACCGCGTTGCAGCCCATGTCCGCCATCATCTGAAGCTCGCGCTCCAGCGCCCTGTCATTGATTGCCGCGCCTAGGCAGCCAAGGTCGTGGTGAAGACATACGCCATTTAGTTTGAGCTTCTCGTCATTGAGAATGAAACCATTGGCCGGGTCGAAATAGAAGCTGCGGACACCGAAGCGGGTCTCGTAATTGTCCAGCATGTCGCCGCCGACCTTGAGGACGGTCTCGGCCACATACATAGCCGGGTCCTTGACGTCCCACAACTTGGGGTTGGCAATTCGCAGTTGCTGGTCAATGTCTGACGAGCAGCCGCCCTCGACGTGCAGCGTACCCACCTCGCGAGAGACCTGCCGGCCATCGGCATCCTTAATGGTGGTGCAGACGTCCACGTCCACACCATAGTCATTGTCATTCTTGACAGTTGTGGTCACGAGCACGTCGGCCTTGGCCTTGTTGACGAGCGGCGTGCGCACCCATGTGCCCCACGGGGCCACGTGGATGTTGTTCGTCTTGGTGAGCCATACGTTGCGATATATTCCGCAGCCGCTATACCATCTGGAGTTTGGCTGGTCCGTATTGTCCACCTTGACGGCTATGACGTTCTTGCCAACCTTGAGGTCTGACGTCACGTCATAAATCACGGAGGAGTAGCCATAGGGCCTCTGCCCCTCCTTGATGCCATTCACGAAGACAGAGCCGTTCATGTATATGCCATCGAACTCCAAGAACACGCGTCCTTTGAGATCGGCCTCTGAGAGCTCCACCGTTTTGCGATACCAGCCCATGCCGCCAGGGAGGGCACCTCCGCCCACGCCAGAGGGGTTGTCTTTGGAGAAGTCCCCCTCGATGGCCCAGTCATGGGGCAGGTTGAGCGCCCGCCACTGCGAGTCGTCAAAATCCACCTCATAGGCATCCACGGTGTCAGTCAGGGCGAAAGACCAGTCATATACCAGTTTCTCGCGGCTTCGCCTCTCCTCCACGTGGGAACATGACGACACGCCCGCCGCCAGGCAGGCCGCCGCCACGAGGCTGCAAACGGTTCTACTCATCAAGCTATTGGAAATTTTAAGTTTAAACAGAAAACGGAGTGACCCGCATGACTACCCTTCGACCCCTACCAACTCAAAAGGCACGTCGGACAAGAGGTCGCGATAATCTTCACCGGCCTCCTCAAGGTCGGGGCAGCTCTCGGCGTAATACCAGAAAATCTTCACCGAACGCCCAGCACGCACCATCTTTTCAAAAGAGCGGAAAAGCTCCAAGAGGCACTTGGAACTGCTTGTGTTGAAATAGTCAAGGTTCACGACGACCTCCAGGCTAGAGAAATCAAGTCCCGACACATTGGCTATGAGGTTGCGGTAGAAGTCTACGGCATCGTCCATAAAAGATCGGCCCTTGATTACGAGCTCTGAGCCATCGAAGGTTACCTGAGGGCTGCGTTCGGACTGTTCGAAAAGTGTGACCATCAGAAGAATAAATGTGTTTGGAATATGGCAAGTCCCAAGAAGAGAGAGGGGAAGGGAACACATGCGCTGCCGCGCTAGGCCCTCGCGCCAGCTAGTCGTCAATCTCCTCCAACTCCACGGGGACGTGGCGCAGCACGTCGCGGAACTCCTCGGCAGAGTCCTTCATGTCCTCATCATCGGCCTTGTAGCTCCATTTGATCTTGCACTCTTGGCCAGAGACGCATTTCTTATCCACAATGGAGAGCAAATCCATAAGGCACTTGGAGCTGCTGGTGTTGAAGAAATCAAGTCCAATCTCCACGTTTATGGGGCCATTGTACTCGTCAACGAGTTTTTTAATTGGGGCATAGAATTCTACCGAGTTCTCCATGTACGAACGGCCGGAGATGGCCAGGTTGCCGTCTTGGAAAGAGATGGCTGGCGTACGATTCGTGCCTGGTATCAAGGTATTCATATCCAAATGTTTATATTATAAAAAACGAACGTTGAGAAACCCGCGTTAAAGGCCGTCGAGGCGAGCCGCAGCCCACAACTGTGGCTTGTGGCCACACGGCCTTCTGGCAAAGATAATTAAAATATGCCGCCAAGCAAGACAGTGATTGTCAAAAAGGGAACATTCACATTTCAGACGCTCTAGCAGCCACACGGCCGGCTGCATAAAATAGGCAAGCAGCGCATAAATAAACGACAAGGGACGACACCCATCACCTTGCGCCCGAGACCCTGACTACTCTTGCATCTATGGCATAAAAATTTGGATGCTGTTTTTTTTTCACACTTTTGCGTCAATGACGGCGCAAGACCCGCCACGAGCAAAAAAATCAAACAACTAAAACCCTTAAACCTATGCCAGAACAAGAGAAGAAAGGCCCCAGCGGGTTTGAGACCACTGTGAAAGTGATTACAGGTGTACTTGGAGTCATTGGCACCATTATCACCTACGCTGCAGGAAAGAAGAACGCAGGGAAATAAGGCGCAACGCATAGAGCAAGAGCTCATAGCCCCGCACAAAGAAGCCCGCCCCGCGAGAGGAAGATCTCTCACGGGACGGGCCTTAATCAATGGTAGGTCAACGTGTCGCCTTACATTCTGGCCGGCACCTCGATGCCGAGCACCCATAGGGCGTTTTTGATGACCTTGGCTGCCACCTTGCAGAGCAGCAGCCTGTTGGCGCGCTTGACGGCATCCTCCTCGCGGAGGATGGGGCAGTCGTGGTAGAACTGGTTGAAGCACTTGGCCATCTCGTAGGCGTAGTTGGCCACGAGAGCCGGACTGTAGGCCTTGCCAGCCTCGGCAATGACGATGGGCAATTGCTCAATCTGCTTGATCACCTCCAGCTCCTTGGCGTCTAGAGCCTCAGGCACAATGGTGGCAGGGACCTCAAAACCCGCATCGGCAGCCTTGCGCAACACGGACTGCGCGCGAGCGTAGGAGTATTGGACAAAGGGGCCGGTGTTTCCGTTGAAGTCGATGGACTCCGCGGGGTTGAAGGTCATGTTCTTGCGCGGGTCGACCTTCAAGAGGAAGTATTTGAGTGCACCGAGAGCCAGGATGCGGTGGACATCGGCAGCCTCGGCCTCCGAGAGGCCATCCAGCTTGCCCACGCTTTTGCTCATCTCGCGGGCCGTGTCTATCATGCTGGCCACGAGGTCGTCAGCATCGACCACCGTTCCCTCGCGGCTCTTCATGCGGCCGTTGGGCAGCTCCACCATGCCATAGGAGAAGTGGACAAGATCCTTGCCCCACTTGAAGCCGAGACGGTCCAGAAGGATGGCCAGCACCTGGAAGTGGTAGTTCTGCTCGTTGCCCACCACATATATCATCTTGTCGATGGGGTACTCGTCAAAGCGGATGCGCGCCGTGCCGATGTCTTGGGTCATGTAGACGCTAGTGCCGTCTTTGCGCAAGAGCAGCTTCTCGTCAAGGCCCTCTTTAGAGAGGTCGGCCCATACGGAGCCATCCTCGCGGCGGTAGAACTTGCCCTCTTCCAAACCTTTGAGGACGAGTTTCTTGCCCACCTTGTAGGTGTCGCTCTCGTAATATATCTTGTCAAAGCTGACGCCCATGGCCTTGTAGGTCTCATCGAAGCCGGCATAGACCCACTCGTTCATCTTGCGCCACAAGGCTCGCACCTCAGGGTCCTCGGCCTCCCACTTGCGAAGCATCTCGCGCGCCTCTTGCATGAGTGGCGATTTCTCCTCGGCCTCCTCCTCGGTCATACCCTGCTCTTGGAGTTTGGCGAGCTCGGCCTTATACTCCTTGTCGAAGCGCACGTAGTAGTCGCCCACAAGGTGGTCTCCCTTCTGGTGCGTAGACTCAGGCGTCGCGCCATTGCCCCACTTTTTCCAAGCGAGCATGCTCTTGCAGATGTGAATGCCTCGGTCGTTGACAATGTTGGTCTTCACGACCTTGTTGCCGCACACCTCCAGCAGACGGGAGAGAGAGTAGCCGAGGAGGTTATTGCGGACATGGCCCAGATGCAGGGGCTTGTTGGTGTTTGGAGAGGAGTACTCGATCATGACGAGCGGAGCGGCGTCGCCCGCCTTGACGTAGCCGTAGTCGGCATCAGCGTCGGCAGCCTCGACCACGCCAGCCCAAAACGACTTGGAGAGCGTAAGGTTGAGAAAGCCCTTGACGGGCTCGGCCTCGGCCACGTCTGGCACATTCTTCACCAGATATTCACCAATCTCCGCACCTGTCTCCTCGGGTTTCTTGTGAGATATTTTCAGCAGGGGGAAGACGACCACGGTGTAGTCGCCTTTCTGATCCTTGCGCGTCACAGTGACTTGAACGCTGTCCGGCGCGACATCGGCACCGTAAAGGCTCTTGAGCGCGCCGGCCACAGCCTCCTGAAGTCTGTTTTCTGTCTTCATTTCCTGATATATGAGGATGAATATTCCATTTCGATAATGCCAAGGCTAGCCACGGCGGCCACCTTAGCGGACGTCATAGCCGAACTGCTTGAGAGCGGCGTCTTTGTCTCGCCAATCTTTCGAGACCTTGACGAAGAGGCGCAAATCTACCTTCTTGCCAAGGAACTTCTCAATGTCGCGCCTAGAGACGATGCCAAGCTTTTTGATGGCCACACCACCCTTGCCAATGATTATGCCCTTTTGGCTGTCTCGCGTGACGTGGATGACGGCGTGGATCTCCGCCCTCTCCGGCTCATCGTGAAACTCGTCAATCTCAATCTCCACGGAATATGGAATCTCCTTGGCGTAGTAGAGAAGGATCTTCTCACGGATTATCTCCGTGACGAAAAACCTCTCGCTCTTGTCGGTGAGCTGGTCGCGGTCAAAATATGGCGGGGCCTCGGGCAACAACGCGACAATGTGGTCGAGGATAATCTTGGTGTTGAAGCCGTGGAGCGCAGAGACGGGGATTATCTCGGCGTTGGGCAGCTGCTCGTGCCAATAGTCCACTTTTTTCTCCAGTTCCTCTTGCGTGGTGAGGTCGATCTTGTTTATGATGACGATGACAGGCACCTCCAGCCCCTCGACGGCTTTGAGGAAGTCGTCATACTTATCCGGTTTCTCCACCACGTCGGTGACGTAGATGAGCACGTCGGCGTCTCGCAGGGCCTCCTTGGAGTAGTCTAGCATGGCCTCTTGGAGGCGATAGTTGGGCTTCAGCACTCCAGGGGTGTCGGAGAAGACAACTTGATAGTCGTCTCCGTTGACTATGCCCATTATCCTCTTGCGGGTGGTCTGCGCCTTGGCCGTGATGATGGAGAGACGCTCACCCACAAGGGTGTTGCTGAGCGTGGACTTGCCCACGTTGGGGTTGCCTACTATGTTTACGAAACCAGATTTCATTGAGGTGTGAGATGTTATGACATTTTGCGCGACTAGCGCATCATCTTCTTGAGCGTCGGGCACAGAGCGAAGAGCAGCACCGCGGCCACGCCCGCCATGACGGCGAAAAGGGTGAAGAAGTCGGTAAGGGTGGCCACCTCATAGCCGAGGAAGCTCTTGGGCGCGCTGCCGGGCGTCGGGAGCAACGTTGCCAATTTGCCCATAAATACGTTGGATGCAGCGTTGCTCATAAGCCATACGCCCATAAGGAGCGAGGCGAAACGAGCGGGGCTGAGCTGGTTGACCATGGAGAGGCCAATGGGCGAGAGGCAAAGCTCACCGATGGTGTGGAGGAAATAGAGCGCCACGAGCCAAAGCATGGACACCTTTACACCGGTACCTACGCCATTTGTGGCCACTGCAATGACAATGTAGCCAATGGAGAGGAGAGAAAGGCCTATGGCCTGCTTGACGGGGCTGGCCGGCTCCCACCCCCTCTTGCTCAAAAACGACCAGAGAGTGGCCATGATGGGGGCGAAGGAGACGACGACGACGGGGTTGATGGACTGGAACCAGGTGGTCTTGAACTCAAAGTCGCCAATCATACGGTTGACGTCGTTCTTGGCAAAGAGCGTGAGCGACGAGCCAGCCTGCTCAAAGGCCGACCAGAAGAAAATGACAAAGACGGCAATGATGTAGATGACGCCTATGTGCTTCCGCTCGTGCGGAGTGAGGCCGCGGTCTGTGATGATGAAGACGGGCAGCGCTATGGATATGGCGTAGATGGCCGAAGAGATGTAGTCGTTGAACGTTATGGCCTGAGTGTCATCGGCCCCGCAGAACGTGAAGATAAAGAAGAGCGCAATGCAGCCAACGAGACAGCCCCACTTGCGCCAAGGGGAGTTTCCGCGAGCCTCAGTCTCCCTCTCCTCCTCGGCCTCCAGGTCTTTCTCGTGACGGAGCTCCGACACAGCAGGGGGCAACCCGACCGGCAAGCCCTCGGGGGTGACAAGATATTTTTTCTTGAGCGCAGAGAAGATGACAACAGAGATAATCATGGCCACGCAGGCGCAGAAGAATCCCCACTTGAAAGGAGCGAGGTTGTTCCAACTGCCCTCGCCCAAAGTGCCGCAGATGAACGGCGCGATGAAAGCACCCAAGTTGATGCCCATATAAAAGATGGTGAACGCGGCGTCTTTCCTCTTGTCTTTGTGCTCATAGAGGTCGCCCACCATGGTGGAGATGTTTGGTTTGAAGAATCCGTTGCCGATAATGAGTGCCGCTAGGCCGGCGAGAAGGAAGATTCGCGAGACCGTGTTATCCACACTGGGGTCTATCCCCACACTGGGGTCGAAAATGGACTGCTCGACAAGGCATGCAGACAAAAAGAGGAGGAACTGGCCAATGGCCATGACGATTCCGCCAAAGATGATGGACTTATTGTTTCCCCAATACCTGTCGGCAATGTAGCCGCCAAGGAGTGGAGTGAGGTAGACGAGGCCAGTGTATGAACCGTAGATCTGTGAGGCTGTGGAGCCATCGAAAAAGGCAGCCACGAGATATAGCACGAAGAGCGCGCGCATCCCGTAATAGCTGAAACGCTCGGCCATCTCCGTGACGAAGAGCAGATATAGGCCGCGCGGGTGAGAGTTTGCCATAGGTTAAGTTTCTGTTGTTATGTTATTTGGGTAGGATAGGCTCAATATTCGCATCGCGGGCGCGCAAGTCGTCCCGACTTGGCGTCATTGTTTTGCGGCTTTCGCGGCCTCAAGCTCCTCGGCTGTGGCCGGGCGGCGGGCAATCTCTCTGTCGGCAGGCACCTCGTCTTCTTTGCGCTCCATATATGGGAAGAAGTCGAGGATGTTAGACTCGTTGACGGCCTTGACCATGAAGTCTGGCGTGTCATTGAGGGCCTCGTTGGTGCGGTCGATGGCGTCCTTAATGTCCTCCGCGAGGGTCAGCACCGTCTGGCTCACCCTCTTCTCCTTGCCTGAGTTTTCATCAACAAGGATGAAGGAGATCTTGACTTTGAACCAGTAGCCACCCTCTTCGCTTGGGATGACCTCGGCATAGTGCGCCTTACGGATGCCGGTGACAAGGAACTCACCCTGAATGACTTCGGGCAATTTCTCGTAGGCTCTTTTTTCGGCCTCGGTATATGTCAGGGCATCGAACAGGTACACCTCGTTGACGCGCTTCTGCTTGTCGGTGCCCTCTATCGCCTTGCTGTAGCGCACCGTACACTCGAACATCGTCTGCATTGATACTATATATTTATTGCAAAAGTAAGAAAAAGAGGGCATCGTTTTAACAAGGCGGGGAAAAATAGGCTCATTCCGCCGTCATATGGCACAGCTCAGCCCCCGCCGCCTGGGAGGGCGACGGGGGCTGAGCCCGCAATCGTGGCCTTTGTGGCCAAGACGCGACGGAGGCTTTGAGCCTACTTATTTCTTAGGGGCGTAGACGTTATATACAAGCCCGGCCAAGGACGCGCCTACCATCGGGGCGACAATGAAGAGCCACAAGTCGCCCCATGCGCTCCACCCGTCGACAGACGAGAAGAGGCACTGGCTGAAAGATCGCGCCGGGTTGACACTTGTGTTGGTGAGCGGGATGGAGACGAGGTGTATGAGCGTGAGGCAGAGGCCTATGGCCAGACCTCCGAGCTTGCCCGCGCCGCGCTCATCTGTGGCACCAAGAATCACGAGCAAGAAGATGAACGTGAGAAGAGCCTCGGCAAGGAACGCACCGGCCGCGCCCACGGTCTTGTATCCCTCACCCGCGGCGGCCACGAAATCGGCGCCATAGCCGTTGGCGGCAAAGACACCAGGCTGCCACCCGTCGATGGAGCTGCCTATGGCAAAAAGAGCAGCGGCAGCCAGAGCCGCGCCGACAAACTGGGCGGCCCAGTAGGCGAACATCTCCCGCACGGTCATACGGCCGTTGACAAAGACGCCAAGCGAGACGGCAGGGTTAAGGTGCGCGCCAGATATGTGACCTATGGCATAGGCCATGGTGACAACGGTGAGGCCGAAGGCCAACGCCACGCCAAGGAAACCGACACCACCGAAAAGGGCTGTGCCGCAACCGCCAAACACGAGCCAGAACGTGCCGATGAGCTCGGCAATCATTTTGTTTGAAAGTCTCATTTCTCTATCTATTAAACCTTCTAATATTTTTCGTGCAACACCACCAAGTGTTCACTTTTGCGCTTGTCTACGCTCCCGCGTGGCAAATGTTTCAAGGCTGGCGGCTCACTGCCCCACCTTGTCCAGCAATGCCGTCACCTTGATGGTCTGCGTCTTGTTAAGGCCCTCGGTCGAGACTTCCGCCCTTTTATTCACAAAGCCAGGCGCGCCGGCCAAGATGATATAGTCCACGTCTTTCTCCGCCACGAAGGTCACCTTGCCCTTGTCATCGGCGCGAAGCTTGACATTTGTGCCGTCAGTGCCCACAATGCGCACAAAGGCACCGGGCGCAGGACGGAACTCCTGTTTTTTCTTTTTTGACGTGGATGTCGTCTTTGCGGAGGATGTTTTCTTCTGGCTCGTCTTGCCTTGCTGCTTCTTGGCCGTCGTCTTTTGCCTCTGCACCTTGGCCTTTTGCGCCTGTTCGGCGGGTTTGGGAGCCGCGGGCGCGGCATCGGGCTGTTGCGCTGGGCGCTGGAAGGCGGCCTTGCCGCTCTGCCCCACCGACGCCTCAATGGTCAGGATTACGGGCGGGAGGTAGAAAGAGTAGATGTCGTCATAGCCCTTGGCGTTGCCTCTGTTGCTGGAGAGAAGGCCCTCTTCGGCGGTCCCCATAAACGCGATTCCGAAGTCGTCTCCTGTGCTGTTGATAGGCAAGCCCATGTTTGAGACCTCCAGCCTGCCGTCTTCTCGCTCCACGGCACGGAAGATGTCCAGCCCGCCGTACCCCTTGTGGCCATCGCTGCTGAAATAGATGGTTCCGTCTTGGCGCACATAGGGAAACATCTCGTCGCCGCTGGTGTTGACCATGGGGCCAAGGTTGCGGGCCGGCCCCCACGAATTGTCCACATTGCGGAGGCTCTTCCATATGTCCAACCCGCCGAGCGAGCCATCTTGGCGGTCGCTCACAAAATAGAGAGTCTGGCCGTCGGGGCTCAGAGCCGGGTGAGCCACCATCATGGTGGAGTCTCCGCCAGGCAAGACCCTCACGGGGTCGGACCATCGGCCGCCCTCGCGCTTCATCTCGTAGGCCTGCACGGGGCTTCCGTCTTGCTCTCCCATTGGGCAACGGGTGAAGAGCATGGTGCGCCCGTCTGGCGAGACGTAGGCCACGCCATCGTCATTGCCCTTGCCTCCGAATGGTTCTTCAAGAGGCTCTGGCACAGTCCATTTGCCACGACCATCGATGCGGGTCATATATATGGTGGAGTTCCCCTGCCCCGTTATCCTGCTGGTCTTCTTTTTCTTCTTCTGCATCCTCATGGAGCTGAAGTAGACCACGTCGAAGCCGTCGCCCACAAAGGCCGGGCAGAAGTCGGAGAACTTGCTGTTGGCCTCCTTGAAAGGCTTGACCACGTAGCCGCTGTCGGCCGCGGCGGAGGCCTTGGGGTTCAGCTCCGCCCACTCGCTTCGGGCCAAGCGCGCAGACTCCCGCCCCACGCTCACCCGCAAGTCGGTCTTGTGGCGGTCGGCATAGGCGTTGTAGGCGTCGGCGGCCTCATCAAACTTGCCCAGGGCGCGGTAGGCGTCGGCCAGGCGGAGGAGGGCCTCGTCATCTTGATATTTGTACCTGACGGCCCTCTGATAGGCCGAGGCGGACTTGGAGACCATACCGAGGCGGCGGTAGCACTCTCCCATAAGGAACAGTTCCTCGGCCTTGCGCGACTTGTTGGCCTCGCCGCGCTGCGCCCCGTCGAAGAGCCTGGCGGCCCTCTCATATTCGCCTAGTGCGTAGGCCTTTTGCGCGGCCTCGTAGCCACCGCAAGACGAGAGCGCGGCAGCCACCGCGACAAGCGCGTACGCCAAGAAAAACGTCCTCATCTTCATAGTGCTGAATGTGCGCATACCTGCCTAGCTGTTTTGCAAGTCGTTGAGCTTCTTGTAATAGCCGTCTTTAGCCATAAGCTCATCGTGCGTGCCTCGCTCCACAATGCGCCCCTCGCTGAAGACGCATATCATGTCGGCGTGGCGTATGGTGCTGAGCCTGTGGGCCACGACAATGGATGTGCGGTCGCGGAGCAGATTGTCCAGCGCGCCTTGTACCAGTTTTTCGCTCTCGGTGTCCAAGGCCGATGTGGCCTCATCAAGAATGAGAATGTCGGGGTTTCGCAGCACGGCGCGGGCAATGCTTATGCGCTGCCTCTGGCCACCGGAGAGGTTAGAGCCGCGGTCGCCCACCACGGTGTCATAGCCATGCTCTTGCTGCATTATGAAATCGTGAGCGTTGGCCACCTTGGCGGCGCGCACCACATCGTCCATAGTGGCATTCTCGACACCGAAGGCTATATTGTTGAATATGGTGTCGTTGAAGAGAATGGGGTCTTGGCTCACTATGCCCATGCGGCGGCGCAGATCGTGCAGACGGTAGTCGCGAATGTCTTTGCCATCTATGAGTATGGAGCCGGACGTGACATCCCAAAAACGCGGGAGGAGGTCAACAAAAGTGGACTTGCCACCGCCGCTCTGCCCCACCAGAGCCACCATCTTGCCTCGCGGGATGGTGACGCTGACGTCGCGCAGCACCTGAATGTCGGTCTCATATGCAAACGAGACGTCGCGGTACTCAATCTGGCTGGAGAAAGAAGTCAGAGGCAGCCCGTCGGGCTTCTCAAATATCTTGTCGTCGGCCAAAAGAATCTTGTCAATCCTCTCCATGGCCGCCATACCTTTCTGGATGCTGAAGAAGGCCGAGGAGAAGGCCTTGGCCGGGTTGATGATCTGATAGAAAATGCCCAAATAGGCAAGGAACTTGGCCACGGAGAGGGAGCTATCTCCGCTCAAAATGAGCGAGCCGCCGAACCACACCACAATGATGACGAGCAGGGTGCCGAGCATCTCGCTTATAGGGTGCGCCAAATCGCGTCGCCGCATGATTCGCCTGGCAATGTCGCAATATTGCTGAGCCTGCTCGGCGTAGCGGTCGTTCATGCGCTGCTCGGCGTTGAAAGCCTTGATGATGCGCAAGCCGCCCAACGTCTCCTCCAACATTCCCAAGATCTCGCCCAACTTGTCTTGCCCCTCGCGGCTCTGCCTCTTGAGGTTTTTGCCAATGCGGCCAATGACGGTGCCGGCGAGCGGCAGCATGACGAGCGCGAAGATGGTGAGCTGCGGGCTCATGACAATCATGGCCGCGAAGTAGACGATGATGAGGACGGGGTTTTTCAGAAACATGTCAATGGACGCCATGATGGAGCCCTCGACCTCGGCCACGTCGCCCGTGGCCCTCTGCATTATGTCTCCCTTACGCTCTTTCTGGAAGAAGCCCACGGGGAGGCTTATAATCTTGGCATATATTTCCTTACGTATGTCTCGGATCACGTTGTTGCGCAAGCCAATGCTGGTGTAGGCAGAGAGATAGGCCGTGGAGCATTTGAGCACCGTGCCAAAGACCATGAAGAGGCCGGAGAAGAGGAGCGAATAGCCCGCGCCATAGTTGAGCTTGACGAGGGTTACGTAGTAGTAGAAGTTGCTCACGATGACCTTGGTGTCCATGACCCACGGCAGCAGCGTCATGACCTCGCTCTCTTGCTGGAAGATGATTTCGAGCACGGGGATGAGGAGCGCCATGCTGAGGACGGAAAATAGCGCGGAGAGGATGTTGAAGACGAAGCTCAGCACCACCTGAAACCAGTATGGCGGGACGTATCGGCGGACAACTTGGAAGAAATATCTCATTGGTCTGACAGAGAAGTGGGATGTGGGAAGGGATTACATTTTTACGAAAAACAAGCCCCCGCGCTCATGCCACCGAGAGAGGCGGCACGACGGGCGGAGGCCTTTGGATATGGCGTTTGCCACAGGTTACTGACGGAAGATGCCCGTGTAGGACTGCGGCGTTATGGCTCGCAGCTCGGCCTTGACGCTGTCTGAGACGTTGAGCGACTCAATGAAGTCGGCCATGGCCTTGTGGTCAATGTGCTTATTGGTTCGCGTGAGAGCCTTGAGCGTCTCGTAGGGGTTGGGATAGCCCTCGCGGCGCAATATGGTCTGGATGCCCTCGGCCACCACGGCCCAGTTGTTCTCCAGGTCGGCGGCTATGGCGTCGGGGTTGAGGATAACCTTGCCGAGGCCTTTCATAATGCTCTGGATGGCAATGATGGCGTGAGCCATTGGCACGCCCAGGTTGCGCAAGACAGTGGAGTCCGTGAGGTCGCGCTGGAGTCGGCTGACAGGCAACTTGTTGGAGAGGTGGTCGAGGATGGCGTTGGCGATGCCCAAGTTGCCCTCGGCGTTCTCATAGTCAATGGGGTTGACCTTGTGCGGCATGGCGCTGGAGCCCACCTCGCCGGCCTTGATCTTCTGCTTGAAATACTCCATCATGATGTACATCCAGAAGTCGCGGCAGATGTCTATCATGACGACGTCTATGCGGCGGATGTTGTCAAGGACCGCGGAGAGGTCGTCATAGTTGGAGATCTGGGTGGTGTATGGCTCTCGGCGCAGCCCGAGCTTGTCGGCCACGAACTTGTTACCGAACTCCACCCAGTCGATGGCCGGGTAGGCCACGTTGTGGGCGTTGAAGTTGCCCGTGGCGCCGCCGAACTTGGCCGGCAGCTGGAGAGCCTTCAGCTCATCGAGCTGGCGCGAGAGGCGCGACACGAAGACCTTCATCTCCTTGCCCAAGCGCGTGGGGCTGGCGGGCTGGCCGTGGGTGCGCGCCAGCATGGAGACGTCCGCCCACTCGTTGGCGAGCTCCTGAAGACGGTCAATGAGGAACTGCACCTGCGGGATGAAGATGTCCGTCAGGGCCTCCTTGACGCTCAGGGGCACAGAGGTGTTGTTGATGTCTTGTGAAGTGAGGCCGAAGTGAATGAACTCCTTGACGGAGGAGAGGCCGGCGACGTCAAAACGCTCCTTGAGGAAATACTCGACGGCCTTGACGTCGTGGTTGGTCACGCTCTCAATCTCCTTGACATGGCGGGCATCCGCCAAGGTGAGGTGGCGATATATGTCTCGGAGCTGCTCCTTCTGGCCATCTGTGAGGCTGCCAATCTGCGGAAGCGGAATCTCGCTGAGGGCGATGAAATACTCGACCTCCACCCTGACGCGGTAACGGATGAGCGCGAATTCCGAAAAGTAGTTGGCGAGCGGCTCAGCCTTGCCGCGGTATCGACCGTCGATGGGGGAAATGGCCGTCAGTGGTTCAAACTCCATGATGCTCTGTGAAATTGTGTATTGTCTTACGTTTTGCCGTCAAGAAAAGTCTTGACGGCGCAAAAATAACAGAAAAAGAGAGGTTTTGCGACCGGAGCGTCTGCTTATTTTGCCACCTTCTCGTGGTTGATGAGGGGGTTGGCGTAGGCCGTGAGCATCTGGCGCCGCAAGAAAGCCGCGTCTCCGCCCTCTATGGCCGCTATTTTTTCATCAAGGTAGGCGTTGAACGCCTCCTTGTCCTCGGCTGTGTAGTGGTCGGCGCGTTTCGAGGTGCCCTCGAGGGCGTCCAGCGCCACGTAGCTCACAGGGAAGAGGCGATAGTTGGCATATATCTGCGCGTCTATCATTGAGGCGATGGCCGCGATCTGCTCGTTTTTGTTCATCCCATCCAAGGTTTTAAGTCCCTCGTTGATGGGCGTACCGAAAGCGAAGTGCACCCTGCCCTTGCGCCCGTTGAGGCCCGTGGCCATGTGGGTGAGATCCTCCTTGGGCGATTTCTTGTAGGCCGGATCGTCTCGTTTCTGCTGAAACTGGAACGCTTTGAGAGCGTCGCACGGGTCGTACTCGTATGTGATGGAGACCGGCACGATGTTCAGCTGCGCGAAGTTGGCTGGCAGATCAGCCTTGCCGCTGAGGTTGAGCATTTTCAAGACGCTGCCTTGCGTCTTGTCATCGCCATCTTTGGAGCGTCCCTCGCGCTGGGCAATCCAGATGTTGCGACGCCCGTTGGCAATGCGGTTGCGGACGTAGGCGGAGAGGGTCGACGAGGCGTCCATCTGCTGACGGACCGGCATCCCCCTCTTGACGACGAACGACTTGTTGAGCTTTACAAGATCGACAATCCAGTCATAGATGAGCAGATTGCTGCCGATGGCAATCTCTGTGGTGTCGAATCCCGCGGCATCGAGCTTGACGTTCATAAACGCCGAGTCGAGAATTAGGTCGCGGTGGTTGGACATGAAGAGATAGCCGCCCTTGGGGTCGAGCCCCTCCAGACCGCTGGCCGTGATGCCGCCAGTGGTCCTGGCCTCAAGGCCGTTGAGGTATGGGATGACGAAAGCGTGCTGAAACTCGCTCACGGAGCGCACCGTCTTGAGCCTGGCCACAACCGCGTCGGTCGGCAGCTGCGGGAAGAGCTTGCCGATGATGCCCACGAAATAGGGCACGGCGCAAAGGCTCTGAATGACCGCGGGGACCTCATCATCGCGAAAAGGGCGAATATCGTCAAAGTTGTAATTATCTGCCATGGTGTTTGTTTTTGTCGCGGAGGCGAAACCCCGCTCCATATGCAAATATAATGCCTTTTTGACAAAGGGCAGCCCGGCGGCCGACTAAGAGCCGGCCGCCGGGCTGTGATACTGTTTTTGAGATTCGTCCGCTTGCTTTTGGTATGGTGCGCCACTAGAAGTAGTGGAGGTCGCCTTGCGCGGCTTTGTCGTCTGCCGCTTTGGATTCCGGTACGCACTCAAAGTCGTTGAACGAGTTCTGCGTGTTGCTAGCCTGCGCGCTAGCGTCTTGAGCCGCGGCCATGGAGCCGGTGGGCGTGCTGAACGGGAACATTGTGTCCGCCGAAGTGTTACTTACTTTCATAGACTTAGGGTATTAATAGATTTGGAGCAATGTCTAAGACTTGAGGCTGGACGCCTGTCGGCTGTCCACCTCTCCTCATCAACTACCCACGTATACGCAGAGAGCCTCTGAAAGTTTTGCCTTTTTTATTATTTTTTAGCCCAACATCAGGATTTTCTCAGCTCGTGATTTTGGGCGGCGTTTTTGAGACGGAGCAACGAAAATAAAGAACAAAATATTATGACACAATTTGATAAGGCATAGATTATTCAGCAGTTGCCAGCCGAACAGGATGTCATTTGTTTGTTAATTATCAACACTGGAATTCTGGCAAAGAAGAAATGTTGGAGAAAAAGGGAGGAAGGCTGGACGATTTCCCACTAGAGTGAAGACCGCGGCGCGAGACGGGGGCACGACCTGTCTCTTCATTTTTGGGGGAGGTGGCACTATCGAGGCTTCGCCTTGGCGTTAAAATACCAATAAGGCGATAATCACAAAGACAATGAGAGCCATGAACATATAGACGCACCCGATATATGAGGAAGTATCACTGCTTCCGGTTGTTGAAGTAGCAGAGGTATGCTCAGCGCAGTTGCCACCACTCCAACTGTGGTATGAGCCTCCGTAGGAACCGCCGCCCCCACTTGACGTCTGTCTTGTCGCACGGCGCACTTTGGGTTTGAAAAGCGCACCTACGATGTCTGAGAGACCGAATGAAGTCCTATGGTACACAGCATTATACATCGCCTTCTTGGGATCGTGAATCCATCCCATGCCTTTTTTGCCATAGCCTGGAATAAGGGCTCTCTTCACAGCTCTTTTGAACTTGCCTGTCGTCCGAGCGCTAATGCTGCTTTTTAGCGATGGCTTACGAAACCCGAATTTCATTCTTTCCTCTTAGGATTCTTTGGGAACCAGCCTTTGCGCACCCTCTCGCGTTGCTCAAAGACCTCAAGTATGGACCAGAAGCAAGAGAACGACAAGACACCCAAGACGGTGGAGGCGACATAATGCTCCACAAAGAGCGAGAGGACGCAAAATATGACACCCACGAGGGCGAAAACCCACCAGCAGCGCACGCCAAAATAATATTCGGCCTTGATGACGATGGGGTGGAACATGCCTATGATGAGGAAAGTGCTGGCCCCAAGGATGAGGCCGCCGAAGTTCAGATCCATGAATATGAGGCTATAAGGCTGTTAATCATCGGGAGGGGCTGACGGGCTGGGCGTGGAGCCTCACCCACTCAAAGAGAGCCACGGCCGCGGCCTGAGACACGTTCATGCTGGTGTCTGGCCCCGTCATGGGGATGTATCGGCACTCATCGCAGAGAGACAGAACCTCTGGCGAGACGCCATGCACCTCGCTGCCAACGACGAGGGCCACGTTGCGCGGCAGGGGCGAGGAGTAGAGGCTGGTGGCGGAGGCGGCAGTCTCTATGGCCACGAGGCGGCAACCGCTCGGCAAGAGGCCATGGAGTGACGACGCGTCAGCCCGCAGGAGCTCCACGTAGTCCCACGCCATGCAGGCCGTCTTGCGAATCTTGCTCTCTTTCATCTCGCCCGAGGCGAGCAGCACCACCCGCCGACAGCCCACGTTGGCTGCCAAACGGATGAGTGCGCCCACGTTCTCCGGCGTCCTGAGCCCATCTGCCACAATGACGGGCGGGCACTCGGGCGGCGCAATGGACCCAGGGGCGAAGAGCTGGCGCGAGTCGTTGATTTTCACTATTGATGGCTCTTAAAGTCGGGTTTGGCGCCCGGCACAGGTTTGAGACCCAGTTTCTCGCCCTCGGTGATCATAAGGGTGTAGGCCTCCGCATAGTCGTTGCGTATGACGCCGTCGAGGATGGCCTCTTTGATGGCGTCCTTAATGACACCAACGGGTTGGCTGGGCGGCAGGCCGAAGGTTCGCATGATCTCCTCGCCAGACACTGGCGGCTGGAAGTTGCGGATATGGTCTTTCTCCTCAATCTCCTTCATCTTGCGCCGGACAATCTTGAAATTGCGCAGGAAACGCTGCACCTTCTCCTCATTGCGACTCGTTATGTCGGCCTCGCAGAGGGTCATGAGCGCCTCCACATCGTCGCCGGCCTCGAAGAGGAGTCGGCGGACGGCGGAGTCCGTCACCACGTCTTCGCTCAGGACAATGGGTCGCATATGGAGGTTGACAAGCTTCTGCACAAACTTCAGCGGCTCGCCGAGAGGCAGCTTGAGGCGGGTGAAGATCTTGGGCAGCATCTTGGCCCCGATATAGTTGTGGTTGCGGAACGTCCACCCCACCCCGTCTTCAAAACGTTTGGTGCGGGGCTTGCCGATGTCATGGAAAAGGGCGGCCCAACGGAGCCATACGTCATCAGACTGCGCGGCCACGCTGTCTAGCACCTGCATGGTGTGGAGGAAATTGTCTTTATGGGCGAAGCGCCCCCTCTTCTCAACCCCTTTGAGGGCCGAGAGCTCCGGCAAAATGTATGTGAGGAGGCCCACTTTGTCTAGCAGCTTCCACGCCACGGATGGCTCTCGCGACGTCTCCATGGCCTTCATGAGTTCTTCCGTTATCCGCTCCTGGGATATTATCTCAATCCGCGGGGCCATACGTTTCATACCCTCTAGCGTGGCCGGGCTTATGGAGAAGCCCAGGCGGGAGGCGAAACGGATGCCGCGGAGCATGCGCAGCGGGTCGTCAGAGAACGTGACATCTGGGTCCAGCGGAGTGCGGATGATGCCGTCACGCAGGTCCTCAATGCCGCCAAAGGGGTCCACAATGTCGCCAAATGTGTCCGGATTGAGGCTGAGAGCCAAGGCGTTGATGGTGAAATCTCGCCGCCGCTGGTCGTCCTCGATGGTCCCGTCTTCCACAATTGGCTTGCGAGAGTCCGCCCTATAAGACTCTTTGCGCGCCCCGACGAACTCAATCTCGGCCCCGCCGGCTTTGACCATGGCCGTGCCGAACGACTTGAAGACGGAGAGATGCGCCCCCGTGAAACGGCGCGAGACAGACGTGGCCAAATCTATGCCGCTACCCTGGACGACGATGTCGATGTCTTGTGACGGGATGCCGAGGAGCAGGTCGCGGACAAAGCCGCCAATGACGTAGGCCGGCTGCCCCGTGACACCGACAATGTCCCTCACCACGCCAAAGACCTTGTGGCGCAAGGCCTCGCTATAGTTGCTCTTTATTGTGACAAGCTCCACGCTAGGCCTCCTCCTCCTTTGTCTCGATTCGCGAGGCGATGAGATATTTGTTACGATCGGGCGCGTTTCGCGTCACCAGCTCGGCCACGAAGCCGGCCAAGAAGAGCTGGGTACCCATGAGCA
>CAKUYZ010000031.1 GCA_934717675.1 uncultured Bacteroidales bacterium
GGCCTCACCCCGCGGCCTCCAACATAGTCAATAAAAAAAATAAAACATACTACAATGGCAGAATTGAAAGGCAAAGTACTGGCCGGCAAAGTGCTGGTTAAGCCCGTCCCCGCCGAGACGAAGACTCAGAGCGGCATCATCATCCCAGACAGCGCGAAGGAGAAGCCCCTCAAGGGCACCGTGGTGCTGGTGGGCGCGGCCAAGAAAGACGAGGCCGTGGAGGTGAAAGTGGGTGACACTGTCCTCTATGGCAAGTACTCTGGCACCGAGCTTCAGATAGACGGCGAGGATTACCTCCTCATCAATCAGAGTGACGTTCTCTACGTGGCCTAACGGAAAGTAAGTCACTGTTCTTTCATTTCAATCAATTCAAGATAATCAACTATGGCAAAGACAATAAAATTCAACGCAGAAGCTCGTGAGCTTCTGAAGCAGGGCGTAGACCAGTTGGCCGACGCCGTCAAGGTTACCCTTGGCCCTAAGGGTCGCAATGTGGTCATCGAGCGCAAGTTCGGTGCGCCTCACATCACCAAGGACGGTGTCTCTGTGGCCAAGGAGGTTGAGCTCTCCGACCCGTATGCCAACCTCGGCGCGCAGATGGTTAAGGAGGTAGCCTCCAAGACTGGCGACGACGCTGGCGACGGCACCACCACCGCCACCGTCTTGGCCCAGGCCATCATCAACACCGGCATCAAGAACGTCACCGCCGGTGCCAACCCGATGGATCTCAAGAGGGGCATCGACAAGGCTGTGGCCAAGGTGGTTGACAGCATCAAGAGCCAGGCTCAAGAGATTGACAACTCCAACGAGAAGATTGAGCAGGTTGCCACCATCTCTGCCAACAACGATGGCGAGATTGGTAAGCTCATAGCCGAGGCCATGAAAAAGGTGGGCAAGGAGGGCGTCATCACCGTCGAGGAGGCCAAAGGCACCGAGACCCATGTTGACGTCGTTGAGGGCATGCAGTTCGATCGTGGCTACATCTCGCCATACTTCGTGACCAACACGGAGAAGATGGAGGCTGATCTCGACTCGCCTTTCATCCTCATCTATGACAAGAAGATCTCCACCATGAAGGATCTCCTCCCCATCTTGGAGAAGGCCGCTCAGTCTGGCCGTCCTCTGCTCATCATTGCGGAGGATGTCGATGGCGAGGCTCTCGCCACCCTCGTGGTCAACCGCCTCCGCGGCTCCCTCAAAGTGGCCGCCGTCAAGGCCCCCGGCTTTGGCGACCGTCGCAAGGAGATGCTTCAAGACATCGCCATCCTCACCGGCGGCACTGTCATCTCTGAGGAGACTGGCCTCAAGCTGGAGAACGCCGATCTCAACATGCTCGGTATGGCCGAGAAGGTGGCCATCACCAAGGAGAACACCACCATTGTCAACGGCAAGGGTGACAAAGAGGCCATCAAGGAGCGCACCGCTCAGATCAAGGCTCAGATTGCCAACACCAAGAGCGACTATGACCGTGAGAAGCTCCAGGAGCGTCTCGCCAAGCTCGCCGGCGGCGTGGCTGTCCTCTATGTTGGCGCGCCAACCGAGGTGGAGATGAAGGAGAAGAAAGACCGCGTAGACGACGCCTTGTGCGCAACGCGTGCGGCAGTTGAAGAGGGTATCGTTCCTGGTGGTGGTGTCACCTACATCCGCGCCACCCAGGTTCTTGAGGGCCTCAAGGGCGACAATGAGGACGAGACCACAGGCATTGACATCGTGCGTCGCGCCATCGAGGAGCCTCTCCGTCAGATTGTGTTCAACGGCGGCAAAGAGGGTGCAGTCATCGTGCAGAAGATCAAGGAGGGCAAGGGTGACTTCGGTTACAACGCCCGCACCGACAAGTTCGAGAACCTGCTCTCTGCCGGTGTCATAGACCCCGCCAAGGTAACCCGCGTGGCTCTTGAGAATGCGGCTTCCATTGCCGGCATGTTCCTTACCACCGAGTGCATCATTGCCGAGGAGAAGGACAACAAGCCTGAGATGCCCGCTGGCGGTGCCGCAGGTATGGGCGGAATGGGCGGCATGATGTAGCCTTCATGCCCCACGCGAAAGTGCGATATTAACAATTAATTAGGCAAAATAAGGCGGCGTGTCGGGTTCTCTCGGCGCGCCGCTTTCCGTTTCCAATGCGGAGTTTCCAATGTGTGGTGTCGCACGGCAAAGGCCGAGGCCGGTAGGGGGTGGTTCCCTTGCCGGCCTCGGCCTTTTTATTTCCCTTTTCCCTCGGTGTCGTCTACAATGCTTTGCAGGCCTCCTCAAGCCACTCTAGGTCGCGACCGCTCACCAATGGCCGCAGCGTCCGCAAGACTGTCTGATGATAGTCGTTGAGCCACTTCACCTCTTGCGGCGTCAGCAAGTCGGCAAGGATGGGGGCTTTGTCTACCGGGAACATGGTCAATGTTTTGAACCCCAAGAACGCACCAAACTCCGTCCTCTTGGCCTCGACGCACACCGTCAGGTTCTCAATCCTCACTCCGTGGCTACCCTCCACATAAATTCCGGGTTCGTCACTCGTCACCATTCCGCGCTCCAAGGCCACGTTCACAGGCCGCTTGCTTATGTTTTGCGGCCCTTCGTGCACATTGAGGCAGTAGCCCACGCCGTGACCCGTGCCGTGGCCGAAGTCAATGCCATATCGCCACATGCTGTGGCGCGCGAAGGTGTCTAGCTGCGTGCCGCGCGTGCCTTCGGGAAACACGGCTTGTGCCAGTCCAATGGTGCCCTTCAGCGTCAGTGTGTAGTGCAGCCTCTCTTTGTCGCTCACAGGGCCTAGGGCGAATGTGCGGGTTATGTCGGTCGTGCCGTCGGCGTATTGCGCTCCAGAGTCAATGAGCAGAAGTCCGTGTGGCTCAATGTCGGCGTTGCTCTCAATCGTTGGCTCGTAGTGGACAATGGCGGCGTTGGGACCGTAGGCCATGATGGTGCCAAACGAGTCGGATATGTAGTGGGTGTCTTTGGCGCGCTCTGCCGTCAGTCGCTCGCTCAGGCTCATCTCCGTCAGCCTCTTATGCCCTAGGGTCTCCATCATCCAGCGGGCGAACCTCACCATAGCCGCGCCGTCGCGGGCGTGGGCGGCCTCAATGTTGGCAATCTCAAAGTCGCTTTTCACGGCCTTGAGGTTCGTTATGATGCTCCGCCCCTCAATCTTTACGCACCCAGCGGGGAGGGCTAAGACGTTGCGGGCGTTGGCTTGGTCGGGGTCATACAGCACCCTGGCGTTGGTTGGGATGTTGCCAAGGTTGCGCTCATAATGCTCATAGAGGGAGACTGTTATGCCATCGGCCTCCAATTGCTTGTTCACGGCCGTTGTCAGCTTGTGCGGGTCAATGTACAGGTTCTCTTCCGTCTCCGTTATTATCATGTAGGCATAGAACACGGGGTTATACTCCACGTCGGAGCTCCTCATGTTCGTCACCCACGCCACGTCGTCTAGTGCCGAGACCAGGTAATGTGTCGCTCCCACCTTGGCCATCTCGCGCCGCACGTCGGCCACTTTCTCGCGCCTTGTGCGGCCCTCAAATTCGTGCGGCACGAGCCATGCCTCGTTTGTCGGCAGTTCCGGCCTGCCTCTGAAAAGCTCCGAGGCCATGTCCATCTTCATGTTCAGCTCAATGCCGAAGTTTGCCAGCGCGTGACGCAATGAGCGGAACTCCGACATTGGCAGCGTGAAACCGTCAACGCCCACCGTGCTGCCAGATGGTAGCAGGTATGTGAGGTAAGATATGTAGTCAGGCACGCCTGGCGTGCCGGCTTTGTGCAGCTCTATGGCCGTGCCGCGGAGCTGTTTTTCCGCTTGGATGAAGTATCGGGAGTCGGTCCATAGCCCCGCGTGGTTTTTAGTCACCACCAGCGTGCCGGCCGATCCGTTGAAGCCGCTCAAGTATTCGCGGAATTTCCAGTGGTCGGCAGGGTACTCGCTGTTGTGCGGGTCGGCTGTGTATACAATGTATGCGTCAACGCCATAGAGCGCCATCTGCTCACGCAGCTTTATTATCTTGTCGTTAGTGTTCATGGTTCTCGCTTTTGAGTCTCTTTTTTGCGCCCTCTTTGCGCGCTTGGTGCAATATAATCATTTTTCAGCCTCTGCGGGTTTGCCGTGGAGTGGTTCCTGCCTGTGCCGCGTGTTGGCTCGTTTTATGTAAAACACCTCATTTTGTTCTATATGCGAACAGCATTAGGCCGTTTTGTGGCATTTTGAAGATATGAATTGACGAAAGAGCGATTTTTTTTGACGAAACGCTTGCTAGTTCAGAAATAATTCCGACATTTGCTCTTGGAATTTTTCATAGAAACTTGGATTTAGTTAGCTGATTAAGGAGTACAGCCCCCGCAAACGTGCAGGGGCTCCTTTTTTTTATACACGTCCCGTTTCGATTCCGTTCATTTGGCTCATCAGCCATCGGCGTGTTTGTCTTCTGTTCGTCTCCTTGTGGCGTTTTTGTTGTCTCCGTGAGCAGATTCGGGCTTCTCTTCAGCCTGTTTCCTTAGCTGCGAGTTGTGTCTGGCTTATTTCTTTTATGCGCATTGTTGGCGTATTTGTATGAGTGTCAGATAAATATTGAATATTTGAATTTTCCCTGCCGATTTTTTGTCCTCCCACTTGTTGCATTCGATTTTATATGTAATTTTGTGGTGTACTATTAGCCTATCACACCGATACTACTAAGCGGCGGGCGGGCGCGAAATCAGAAGATGACGATATGATGATACATCTCAAGGACATAAACAAGACATATAACAACGGGGCTCCGCTCCACGTCCTCAAGGGCATCTCGTTGGACATTGAGAAGGGCGAGTTTGTCTCCATTATGGGGGCCTCGGGTTCGGGCAAGTCCACGTTGCTCAACATCTTGGGCATTTTGGACAATTATGACAGTGGCGAATACCGCCTAGCCGGCACCTTGGTCAAGAATTTGAGCGAGTCGAAGAGCGCGGAGTATCGCAATCGCCTCATTGGCTTCATTTTCCAGTCGTTCAACCTCATCTCTTTCAAAAACGCAATGGAGAACGTGGCTCTCCCGCTCTTCTATCAGGGCGTGAGCCGCAAGAAACGAAACCAGATGGCCATGGAATATCTTGACAAACTGGGGCTGGCCGACTGGGCCACGCACATGCCCAACGAGATGTCTGGTGGCCAGAAGCAGAGGGTGGCCATAGCCCGCGCGCTGATCACCCGCCCGCAAATAATATTGGCCGATGAGCCAACTGGCGCGCTGGACAGCAAGACGTCGGTAGAGGTGATGGACATCCTCAAAGACCTGCATAAAGATGAGGGGATGACCATTGTGGTGGTGACGCACGAGAGCGGCGTGGCTAATCAGACAGACAAGATCATCCATATCAAGGACGGCCTCATAGAGAGGGTGGAAGAGAACCTCAACCACGACGCGTCGCCTTTTGGCCGCGATGGCTACATGAAGTAGAACACTCAAATCAACGATGTCATGTTAGACATTCTTCAAGAGATTCTTGGCACCATCAGGCGAAACAAGATGCGCACGGCGCTCACGGGTTTCGCCGTGGCTTGGGGCATCTTCATCCTCATAGTGCTGCTCGGGGCGGGCAACGGTCTCGTCAACGCCTTTGAGAAGAGCAGTTCCGAGAGGGCTCTCAACTCCATCAGGGTTTTCCCGGGCTGGACCAGCAAGGCCTACGCCGGAATGCGCGAGGGGCGCAGGGTGGAGCTGAACAATGGCGACTTGGAACTTACGCAAGAAAAGTTCGCCGGCAGGGTGGGGCAGGTGGCCCCCTCGCTCTATCAGGGCGGCTGCACCGTCAGCTATGGCCAGGAATACATCAGCGCGAACCTTGACGGATATTATCCGGAGCAGACCGCCCTTGACGGCGTCAAGATGCTCAAAGGCAGATATATCAACAAGTTGGATGTAGACGGGCGTCGCAAGGTGGCCGTCTTGGGCAACAAATCTGCCGAGATCCTCTTTGGCAAGTCGGGCGCTGAGCCCATAGGCTCTTTTGTCAACGTGGGCGGTGTGGCATATCGCGTCGTGGGAATCTATAAGACGGAGAATGAGAACGGCCAGCACCAGGTCGTCATTCCGTTCTCCACCTTGCAGCTTATCTATGGCAAGGGCCGGTTCCTCCACAACTACACGCTCACCATCGACGGGCTGGAGACCATGGAGGCCAACGATGCCTTTGAAGACGAGCTGCTGGCCGCGCTTGGCGAGAGGCACCATTTTGCCGCCGATGACGACGGGGCCGTGTGGTTCTGGAACCGCATGAAGCAATACATCCAGTCCAACACCGCCATGAAAGCCCTCAAGGTGGCCATTTGGGTCATTGGCATTTTCACTCTGCTCAGCGGCATTGTGGGCGTGTCAAACATAATGCTCATCACCGTCAAGGAGCGCACGCGTGAGTTCGGCATCCGCAAGGCTCTCGGCGCCAAGCCACGCTCCATCTTGGCCCTCGTCATGGCCGAGAGTGTGGCCATAACCACATTCTTTGGCTACATTGGCATGGTGGCCGGCATTGGTGTCACGGAGTTGGCGGCCAGCATGATGGGAGACGGGACCATGGACAACGGCATGTGGTCCGAGACTGTCTTCACCAACCCTACGGTAGACATCTCCGTGGCCATCGAGGCCACACTCACGCTCATCGTGGCGGGCAGCATAGCTGGGTTCATCCCAGCGCGCAAGGCCGTGAGCATCAGGCCCATTGAGGCTCTCAGGGCCGACTAGGCCACATCTCGAAAGCAAACGATAAAGATATTTTTTCCAAAATGAGAATCGACAGAGACAGCATCGAGGAGATTTTGGTGACGCTGACGCGCAACAAGTCGCGCAGCATCCTGACGGCCTTCGGCGTCTTTTGGGGAATCTTCATGCTCGTCAGCCTCGTGGGAGGCGGAAACGGGCTGCAAGACCTCATGAAGTCCAATTTCGACGGCTTCGCCACAAACTCCTGCTTCGTGTGCTCCAACCGCACGGGCGAGGCCTACAAGGGCTTCCGCAAAGGACGATGGTGGAATCTTGAAAACGAAGATCTGATTCGCCTCCGCAACGGCGTCGAGGGGCTAGATGTCATCACGGCCACCATTGCGGACTGGGGCAAGAACGCCTTTCACGGCGACAAGAAATATAACTGCGCGGTCAAGGGCCTGTATCCTGACTATGACGCCATTGAGAAGCAGACGCTCATCTACGGCCGTTTCTTCAACGAGGTGGACATCCGCGACCGCCGCAAGGTCTGCGTGTTGGGCAAGCGCGTCTACGAGGCTCTCTATAACAGGGGCGAGGACCCGTGCGGCTCTTTCGTCAGGGTGGACGGGATATACTACCGCGTCGTGGGCGTGGTCTCGACCATGGGCAACATCAACATCCAGGGCAACGGCTCCGAGCAGGTCTTGCTGCCATTCACGGTCTACCAGACGGCCTATAACTACGGCAACAGGCTCGATGTCATCAACATGACCCTCAAGCCGGGCTACAAGGTGGCCGAACTGAAGCCCAAGATGGAGGCCATCCTAAAAGAGGCGCACCTCATTGCGCCAGATGACAAGCAGGCCGTATGGCTGCTCGACGCGGAGGCCATGTTCTCCATGATAGACAATCTCTTCATAGGCATCAAGGCCCTGGTGATCCTTGTGGGGCTGGGCACCCTCTTGGCCGGCATCATTGGCGTGTCTAACATCATGATGGTCACCGTCAAGGAGCGCACCGTGGAGATTGGCATCCGCAGGGCCATTGGCGCGCAGCCGCGAGACATCATGCAGCAGATCTTGTCAGAGAGCGTAGTCATAACCATCTTGGCAGGCATGACGGGAATATGCGCGGGGGTCGGGTTTCTCCAGGTTCTGGAGAACGCCACGCAAGGTGACGCGGGCCAGGTCTACGGTTTCCAAGTGTCTTTCGCCACTTCGCTTGCCATGCTTGCGCTCATTGTGGTGCTTGGCGTGGTGGCGGGGCTTGCGCCGGCCTATAGGGCCATGGCCATCAAGCCAGTAGACGCCATGCGAGACGAGTAGACATAAGCAGATAATCATTTAATTCACAGAAGTATATATATCATATTAACAATACCATCATGAAGAAGTTCCTAAAAGTTGCGCTCATTGTCATTGTAGCCATCCTTTTCATCTGGACTTTCATCTTCCTCTATCAGAAGTCCCAGCCCAAGGTCAAGTCTTTCGCCACCGTGCGTCCAGAGGTGGGCGACTTGGAGCAGGCCACCGTGGCCACGGGCAAAATTGAGCCGCGAGACGAGATTGAGATCAAGCCGCAAATATCCGGCATCATAGCCGAGATTTATAAAGAGGCCGGCCAAACAGTCAAGGCGGGCGAGGTGCTGGCCAAGGTGAAGGTGATTCCGGAGATGAGCTCGCTCAACTCCGCGCAGAGCCGAGTGCGACTGGCGGAAATCTCTCTCAAGCAGGCGCAGACCGACTTTGGCAGGATGAAGAACCTCTTTGAGCAGAAACTTGTGAGCGCGGAGGAGTATGAGAAATCGGAGGTGACGCTCCGTCAGGCTGAGGAGGAGAAAGTTGCGGCCGATGACAATCTTGAAATTGTCAAGGAGGGAATCTCTAAGAGCAACGCCTCGCTCAGCAGCACCTTCATCCGTTCCACCATCACGGGTCTCATCCTCGACGTGCCCGTCAAGGTCGGCAACTCTGTCATCATGAGCAACACGTTCAATGACGGCACCACCATAGCCACTGTGGCCGACATGACGGACCTCATCTTCAAGGGCAACATTGACGAGACCGAGGTCGGGCGCATACGCGAGGGCATGCCCGTCAAGATCACGCTCGGCGCGCTCCAAGACCTCGCGTTGGACGCTCGCCTTGAATACATCTCGCCCAAGGGCGTGGAGGAGAACGGGGCCAACCAGTTTGAGATCAAGGCCGCCGTCTCGGTGCCAGACTCTGTCACGGTGCGCTCCGGCTACAGTGCCAACGCGTCCATAGTCCTCAAGCGCGTCCAATCCGTCATCACGCTGCCAGAGAGCGTCTTGGAGTTCAGTGGAGACACCTCGTTCGTCTACGTCCTCACAGACTCCGTGCCGCAGCAGAAGTTTGACCGCCGCCGGGTGGAGCTGGGTATGAGCGACGGCATCAAGATGGAGATAAAGTCTGGCGTGACAACCGCCGACCAGGTCCGCGGCGCAGAGAATGACTAGTCTCATAAACTCAAAAAAAAATCATCTTTCAAGCCATGAATCATTGTCTATACATAAAGGCGGCCGCCGTAGCCGCGGCCACCATGTCAATAGCCCCCGCCGCCACTGCGCAGCAGGAGTGGACGCTCCGCCAGTGCATCGACTATGCCGTGGAGCACAGCGTCTCCATCCGTCAGCGCCAGGTTGAGGTCCAAAAGAGTGAGAATGAGCTGAGCACGTCACGCGGGGCTCATCTCCCATCCGTCAGCGCCTACGTCGGCCAGACGTTCGACTTCGGCCGAGGACTGACCATCAACAACACGTACGAGAACAAAAACACCCGCAACACAAGCTTCGCGCTCCAGGCCAACCTCACGCTCTTCGAGGGCTTCCGCGCGACCAACGGCGTCAAGGTCTCGCGCCTCAACCTGGCCGCCGCCACTGACGACCTGGCCGCCGCCAAGGAAGATCTGGGCATCAGCGTGGCGCAGGCCTACCTCCAGGTGCTCTGCTCCAAGGAGATTGCAGAGGCCGCGCACGTGCAGGCCGACTTGAGCCGCCAGCAGCTGGACCGCAAGGTGGCGCTGCTTGAAAACGGGCGCGCGGCCGAGGCCGATGTCTATGAGGCCCGATCGCTCGTGGCGCAAGATGAGATGAACGCCGTCAAGGCCGACAATGACTATCGCCTCGCGCTTCTCGACCTGTCGCAGCTCTTGGAGCTCCCGTCGCCCGACGGCATGACCGTGGCCATGCCAGACACGGCCATAGCCCTGGGGCAATATGCCGGCCCTGAGGAGATATATCAAGAGGCCATGGCCTCCAAGGCGTCTGTCCGCGCGGCGCAAGAGAGAACCCAGAGCGCGGAGAGGAGCGTGGCCCTGGCCAAGGGCGCCTACTCGCCCACGCTGAGCCTCCAGGCAGGCATCTCCACGGGCTATTATGCCGTGGCGGGGCAGAGCGGCGACTCCTTTGGCGACCAGCTGGACCAGAACCTCGACAAGGCCGTCTCGCTCTCACTCTCCATCCCCATCTTCAACCGTTTCGCCACGCGAAACGGGGTCCGCTCCGCCAAGATGAACTACTCATCGTCCCTTATGGAACTGGAGAGCGTCCGCAAGACCCTCTACAAAGAGATTCAGCAGGCCTACTATAACGCCGTGGCCGCCAAAGCCACCTATGAGAGCAGCGTGGCCGCGGCAGAGAGCTCCGAGGCGGCGTTCCGACTGGCCGAGGGCAAATATGCGGCGGGCCTATCGTCAGCTACCGACTATGCCGAGGCGCGAACCAACCGCCTCACGGCAGTGGCCAACATGATTCAGTATAAGTACGATATGCTCTTCCGCGGCAAGATTCTCGACTTCTACCGCGGTGCGACGCTAGACTAATATATTAGTGACTATAGGTTAGTGTTTCATAATTCTGCGCGCCGCATGCCGCAACGGCGAGAGCATCTGCGCGGCGCGCCATGTAGTTTATTTTTGACAGTTGCATGATTCTGACTGTGGCCGGCAATGCGTCGTGATGACGCGCTGCCAGCCATGGCCTTTTTATAATTTCTTGGCGTGGTTGACATTTCAGGCTGTAATGGTTATTTTCGCGGCGTTATGAAATTAGAGAACAAACACCTTGTCATAGCTGCGGCCGCGGCCGCAGTGGCCATAATAGTCCTCGCTGCGTTGCTTGTGCGCAGCAACAGCCAGATGTCTGAAATGACGCAAGTCTTCACAGAAGAGAAGCAACAGCTTGTCTCTGACTATCAAGACCTCTCGGTGGCCTATGATGAAGTTCACTCAGACAACGACTCCTTGGACAACCTTGTGAGCCAACAGCGAGCCCGCGTGGAGCAGCTCACCGAGGAGCTGAAGACCCTCAAGGCGTCCAACGCGCGCCGCATAAAGGAGCTTCAGGGCGAGCTGGCGACGCTGCGCAACGTCATGCGGAGCTTCATTGTGCAGATTGATTCTCTCAACGCCACAAACAACGTCCTCCGTCAAGAAAACTCTGAGATAAAGGGGCGGCTGGCGAGCGCGAGCCGAGAGAACGCGTCGCTCCAGCAGCGCAATGAGACGCTGTCTCAAAAGGTCACTGTGGCGGCGCGCCTCGAGGCCAAGTCCATAAACGTGCAGACTCTCAATTTTAAAGATCGGGAGACGAACAAACTGGCCAAGATTGCCAAAATAAAGGTGGCTTTCACCATCGCCAAAAACGTCTCGGCCGAGGTCGGAGTGCGCGACATATTCCTCCGCCTCACTCGCCCTGACGGCCAACTCCTTTTTCACTCCAAAAACGACACTTTCCGTTTCGAGGACTCCGACATCAATTTCTCAGCGCGCCGAATGGTGGAGTATGGCGGAGAGGACACCCCGACCTATGTGATATATTCCGTGGATATGGGCGAGCTGACCGCCGGAAGCTATGAGGTGGAGCTATTTGCGGGTGGCGAGGTCATAGGCCGCTCCTCTTTCAGCCTTTAGCCGCTTGCCCACGGTGGACCAGCCCAAGATTGAGCGCGTCTTGCGCCTTATGAAGCTGCTCTCTGGCCCGGCGCAGCTGCCTGTTGAGGAGGTCGCCCGCCGGCTGGGCACGTCGCCAAGGTCGGTCTACCGCTACATCGACACTTTTAAGGAGGCGGGCTTTGTGGTATATAAGCCGGCCCCGGGGGTCTATCGCCTTGGCACTGACGATGACAAGCTCGACGGCTTCGGGCGGCTCACACATTTCACTGAGGACGAGGCCAACATCTTTGACCAGCTCCTCGACGCCCTAGACGACACCAACGAGCTCAAGAAGGGCCTGCGGCGCAAGCTGTCCTCGGTCTATGAATGCACCGCGATGGCTGGCAGCACCATACGCAGCCGAAACGCGGAGAACATCCAGAGGCTTCGGCACGCCATGGAGGCCAAGGTGCAGGTGATTCTCAGAGGCTACTCATCGGCCCACTCCGCGAGCGTGTCGGACAGGAGGGTCGAGGCTTTCGGCTTCTCCACAAACTATGTGCAGATATGGTGCCTAGACACCAAAGACCTCAGTGTCAAGATGTTTAAGACGTCGAGGGTGGACAGTGTAGAGGTCACCCGCGAGCCGTGGGCGCATGAGCCATTGCACAAGGTGGTGCATGAAGACATTTTCCGCATGACGGGCTTTGAAGTCCACCCTGTCGATCTTCGCCTGGGCCTCAGGGCGCGCAGTTTGCTTCTGGAGGAATATCCGCAGGCGGCTGCCTTCGTGGAGCGGGAGAGTGAGGGGCGTTGGCGCCTCGCCACGGGTGTGTGCGACTTTGCGGGTGTCGGGCGGTTTGTGCTTGGCTTGGCGGATGATATTGAGGTGTTGGGGTCTGATGAGTTCTTGGCCTACCTGCGGGGTTGCGTGAAGCGTATGAAATTCTAGCTTTTTTACATTTTTTCTCCCGCCAACACACAGGTGGCGTCTTCCTCTTGCGTAATTGTAGTAAATTTAAGGGTCAATGCGCACCCTTGAGTTCTCTGGTGGCAGGCGGTCTTGGCTCTTTCTTCGGTTGCCTTGTCGTTGCATGGTGCGTTTGGGCAAAATTCTTTCCCAATGCAAATAAGACTTCAGACTCTCTTGACCTTTGTGGCCTTGTCTTTGCTCCCGTTGAGTGCGGCGGGGCAGGGCAGTGTGTCAGACGGCTTGGGAGTGCAAAATATTGGCGTGTCAGACGGCCTGTCGCAGAACAATGTGAACGGCTTGGCGCTCGACGCGCGAGGTTTCCTGTGGGTCGGGACGGATGACGGCCTCGACCGTTATGACGGTGGCGAGTTCGTTCCCGTCCGCAATGTATCCCGCGGTTGCGGGCTCGATGGCGGCGACCCGTGCGTGACGAGGGTCGATGTAGACGCCAGTGGCCACGTCTGGGTGGTGGGCCATCGAGGCGCTGTCTTTTGCTACAGCCCGATGGAGAATGCCTATGTGAGGCTCGCGGGGCGCGGTGGCGAGAGTCTCCGTCTGCCGTCGGAGGGCATTGTCTGCTCGGCGGATTCTGTGGTGCTGCTCTACGGCTGCGATGCCGGCGCTTGCGCCTTCCGCATGTCTCCTGTGGGGAGTCCTGAGTGCGTGTGGCAAGACACTGTGCGCTATTGCTTCGCCGCGCCTGCGCCCGAGGGAGTGTGGCTCTATGGCGATGGCCGTCTGTCTCTTGTCGGCGCCGCGGGTCGCGTCCGTCAGTTAGCCCCGTCGGGGCTGACAGTCTCGGCCTCGGCCATGACCGTGGCTGGCGGCGTAGCCCTCATTGCCGACGGTTCTTGTTCCTTGCGTCGCGTGGCGTTGCCTGGTGGCGAGGTTTTGCCCGAAGTCTCTGGCCTGCCGCGCCCTGTGGCCGATGTCGTCGCTCTGTCCGGCTCTCTTGTCGCCGCTGTTCATTCTGACTGCGGCCTCACCATTGTCAATGCCGAGAGCGGCGCCATCTGCCCGCGCTCTTCCCTTGGGGCCGACTGCTTGGCTTCATCTCGCGTCTCTGTGGTGCGGGACAGTCAGGGCGGGGTTTGGTTCTATGACGGGGCCGGCGCCGTCTACCACTATGACGCTCTCAACGGCATACTCCGTCGGGTGGTCATAATGGGTCCCGCGGAGGCCGCCGCGCTGCCGTCTCTCCGCGTCAATGTGGTGCCAGACGTCATGGTGCCTGGCATCTATTGGATCGCTAGCCTTGGCGGTGGCCTTGTGCGCTATGATGAGAATGCCGATGTGGCGCAACCCGTCATCAGCAAGAGGGCCTATGTGCCCGAATATCTCCAGTGCGCCGTGCAAGACTCCGCCGGCAACCTCTGGCTCGGCAGCGAGGGTGTGGGGCTTGTCAAGATCTCGCTGCGCCGCTACGTCAGCAGGTCTTTGCGTCCTGGCGAGCCTCTGCGCTTCAGCGCAAAAAACAATGTGGTGGCGGTATTGGAAAGCGTGGACGGCAACGTGTGGATGGGCGTGAAAAATGGAGACATATACGTCTACGACCCCAACCTCATGCGTGAGTTGTGCCACAAGCAGTCCATCCGCCCAACGCATATGGCGGCCGACAGCCGAGGGCGCATATGGGTGGCCACGGACGGCTTCGGCGTCTTTGTCTACGATTTGTCCACCTTTGCCGAGCTGGCCCATTACACACACTCCGACGATAATTTTATGTCTTTGGCGTCAGACCGTGTCTTGAAGGTGGTGCCGGATGACAATGGGCGAATATGGCTCGTCATGGCAGACGGCGGTGTGGACCTTGTTGAAGACTTCCGCCGCTCCGAGACGCGCTTCCGACACTTTTTCGCGGCCAACGCCAAGGTCACGGCCTGCGACGCCATGCTCGACTCCGAGGGCCTGCTGTGGCTGGCCACGGACCGTGGCTTCATATGCTACGCCCCGTCGCGCCTCATCAAGGATTCTGAAGACTATGTGACGTATAAGTTCGATGATGAGCAGCCGGCGGCTAGCGTGAGGAACAACGAGGTGAGGACAATATGCGAAGACCCGCAAAAACGCATCTGCGTCGGCACGGCGGGCGGTGGCCTGTGCAGGCTTGTCTTCGACGTTGGCCATGTGCGTTTTGTCCGTTTCACGGAGCGTGATGGCTTGCCTTCCAATGTGGTGTCGGCCATCGTCTGCACAGACGACAGCACCCTGTGGGTGGCCACGGAGAGCGGCTTGTCGCGCTTCAATCTGCGGACGGAGAAATTTTCCAACCTGCGGGCGGCGGAGACCGACTTCGGCAATCTGTTCAATAGTCACGCCTGCGCCATACGCTCCAATGGCAACATCTTGTGGGGTAGCCTTGACGGCCTGGTGGATCTAGACCCGCACATGAGGATTTCTGACGAGAAGGGCGGAAACGCCAACATCTCAACAATATCGGTAGACGGCAAGATGCTCGTCTTCGGAGGCGATGACGGTGAGCCCTCCATTGACCGGCCCGCCGCCTTTGCCCGCCGAGTCTCCCTGCCGCCAGATTTTGACGAGCTCTGTTTCCGCATTGCGGACATGGGTCGGAGTGGCGGGCGGCAGTCGGACTATGTCTACAAGATGGAGGGTGTAGATGCCGACTGGGAGCCGCTCGACGCGAGCCGCGTAGCAGAATATCGTCGCCTGCCGCCGGGCGACTACACCTTCCGTGTCCGCAACGGAGGCAATGGGGCGGAGACCTCTGTCATTGTCAGCGTGGCCAGCAACTGGTGGAGCTTGCCGATCAAGGTGCTGTTGGCTCTCGCGGCTGTCGCTCTCGCTTTCGTGTTGCCGCTCGTCATTTTCAAAATCTTGCGCAAACAGACGGCAGAGGCCATTGCGGAAGACAAGGTCAAGGCATATAAGTCCACGTTCATGCGCACCATAAACCGTGAGGTGCGCTCGCCCATGCGGATGATTCAGAACACTTTGGCCACCATCAAGGAGGCCAAGGGCGGCATGGCGGATGAGTTGCGTCCGCTTCTGTTTCTGGTTGAGAAGAACATGACAAAAATATCGGGTATGGTCGGCGCCATGTTGGATAAGAAAGAGTCCTCGTCTTCCCTTCCGCTCAATCTGGAAAACACCAGCATGGCACCTTTCTTGGGCGATGTTGTGAAGTCAGCAGACATCCCAGCCGACAACAAGAAGAACATATCGACCTCGCTCGACGTCCCTGGCGGATGGAGGGTGCTGATTGACAGAGACAAGGTCTCAAAGATTGTCGGAATCCTGCTCACCGAGGCCTATAAGGTCACGCCGGCGAATGGCTGCGTGTCTGTCAAAGCCTATCAGAACAAACGTCAGCAGTGCGCCATCGAGGTGGCGGACACCGGCCCTGGAGTACCTTATGAGAGGCAAGACTCCATCTTCTCTTCCAGTGTGGAAGACGCTCCGTGCAACGACATCGAGGTCGCGCTGTCCGTTGTGGCGGACTATGTCAAAGCCCATCACGGCGAGGTCTTCTACACCGCGCGTCCTGCAGGTGGCTCACTCATGACGGTGCTCCTCCCGACAGACTATAGCGCCTATCCCGATGCCAACATTGTGGCCGATACCGTGGACGCTGGCGATGCCGATGATAGCGCGGATTTGCAGCCCGATAGCGTCACGTCTGCCGACTTCTCGCTCCCGCCAGACCCCGTAGTCTTGGTTGTCAATGACAACGAGGCTGTCCGAAACTTTATGGCCGATCGCCTCAGGCCATATTTTCACGTCGTTGTGGCCGAAAACGCCCGCATGGCCAGGGGCAAGATAGACGCTATGATGCCCGATGCCATTGTCTGTGAGGCGCATATGGACGGAGACGACGGCGTGGAGCTGCTTCGTTCCCTAAAGGGTAATTTCAATTCCAGCCATGTGCCGTTTTTCTTGGTCTCCTCTCCCTCTGTGAGTGACCTCGGCTCTGATGTTGACTGTTTTGGGGCTGATGGCCTGATAGTCAAGCCTATAAACTATGCCAGCCTCGTGGCGCGAGTCCGCAGGGCTGTGGCGCGAGTCTTGTCGTTGCGTGTCAACTTTGCCAAAGACCGAGGCATAATCCGCGCTCCGCAGGCCGATGACGCGGCTTTTATGGCCACATTTATTGAGAATGTTGAGGTCAATGCGGCTAGGGCCAATTTCGGCATTGAGGAACTGGCCGTGGAGATGAAGATGGGCCGCAACGACCTGCATCGCAGGCTTGTGCAGCTGACTGGCTGCACGCCAGGCGAGTATATCAAGTTGTGGAGGCTCAATCAGGCCATGCTGGCCATAACGGGCGGACGCGAGACGCCCGTGCAGGCCATGCAGAACGCCGGTGTGTCCGATGTGGCATATTTCAACAAATGTTTCATGAGGCTCTACGGCTCGGCCATCGCCAAGGCCATGCCGGCCTCCATCGCCTGAACCCTATGAAAACTTTTTTGGCAATTGACATTTCGCCCGAGAGGGGCAAGGCTTTTCTGGGTGGCGTAGGGCCGCAAGGTGTGGCCATGGAGGAGGTGTGGACGTTCCCCGTGCGCCGCGTGGACGTCATGGGGTTCGGCTACTGGGATTTCCTCGCCATATATCAAAACGTGGTGGAGGCGTTGCGCAGGGTGGCTAGCCGAGGCGTGATGCCAGACTCCATTGGGATAGACACTTTCGGTTTCGATTTCTGTTGCTTTGGAGCCGACGGCAGGCTGCTGTCCAATCCTTTCGCCTTCACAAGCCCAATGGCCGAGGCTTCGCCGTCGAAATATTACTCATGCGTTCAACGCACTAACCTGTATAAGGTCACTGCGTCGCAAGACCTGAGCTGCAAGACGCTCTTTCAGCTCGACGCTATGCAGCGCATGGGTTGCTCCAGCCTGGCTGTCGTAGACAAGATTCTTTTCTTGGCCGATTCGCTGGCCTATTTGCTCACGGGCGAGATGGCCACCGAGATGACCATGGCCGCCACGTCTGGCCTGGTCAACATCTCCACTCGCGGCCTTGAGCCAAAGATTCTTATGAGCATTGGCCTCAGTCCTAGGCACTTCGGCTCATTCGTTGAGCCAACGGCCATTGTGGGCCATTTGGCAGATTCGGTCCGTAGGCTTTCAGACTTGCCCGCGGTGCCCGTTGTGGCCGTGGCTAGCCACGAGGTGGCCTCGTCTCTTGTGTCTTTGCCGTCTGACGAGCCTGAGCCCGCCTATATCCACCTCGGCAATTTGGCCACCGTTGGCATAGAGACCGACAGCCCGGTCCTCAACCCCGGCGTCGAGGCTGCCAATGTGAGCAACGCTTACGGGCCTGGTGGCAAAAATGAGGTTCAGAAAGTCGTCATGGGGCTGCGTCTCCTCCAGAGGTGTCGTGATGAGTGGGGGGCCGATGTCTCACTGTCCGATGAGCAGGATATGGTGCGAGCGGCAAAAAATTTGGTCAGCATTGTCGATCCCGACAGCCCGTCGTTGACCAATGCGCCACAACTGATGAGGGCCTTGGCCGATGAGTGCTCGGCCACGTCGCAACGTCCACCTTCCACGCGTGAGGAGTTCGCAAGGTGCGTCTACTCCAGCATGGCCAATAAATATGCTGAAGTGCTGCGTTCCATCCTCATCACCACGCGCAAGTCGGCGGCCAGCGTCTTCGTGTGCGGTCCGGGGG
>CAKUYZ010000032.1 GCA_934717675.1 uncultured Bacteroidales bacterium
CCGCAAAACCTTATGACGTTTGGAGACAATCATGACACTGGCAGATTGCTCACGCGACTTGGTGGCGACGTCGGGGCATTGCGCTTGGCGTTGGCGTTCTTATTGACAACGCGCGGGATGCCGCAGATTTATTACGGCACAGAAATGCTCCTGGAGGGAGACTCGAACAAAGGGCATGCAGACATTCGCCGCGACATGCCCGGCGGGTGGGACGGAGACCGCGAAGACTGGTTCTCACTAGCCCTGCAAGACCGCGAGGAAAAGAGCAGACTGAGCGAGAAGAGCAAAGAGAGACAACGGACGTTCGACTTTACTGCCAACCTGTTGCGCTTCCGCCGACAGAGCGAAGCCATCAAGACCGGCGCGCTGACACACTTCATCCCGACAGAGAACGCCTACGTCTACTTCCGCTCCGCAAAGACGGGGCAGGTGGTGATGGTGGTGCTGAATCTTAGCCACAAGACGGCAAAGCTGAACATTGAAAGATTCACGGAACTGACCGGCCCCACGCTAACTGGGCAAAACATCATCACTGGCACCAAGTATCACTGTGTCAAAAGCATACGCATTGCGCCTCGCACACCTGTGGTGATAGACGTAATGACAAACATGGAGCGAAACGGCAGATAAATACCACACTAATGTTATTTACCGCAATCGTGACATGGCCTAAATTTGCTTTCAGAAAACAAGAAGAAACAAATAAAGCACTACAAGATATGACAAAGATTGCATCCAAGTTGACCGACCTCATCGGCAACACCCCGCTGCTCCAGGTGAACAGCTACATGAAGAGCAAGAACGCCCAGGCCAACATCATAGCCAAGCTGGAGTATTTCAATCCGCTCGGCAGCGTGAAAGACCGTATCGCCTTCGCCATGATCGAGGCTGCGGAGAAAGAGGGCAAGCTGAAGCCAGGGGCGCTGATCATTGAGCCAACATCTGGCAACACTGGCGTCGGGCTCGCGTTCGTCTCCGCTGTCAAAGGATACAGGCTCATCTTGACCATGCCCGAGACCATGAGCGTGGAGCGCAGGAACCTGCTCAAGGCTCTGGGCGCCGAGCTTGTCTTGACACCCGGCACCGAGGGCATGAAAGGCGCCATTGCCGAGGCCGAGAAGCTACGCGACAAAAACCCAGGCTCTTTCATTCCCCAGCAGTTTGAGAACCCCGCCAACCCCGCCTACCACATCAAGACAACGGCGGAGGAGATCTGGCGCGACACGGACGGCAAGGTAGACATCTTCGTGGCCGGCGTGGGGACGGGCGGCACCGTGAGCGGCACGGGCAAAGGCCTCAAGCAACACAACCCGAACATCAAAGTGGTGGCTGTAGAGCCTGCCACGTCTCCTGTCTTGTCTGGCGGCAAACCAGGCCCGCACAAGATTCAGGGCATAGGCGCGGGATTTGTGCCTAAGACTTTCGACCGCTCTGTGGTGGACGAGATCATCACGGTGGATAATGACGACGCCATCCGCACCAGCCGCGAACTCTCGAAGACCGAAGGCCTTCTGGTCGGCATTTCTTCCGGCGCGGCAACATTTGCCGCAACGCAGTTGGCACTGAGGCCAGAGAACAAGGGCAAGAACATTGTGGTGTTGCTGCCGGATACTGGCGAACGCTACTTGTCCACAGTGCTCTACGCCTTCAACGAGTACCCTCTTTAAGACAGGGAGATACACGATACGCACACGTCGCGACGTCAATAATCAATGACGTCGCGACGTTTTCTTTTTGCCTGGCACGCCCATCGGAATTGAAAGGCGGGCGGCACGACATTTTCTGTCGTGCCGCCCGCCTCATGTTTATCCGTTATTTACAGAGCGTGGGCTACCTTCTGCGCCCTCCCCTTCGGCCGCCTTTCTTGTTGCCGTCGGCACCTCGGCCTTTGGCGCTTCTGCGGTCAAGGACTCCCTTTGGTGACATCCCGCCACCATCTCTGCGACCGCGGCCATGACCACTGCGCCCGCCGTTGCCCACAAAGGCCCCGCGCTTGGGAGCGGCCTCGGCATGGCTGAGGGCGGCTTCGCGCTGAAGCTTGGCCAGGTCACCTCCCGCAGCCAAGACTTTCTGGTTCTGAACCTCTATGCTCGTGAGCGGCGAGCCGGCCAAGGCCATGTCTATCTGTTTCTTCTCCAGATTGGCATTGGCTATGCGGACGCGGATGGGGTCACCAAGCCTGAAACGTTTGCCCGTGTTTCTGCCCACCACGCAATAATTGTCTTCGTCAAAGACATATTGGTCATCGTCCATGTCGCGGAGCGATATCATGCCCTCGCACATGTTTTCCAAGATCTCGGCATAGATGCCCCACTCCGTCACGCCAGATATGCGCGCGTCGAACTCCTCGCCGAGCCTGTCAAGCAAAAATTCGCACTGCTTGTACTTGATGGAGTCGCGCTCCGCCTCGGCGGCCATGACCTCCTGCTCGGAGCAGTGCTTGCACTTCTCCTCATACTCATCAGCGTTCACACTGTTGCCGCCATTTATGTAACTGAAAAGCAGGCGGTGCACCATCATGTCGGGGTAACGACGGATTGGGCTTGTGAAGTGGGTGTAATAGGGGAATGCCAGACCATAGTGGCCAATGTTTTTGGTGGAGTACGCCGCTTTGGCCATAGTGCGCAAGGCCAACACCTCAACAAGGTTTTGCTCACCCTTGCCCTTGGCCTCACTCAGCACGCGGTTGACGGCGTTGCTTATGACCTCGTCCTTTTGAGGCATGGCCTCATAGCCAAAACGGCGGATGAAAGTGGCGAACTTCTCATACCTCTCCTCAGACGGCTTGTCATGAATTCGGTAGACGAAAGTCTTTGGCGCACGCTTATGGCCTGTGGTGTTGATCTCGTCTTTGCCAATATATTCCGCCACGCGCTTGTTTGCCAGGAGCATGAACTCCTCCACAAGCATATTGCTCTCCTTGGCCTCCTTGAAGTAGACGCTGAGCGGCTTCCCGTTCTCGTCTATCGTGAAGCGCGGCTCCACCCTCTCAAAACTTATTGAGCCGTTGGCGAACCTTCGTTTGCGCAGTTTCTGAGCCAAGTCGTTTAGTTTCAACACCTCCGCCTTATAGTCCCCGTCACCTCCCTCAATGAGGGCCTGAGCCTCCTCATAGGTGAAGCGGCGATTACTCTTGATGACAGTTTTGGCTATGCGGGTTTTGAGGATGTCGGCATCATCATTCATCTCGGCCATTACGGAAAACGTGAGTTTCTCCTCATCGGGACGCAACGAGCACAAGAAGTTGGAGAGCCTCTCTGGGAGCATCGGGACCACACGGTCCACAAGATAGACCGACGTGGCGCGGTCGTAGCCTTCCTCGTCTATTATGGTGCCTGGAGTGACATAGTGCGTGACGTCTGCAATGTGCACGCCAACCTCCCAGTTTCCGTTATCAAGCTTGCGTATGGAGAGAGCGTCGTCAAAGTCTTTGGCGTCGGCCGGGTCGATGGTGAAAGTAGTGACGTTGCGCATATCGACGCGTCTCGCCACCTCCTCGGGCGTGATGCCCGGCTCTATGCCATCGGCCTCAGCGGCCACCTCTTGCGGATATGAGTAAGGGAGTCCATACTCTGCCAGGATGGCGTGCATCTCCGTCTGGTTGTCGCCCATGTCTCCCAACACGGCCACCACCTCGCCTTCGGGGTTCTTGCCGCCTTGCGGCCATTGGGTTATTTTGGCCACGACCTTTTGGCCCTTCTTGGCGCCCATGAGCGCATCGAGCGGGACGTAGATGTCATGTCCGCCCGTCTGACGCGGGTTGCAGATGACAAAGCCGGCGCGGTCCGTCACGTCGAGCGTGCCCACAAAAGTCTCGCGCTTACGCTCCAAGATGTTGACAACCTCACCCTCGGGCTTGCGGCCAGGTCGGCGGCTTATGATGGCCACCTCCACGCGGTCGCCTTGCATAGCGGTCCCGCTCTTGCCGCGCTCTATGAAGATGTCCTCCGGCTCCGCCTCGCGGTCGTCAGGGACGAGATACGCCGTGCCGGAGGCTGTCATGTCTAGAGTGCCGACCACCCGGCTCGCGCCATCTCCTCCGGGCAGTGCGAACCTGCCCATCTGAACTTCCGTCAACTCCCGAGCGTCGGCCAAGGCGTAGAGCATATCCTGCACATCCTCACGGTCTTGCTTGCTCTTGTAGCCGATGCCTTCGGTGACATCCTTATAGTTGTAAGCGTTTCCTCTGTTCTCTTGAAAAAAATTCAATATCTTGTCTTTCAAGGCATTGTTATGTTGCTCGTCAGACTGTTTCCTTCTTGCCATAAAAACATTCTTAATCGGGTGTGAATATAGCAATTATTACGCAAGCAGTGGCGGGCGCGCCACTCGAAATGCGTTTTTTCGCATTTTACGACACATTAGGCCCCTCGCTTCACCAAATATACTTTAGTTTTGGGATGCGGATAATGCGCAAAAGACAGTGAAGACCCGACTAGAAAGAATAATGAGTACCGACGACCCGCTCTATTTGGACACGGAGCGGCTCATGATGTCGTCATTTCCAGAAGACGAGCGTAGGCCCATCGAGGAGCAGAGGCACTTGACGGACAACGACCCACACTTTCACCCACACGCCATCATCCACGACGGTCACTTGTGCGGATTGGCCAACACGTGGCACTTCAACGGCGTGCGATACATAGAGCATTTGGCCATCATGCCATCGCAACGTGCGCACGGCATAGCCTCGGACGTGCTTACGATACTGAAAGCCGGTGGCGACCCGATAATTTTGGAGGTTGAGCCACCCATGACAGATGAGGCCAGACGCAGAGTGGCCTTTTATGAACACAACGGCTTTCGCCTCTTGGACCGTGACTATGAGCAACCATGGGATGATGAGCGCGGCCATGTGGAGCAAGTCAAAATGGACCTTATGGCGTGGGGGGACATCCCCAACCTAGACGAGGTGGTGGAAAAGGTGAAACTAGTGTAGCCGTTACAGTAAAACAGCTGAAAATTATTATCTTGCGGGCATAACATAAAAATTCATCAGCAGACATGGTGACGATCGCAAACCCGATATACGACGTGGTGTTCAAGTACCTCTTCGAGGACCTGAGGATTGCCAAGGTCATCATCGCGTCCCTCATCGCGGAGGAGGGGAGGGTGCTGGCCGTCAGGCCCCTGAGGAACGAGGTGGTGGAGCAGGCCGAGGAGGGGAGGCCGAGGCTCCTCAGGCTGGACTTCTCCGCCAAGGTCGAGCTCGCGGGCGGGAAGGTGGTGGAGGTGTGCATCGAGATACAGAAGGTGCTGAAGACGAGCGAGATTTGCCGGTTCAGAAGCTACCTCGCCTCGCAATACTGCTCCGACGCCAACAAGGACAAGGAGGGCAGGCCGCTGCACATCATATCAATCTACATCCTCGGGCACAACATCCCCGGGCTGGAGCTCCCCATCACGTACGTCAAGAACGTCATAAAGGACAAGGACGGGGTCATCTTCGAGCCAGCCAGCCCCATCGAGTTCATTGAGGCCCTCACGAGCGAGATGGTCATAGTGCAGGCGAGGAGAATCCCAAAACAGAGGAGCTCGAGGCTCGAGAAGATTCTCAACTTCTTCAGGGTCGGAGACGACGGGCGATTCGACAGGCACGTGAGCGTGGACTATGACGAGGACGAGAAGGACGTGGAGATCGTCAACATCGTCAGGAGGCTGGAGGCCGCGCTCATCAACGAGAGCGTCAGGAGGCAGATCGACATAGAGAAGGAGTTCTACATCGACGAGCAAGACATGAAGGAGGGATGGGCCAAGTTCCACAAGGCCGAGAGGGAGCTGGAGCAGGAGCAGAAACGACGGGAAGAGGCGGAGAAACTAAGAGTTGAGGCGGAGAGAAACGCCTCAATGCTGAAAGAGCGGCTCCGACAGGCCTACCGCAAGATGGGCATGGTGGATGACGACATAGACAACTTGCTGAAAGGTTAAACAACAACTTCAAATATGATAATTGGTAAAATAGCGACTTCTGTCGCCATTTGCATTTTTGCTACAGCATGTGCCCACAGCGGATGTCAGGGAGACGTCGCACAGCAAAAAACGTTTGCTGTGTTGGGAGACTCGTACTCCACTTTCATCAATGCTGTCTCGCCAGACACCAACTACGTGTGGTACACGCCCCATGAGATTGAGGCGGGAAACACTGACGTGGACTCCGTCGCTCAAATGTGGTGGAGCATCATGGCTGACAGTCTGAACATCAAGCTCCTACAGAATAATTCATTCTCAGGAGCCACCATTTGCAACCGTGGATACAACGGCGATGACTATGCCGACAGATCTTTCATCACGCGGCTAGGCAACTTGCCACAGGCCGACATGATATTCATCTTTGGCGGAACCAATGACAGCTGGGCGGGCGCACCCGTGGGAAGCTATGACTTTGAGACCTTCGCCACGGACAGCCTGTACACATTCCGGCCGGCCATGGCGCTCCTGCTTAAAAGCCTGCGCGAGAGGCAGCCGCAAGCGCACCTGTTTGTGCTTATCAACAGTCAGTTAAGAAACGAAATATCAGAATCCATGATGGCCATAGCCGACCACTACGGAGCCTGCTACGTCACACTCTACGATATTGACAAAAGATGCGGGCACCCGACACGGGCGGGACAGCACTCCATTGCCATGCAGACCATAAAGGCTGTCCGCAAGGCCACAGCGCAACCATAACGTCAGGCATCTGCTGATGCGCCACCGGCTCAAGAGTCTCATTTGACTCTTGAGCCGGCTTTTTTATTCCCTCTCGCGCCAATACTCAAATGTGGGTATTGCTTCGCGCTGGAACGACTTGGAATGCGTCTAAAAACCGTCATATATGGGTATTACTCACGAATAAGAACAAATCTAAATTTGCAGTCGAAAATAAGGAGACTGATCCTCCCTTACAACAGACAACAATGAAACCATCACCTCAGCGCCACATCTTGGCCGCGGCGGCCATGCTGCTAGCCCAAATGTCGGTGGCGCAAAACAATGTGACATCAACGGAGCCAGACGCCCACACGGGCGCCACCGCCGTGCAGAGGCAGGGCGCCACCGCTCAGCAAACGCGAGAGGCCGACTTCGAGAGCTACAACAAATTTCGCATCGGCGGCTATGGCGAGCTTGTGGCCTCCTTCCTAAACTACGGGCAGAACCGATTCTATGGCGGCACGGACAACAGCGACAAGCGGCGCACCATTGCCATGCCGCGCGTAGTCCTCGCTGGCGACTATCGATTCAATGCAGATTGGAACTTGGGCATGGAGATTGAGTTTGAGGCTGGCGGCGTTGGCATTGAGCAAGAACTGGAGAAGACTGAGAACCTGGAATATGAGACCGAGATGGAGAAAGGCGGCGAGGTGGCTTTGGAGCAGTTTCACCTCACCAGGCTCATTGGCCGCTCATTCAACATCCGAGCAGGGCACCAAATTGTGACAATCGGGCTTACGAACTCCCACCACGAGCCCATTAATTTTTTCGGCACTTCGCGGCCTGAGGGCGAGACCGTCATAATTCCATCCACGTGGCATGAGACGGGTCTTTCGTTCTTCGGCGATTTTGGCCGGCGCAAGGCGTCCTTTAGCTACGAGGCCATGGTCGTGGCCGGCCTCAACCCCGACGGCTTTGGTCGCGACAATTGGGTGGGCAGCGGCAAGCAAGGGCTCTTTGAGGTGGACAACTTCACGTCTCCCGCCTACGTGGGCCGCCTCAATTGGAACGGCATCCGTGGCTTGAGGGTCGGGGCTTCCGCCTATTTTGTCAAAGACGTGACCAAGAATGCGGATAAGCCATATAAATATAGCAGCGTGGGAGCCTCTAAGCTTGTCATTTGGTCTTTTGATGCCCAGTACAAGAACCCCTACGTCACCATCCGCGCCAACTACATCAAGGGCAACCTTGAGAATGCCGCCAAAATCTCGGCGGTGACACTGGCTAGCAAATCGAGTTACCATCACGGTCAGGAACGACCAGTGGCGAAGAGCGCAGTGGCCTATGGCATCGAGGCTGGCGCGAATCTCAAAAACATATTCTATCGCGGTGGCCGCGGGCCTGTGTTCTACCCCTTCGCCCGCTACGAATATTACAACCCGCAGGAGGAGGCTGACAAGGGAGCCACGGTCGACGTGCGCTGCCAAGTGTCAAAATGGACAGCCGGCCTCAACTGGTTCGCGCTGCCCAACCTCGTGGTGAAGGCAGACTGGACAACCCGCCACATTGGCACAAGCGACCCGTTCGGTTCGTCGGACTATGCAGCAGAGAATGAGTTCTCTGTCGGAATCGCTTACGTCGGGTGGTTCGTCCGCAAATAGAATATCATTCTAAAAGGACATAAACGCACTAACACAAAAACAAACTTCAGAGACAAATGAACAAAAAGTTTCTCTCCTTTGCGGCCATCGCAGCCTGCATGACGCTCTCGTTCACCGCCTGCGATGACGATGACAAGAACAACGGCAAAAACGACAACGGGGGCGATCCCGATGTTGCGGTCGACCTTGATTGCACGGCAGACAACGTCAAGAGCTGGGGCAACTATATGAAGATTGTCGCAAAGCTCCTTGTTGACGACGCCACCACCCTCAATGACAAGTGGACAACCTCCACGGAGTATGAGGGCGGTACGAGCTACGCCAACTACTTCAAGTCAAGAGACGGCCTTGAGGCCGCCGAAGAGATCGTTGATGGCTGCAACGACATTGCCAACGAGGTGGGCGAGGCCAAGATTGGCGACCCGCTCAACCTCTACAACAGTGGCGAGACCACCAAGGCGCTCTACGCCGTTGAGTCGTGGTACAGTTGGCACTCTCGTGACGACTACAGCAACAACATCCTCTCCGTCCGCAACTCCTACTTCGGCACCCTCGACGGCACCGTGAGCGAGAAGTCTCTCTCCGCAGCCGTGAAGGCCGTCAACGCCGAGCTGGACGCAAAAATGGTGAGCGAGATCAAGGCTGCTTATGATGCCATCCTGGCGATACCTCAGCCTTTCCGCAACAACATCAACAGCCCCGAGGCCCTGGCTGCCCAGCAGGCATGCAACACTCTGGCCGAGAGCCTGACCAGCGACCTCAAGGGCGCACTGGAGAAGATTAACAAAAACACACTGAAGGAGGCCGTTGCCAACTATGTTGACGCTGTCGTCGTCCCGACCTACGCCAACTTGAAGAAAGGCAACGAGGCTCTCAAGGCCGCGGTTGACGCTTTCGCGGCGAACCCGTCAGACGACGCATTTGAGGATTGCGCCCAAGCTTGGCTTGACGCACGCCAGCCTTGGGAGACGAGCGAGGCGTTCCTCTTCGGCCCCGTTGGCGACCTTGGACTCGACCCCAATATGGACTCTTGGCCTCTGGACCAGAACGGCATCTACAACGTGCTGACATCTGGCAAGTATGAGGATCTCAACTGGAGCGGCGACTTCGATGAGGACAATGACGACATCGCCAAGGCGCAGGCCCTCCGCGGTTTCCACACTCTGGAGTACCTCATCTTCAAGGATGGCAAGGCACGCACCATCAAATAGAAGATACTCCCTAAATAAATGACAACGGACTGAAATAGTTGTCATTCACACTTGGTGAAGGAAGAGATGCAAATCCTCTTCCTTCACATTGTGCTGTAAATGTTTTTGTGTAAGAGAAATGAATATGAAGACAAGACACCTGCCCCTGGCTCTCGCCCCTCTGGCGCTGCTTGCCCTGGCCTCTTGCGAGGAAGACTCCGAGGGGCTGGACGGCTTCTGCATGGAGCATTCGAGAGACTTGGAGCAGTATCACCTCTCGGCTGGGACGTCGACCATCTTCTACAACTCCAGCAAGGCGTATGACGTTGACGCGGAGTGGCTCACTGGTAAATATGCGGCTCGTTTTCAAGCCGGCAACCGCCTCTACGACAATGTGACGGACAACTACGGCCCTGTCTATGGCGGTTATTCGTGCGCCTCGTGCCATATGAACGCGGGGCGAACCTCTCCAAGCGTATGGAACCAAGTGGGCACAGACCCCGACGGCACGCCCGTCTATGGCTCCGGCACCAATGGAATGTCCGCGATGCTGGTCTATGTGGCACGCAAGAACGGGGTCTTCTTCCAGGGCTACGGGCGCGTGCTCCACGACCAGTCAATATATGGAGTGACGCCAGAGGGCAAGTTGGAAGTCCGCTATGACTATGAGGCCGGCACATTTCCCGACGGGCAACCTTATGAGCTGGCGCACCCGAACTACACCGTGGTGAAATGGTACAAGAAGATGTGGGACAGCGTGAAGAAGGACTCTGTGGAGATTAAACCAGAAGACCTTTTCTGCTCAGTCCGCATTCCTTTGCGCCACGTTGGCATGGGGCAGATGATGGCCTTGGACCGCAGCGAGATCGAGAGGCTGGCGGCGCAGAGCAACTATCCCGAATATGGCATATCGGGGCGGTGCAACTACGTGACAGAAAAAGGCGTGCGGAGCGTAGGCCTGTCTGGCAACAAGGCGCAGCACCTTGACCTGACGGTGGAGCTGGGTTTCTCCAGTGACATGGGCGCGACCAACTCACGCTACCCGGAAGAGGTGTGCGAGGGACAGAGCCAGATGACCGAAGGCTCCATGATGGGGCTCACCTATGACAAGCTGGACGTCTCGGCCGAAGACATGGAGAACGTCGACCTCTACATGCACAGCCTCGGCGTGCCGGCTCGCAGGAAAGGCAGCACCACTGCGAACGTGACGCTGACCAAGAGCGACGGCACCACAGAGACCATGACGGAGCGAGAGGCCGTGGAGAGGGGCGAGAAGATGTTCTACCAGGCCAAATGCCACTTGTGCCACGTCACCACACTGCACACTCGCCCTCGCGGAGCCACGCTGCTTTGCGGCACGGAGCTCCCTTGGCTGGGCTCGCAGACCATCCACCCATATTCTGACTACTTGCTCCACGACATGGGCTCTGAAATAATGGGCGTGGGTCTCAATGACAACTACACGAGCGGACTGGCCCGCGGCAATGAGTGGCGCACCACGCCTCTGTGGGGCATCGGACTGCAGCAAAAGGTGAACGGCCACACATTTTTCCTCCACGATGGCAGGGCGCGCAACCTGACCGAGGCCATACTGTGGCACGGAGGCGAGGGCGAGGCCTCGAAAAACCTCTTCAAGAAAATGGACAGGGCTGATCGCGAAGCCCTGATCAAATTCCTAGAGTCGCTCTAGGGTAAATTACAGAACCAGAATTCACTAACCCATCATAACACAGAAAGGCAATGAAACCACTATACCTGGCGGCCGTGGCCGCAATGGCGTCTCAAACGATTATGGCGCAAGACGGCGAGACGACAATGACGGAGGCGCGGCAATTCGACGCCGAGAACGGCGTGGTCACCATAGGCAGCGACCGTATGTTCCAGATTGAGAGCGCGAACAAGATGTTCTCTTTCAAGCCATACCTGATGCTCCAGACCACGGCGAACTATAACTATTATGATGACGAGGGACTCGATAAGGCATATAACCAAGACAATGTCGCCAACTCTGGCTTCGCCATCCCATACGCCGTGCTGGGCTTCACGGGCAAGGCCTTCAACCACATCACATATAACCTCTCCATCAACGCGGCGGCATCGGGCGCGGGCATCCTTCAGCAGGCGTGGTTTGACGTCAAGGTGAACAACGGGTTTGCCGTGCGTGTCGGCAAGTTCAAGACGCCATTCTCCAGCGCCTACCTCACCACCCTGGGCGAGACGCTGATGCCCGTCTTGCCCGTCTCCCTCACGGCGCAAACCATCATGCCCTACTCTCTCAATGCAGTCTGCCCAAAGATAGGCACCGGTTTCGACCTCGGCGTCATGTTCCATGGCAATTTCTGCCCGCAAATGGGCTACGAGGTAGGCTTCTTCAACGGCACGGGCTCTGGCTCCAACAGCGCGACAAAGACGTTGTCTGACGATTGGCACATTCCCTCACTGCTCTATGCCGCTCGCTTGGCGTGGACCCCGTTTGGAGCCATGCCGCGCACGCAAGGCAACGCCAAGCTCCTGAATGAAAACAAGCTAGAGGTGGCTCTATCTGGCAGTATCAACGTGGAGAGCGAGAGTGAGAGCACCAACGACACACGCGCAGGGCTTGAGGTGTCTTACCTCCACAACCGCCTCTACCTGGCCTGCGAGGCATACCTGATGCACGTCGGCTTCACCGACAGGCAGAAGATAGACGAGACATACAACTACTGGGGCGGCTACGTCCAGGCCGGCTATTTCGTGCACCGCCTTTGGCAGGTGACCGCGCGATATGACTTCTATGACCGCAACGGCACAAAGAAAGACGGACTGCTCAACAGCCCCGCCGTTGGGTTCAACCACTTCATTCGCAACAGCGGACTCAAGCTCTCCGCCATGTATCAGTTCATTGGCCGCACGGGGCATGAGACGCAGCTAGACCGCGACAATGACGACCTGGGCGTGGCCAAGCACAGCGCGTGCGTCATGCTCCAATACACATTCTAGTCTTTCCGCACAGTAACATATGGCTGTTATGAAAAAGGCAATGACTATGTTGGCTCCCGTGGCGGCGCTTCTTATGGCATGTGATGACGGCAGCGTGACAGACCCCGTCTATACCGATGACACCAAGACGTTTGCCGTGGAAGTCAGAGGCACGTTCCACGGCCTGAGCCAATGGGGCGACGGGCTGTCTCTCGCCCTGGCGGGATATGACGGCGAGAGCCGATACTCGACCATACAGAAAAACCTGCCACAGACGGAAGATAAGGGCATGGCCGACACCATTAGTTTGAGCAAGATTCCCTCTTCCACCAAGACCATTGAGATTGCCGTGGCTAACAACTTGCGCCAAAAAGTGGCCTCGCTCTTCTCTTATGAGATTCCTGAAGACCAACATCCCGACGATGTCATAGAGCTTGACCTCGGCGATATTGACGCCTCTATGTTTGGGGCAGTAGACAAGGCTGTTTTCCAAGGTCTTAGCTGCGCCCAATGTCATCAGGGGGTCACGCCGCCAGCTGGGTTGGACTTGACGACGGCCAACGCCTGGGCTGCGCTCGTCAACCATCAGTCTGCGAAAGAGCCGGGCCAGACCCTTGTGAAGCCGGGCGACGCCAACGGCAGTTTCCTCGTCAAGGTCATAACGGACGGGGACGACAACGTCCATTACTCCCACCCCGGCCTCTTTGTGGAGGACGACGCCAAGCCTCTGCTCACACTCATAAAAGCGTGGATTGACGGCGGGGCGAAAAAGTGACACATTCATTAAGGCAACAACACACCATATATTTCAAACACATACCCACAGGCACCATGGACAAGAGACAATTCAGCAAACACGAGTGGCAAGACACTGGCGCGCGCGTTGAAATTTCAGATTTTGAGCCCGATGGCGGCGTGAGTGAATACCATGCCATCATCCACATTGAGCCGCGCGGAGAGATTTTCACAGACCAATACGCCCGCCTGCTGCGCGCCGAAGAGGCCTTGCTCTCCTTGCCCCAGTTCAGTGGCGCAAGCGTGGTCTTCAAACGCTACTTCCTCTCCGATGCCTGCAACCAAGTGCCGCTCATGACCGACCTTGGGGACTCGAGCGTCTCTTTCATACAGCAACCGCCATTAGATGGCAGCAAAGTGGCCCTATGGGTCTACCTGCAAAAGGGCGTGGAGCTGCGCTGTGAAGATGGCGTGATCGTTGTGGATCACAACGGCTACCGCCAGTTATGGAAGATGGGCATGACGAGCAACCTTGGCGACTCTGCCACGCAGACGCGCACCCTGCTGGAGCAGTATGAGGCCATGCTCGCACGCTACGGAGCCACAATCGAGGCCAACAGCATCCGCACATGGTTCTATGTCCGCGACGTGGACACCCAATATGCGGGCATGGTGAGGGCGCGCAAAGAAAATTTCGAGGCCAATGGGCTGACACCTCACACGCACTACATATCCTCCACCGGAATTGGCGGACTGCCGGCCGACCCCAAGGCCATAATCCAGCTCGGCACGTTCTCGTTGCTCGGCTTCAAACCCGAACAGCAACGCTACCTCTACGCCCTGAGCCACCTCAACAAGACCATTGAGTATGGCGTCACTTTTGAGCGCGGGACGCTGATGGAGTATGGAGACCGCGGCCACATCTTCATCTCCGGCACCGCGTCAATAGACAACAAGGGCAACGTCCTCTACGTTGGCGACATACGCCGTCAGACCATGAGGATGTGGGAGAATGTGGAGAAACTGCTCGAGGAGGGTGGCATGACAATGGACGACATTATGCAAATTGTCGTCTACCTGCGCGACACGGCGGACTACGACATAGTGAGCCACATGTTTGCGGAGCGGTTTCCCGCCACGCCCTATGTGCTCACTCTCGCGCCCGTCTGCCGCCCGTCGTGGCTCATTGAGATGGAGTGCATAGCCGTTGACGGTCGTCGCACTCGGTTTGTCAACTTCTGAGCCCATGCCACGTCTCACCATACGTCACGTGGCCGTGACGGCCTACGCCTCCTTCGTCATCGTCTTGGCCGCGGCCACGTTGGCGGAGTGGCGGCGAGGCTCGCTGTTCGTGGCGAACTTCGTCTATGGCTCGTGGTGGTTTGCCGCACTCATGGCCTTGGTGGTCGTGCCCGGAATGGTGGTGGCGGCTCGCGCCTTGTCTGGCAACTGGCGCGCACTCATGCTCCACGTCTCATTGGCCATCATAGCCATAGGGGCGTTGGTGAGCAAGGTGTTCGGGACTGAGGGGAGCCTCCACCTGCGCGAGGGGCAAGAGGTGGCATCATTTGAGACGGCCTATGGCCTCCGCCCTTTGCCATCGGACGTTAGGTTGGACTCTTTTATCGTGAAGACCTACCCTCACACCGACGCGCCGATGGACTATGTGAGCCACCTCACAGTTGGTGGCGAGCGGCAGACTGTGTCAATGAACAATGTGCTGAACGTCCGAGGCTTCCGCCTCTTTCAGAGCAGCTATGACACCGATGGTCGCGGCACGACACTGACCGTCAACCACGACCCGTGGGGCATGGGCGTGACATATTTGGGCTACGTTTCGCTGGCCATCTCGCTCATCTTGGTGCTGACCAACCCTCGCGGCAGGTTTCGCCGCCTGCTGCGAGGCTTCGCCGTGACCGCCGGCACCTTGACCATTCTCACATTGTCCACTTCCTGCGCCAATGCTCAAGATGGACGTTCCATTAACGCCACGCTGCCCACAGCCCAACAGGTGGCGCAGTTTGAGAGCCTAAACGTGATATATCAGGGACGCAACGCTCCAGTAGGGGCCTACTGCGCGGATTTCTTGCTCAAAGTGACCGGGCGTGCGCAGTGGCGTGGGCTGCACGCGGAGACCATAGTGCTTGGTTGGATGCTTAGCCCCACGGAGTGGCAAGACGTGCCAATGATAAAGGTGAAAGACGAAGTGGCCGCCCGCGCCATGGGCGTCAGGGTGGAGGACGGCCACACGGCTGCGGCTTGGCTCTTTGACTCTGACAGCCACTACCGCCTCACCCCCCATCTGAGGCGCGGAGACAAAGCCGCAATTGACCTTAACGACCGCCTGCAGGCAATCATAGCTCTCACCGACGGCTCCGCCTTTCGCCCTTCAGGCATTGGCATAGCCCCGTGGCGGCGAAACCTGGAGTTGGCATATTGCCATATGCAACCCACAACCGTGCTTTTCAAGGTTGTCTTGAGCATCGGGGTCGTCATGTTGGCCATGGTCATATGGGGCCGCGGTGAAGTGCCCGCCAGGCGTCGCCGCCTCATGATGGCCACCATGGCCCTGTGCGCCACGCTCCAATTTGCCGCCCTTGTCGCGAGGGGCCTCATTGCAGGCTGTTGGCCTCTCACCAATGGCTATGAGACCATGCTTGTCCTTGCCCTCGGCATCGGCGTGGCCGGCCTGCCGCTTTGCCGCCGCCAGCCACTGTTGGCGTCGGCCTGCGTCGTCATGTCTGGCTTGTCGCTTCTGGTGGCGAGCATCGGGATGAGCAACCCGAACATAACACCGCTCATGCCAGTGCTTCACTCGCCGTGGCTGAGCGTCCACGTGGCGTGCGTCATGACGTCCTATTCGTTTTTCAGCGTCATCATGCTCAACAGCGTCATCGCCTTGGCGAGAGGGGGTGAGGGACAGGTTGCGGCCCTTAGCGTGTCCCTGCTGCTGCTCTATCTAGGCGTGGCCACGTTGGCCGCTGGCATATTCATCGGCGCGGTGTGGGCCAATGAGTCGTGGGGACGCTACTGGAGTTGGGACCCTAAGGAGGTTTGGGCTCTCATCACGCTTCTAGTCTACGCCGTGCCACTCCACCCGACCATAGTGCCAGCCCTCAGCCACCCGCGCGTGGCGCACTCCTATCTCGCCGCCGCTTTCCTCTGTGTCCTGATGACGTATTTCGGCGTCAACTACCTCCTTGGCGGCATGCACTCCTACGCATAACAAGCAGATTGACCATAGACAGTCCGTCCCGAATCAAAAGGTCCGGGACTTTTTGCATCCACAGCGTAATCCCCTCTAGCCAGTCAATCTTATGCAGTTCAGTAGCCTGCCTTTAAACATCAACACCTTTCAGCAATTTCAAAACAAGTCTAACAAAAAAGTCCTGACGGGACGCACTCCCGCCAGGACGATAACTAAACGATAAGGCTCTTAACAGTTTGGCCTCCAGCTCAACGTATCTGCACCTTCGCGCTGCTGCCGCCCGCCGAGACTAGATATATGCCTGGCGAGGCTATGGAGAGCGAGGCCGTGCGACCGGCGTAGAGGCGAAGGCCGCCGAGGGTGAACACCTCAACGTCGGTCTCGCCGTCGAACAGGATGTCGCGACCGTCAATGCGGACGCGCAGGCCGTTGGCCTCGGGGTCGGACACAGACGTGGGGTCGTCCGGCTCAACCTCCACCGGGTTGAGAGCGGGGTCGCCAATGACGTTGAACTGCCCCCAGACCCAGTGGTTGCGGTAGGCCTCCACACTGCCCTCCGGCACGAGGAGCTTGATGGATTTCTTTGCATACAGGCCGAAAGGATCTGAACCCTCGTCTCTTGCCTCTGGAGGAGTCACAGCCTTACATACTATGCATTTGTCTCCGCTTATTCTTGAGTACCACTTATTGAATGAAAACGCATGATAGCCGATCTTTCGCAGCCCCCGCCCCAAAAAGAGCGTATCACAATCATACCACATATCCCCGCCGAAAGCCTCCGGCCCGATCTCCTCACAAGCGTCCGGAATCTCAATCCTGTTCAGGCGACAGCCATAGAAGGCCCTATCCCCAATCTTTTTTATCGTTTCAGGGAGTGACAGATCATTATTGCCAAATGTATAGTGATGCGAGAATGCATCAGGGCCTATGGCCGCAATGCCATCCTTGAAGTATTTCCCATAACTGCCACGATAAGGGCAGACCAGAAGCGTTGTCCCCGTAGCGTCATACAAGCAAATGCCTTTATAATTTGAGAAATATGGGCTGCCGTCTTCCACCGATATCTTCTCCGCATATCTGGCATCATACATTATACGCGGGTTGATATAGGAGACCGACTTAGGAATGACGATTCCTTTTATCAGGTCTGCAACCTCAGCGAACGACCATGAGTCCAGTCGATTAACTTTAAGTCGGCTTCCGCCATTAACTTTAGCGAGTTCTGGAATTTTTAAGATAAAATCATAACCGCTCCTGTCTATACTAGCATACGCCAACTTTCCCTTACCATCAACATAGATATACACTTCGCCAGTTGCTAGGCCAACTGTTGTGTCAGACGTGCAATACACCTCAAACTGCATCTCAACCCAATCGTCTCTCCCCGTCTTCTCTAAAGTCTTATCCTTGCTGCTGGTCCGAATATTACAAAAATTAGCTTGCTCAATACGATTTTCCTCCGTCAGTGAGCCTAAAGACGGCTTACCGAAGACCACCATTGTATCAATCCACGCCATCCAATACTCACGCTGCGCAAACGCCTCTACCGAGACTAAAGTCGAAAGCAACAATAATATTATACATCTTAGCATAAGTCTCTAGCTTTAAAAGTCGTGGGGGGGGG
>CAKUYZ010000033.1 GCA_934717675.1 uncultured Bacteroidales bacterium
GGCGGTCGCTGCACTAAAATATGTCAAAAGCAAGTTTATGCGCACAATGTTGGGAATCCTTAAAGTGACGCAAGACAATAATATCGACGTGTGGAAATTTGTCCCCCTCCAAGACTTCACGCCCCAGAGCGATATAGACTGGAGCTGCAGCGTGGAGAGCATAGACTGCCAACTCTATGACAAATACGGCCTCACGGCCGGGGAGCGGGACTTCATCGAGGCCACGATACGGCCCATGGTATAATCACACCTCCACCCCGCCACCTCAAGATAAGACATCATAACTAAACACAAGAAAGACATGTCAAAAGTAACCGACACCACAGGCAAGCAGGCCGAGGCCTTCGACCTCATCATGCGCAAGGAGTTCGCCCTCCAGATTGTCGAGGGCGTCAAGCGACTGGAGTTCCGCTCCCTGTCTGATTTCTACGTCTCCCGCTTCATGCACCAGGAGCCGGATGGCGAACTCTATTACAAGGGCTACATAGAGTATCTCCATTTCCATGACTACAACAAGAGCTGGTTTCTGGACGTCCACATCGAGCCCATACAGTTCAAGCTCCTCCACCCGTCAGACGCGGACTATTTCCACTCCTACGGCCACTACGAGATGGATCAGGACATTGAAGAGTTCGCCGACAAAGACCCCGACAAGGAGAGTGATGAAATCCCAGGCTTCTTCTGCATCCCCATTGACGCCATCATAAACACCAGCCTAGCAGACCTCGACGAGCTGCGCAAAGAGGGCGCAGTTCCGGTCATGACCATCGGCGAGGCCGCCACCAGGTTCGCAGACCGACTAAAAGTGCGCCGACAAAACCAGTGAGGCGCGGCCACCCGCACATTTCCAACATCACGCGCCATAATTTTTCACTTTTCAATTTTTATCCATATCTTAGCGCATCGGGAGGCCGCTTGGCGGCACTTCCGTTTTTTTATGTCCGATATAAAACACAGACTCTAAAATATGAAAGTAGACGTTCTCTTGGGCCTCCAGTGGGGCGATGAGGGCAAAGGAAAGGTTGTGGACGTCCTCACTCCCGGCTATGCCGCCGTCACCCGTTTCCAGGGTGGCCCCAACGCCGGCCACACCCTTGAGTTCGAGGGTCAGAAATACGTCTTGCGCTCCGTGCCGTCCGGGATCTTCCAGGGCGACAAGGTCAACGTCATCGGCAACGGCGTGGTGCTAGACCCCGCGCTCTTCAAGGCCGAAGTGGAGCAGCTTGAGGCCTCGGGCCACGACCTGAAGAGCCGCCTGCTCATCTCGCGCAAGGCGCACCTCATCCTCCCCACCCACCGCCTGCTAGACGCCGCCTACGAGAGCGCCAAAGGCGCCGGCAAGATTGGCACCACGGGCAAGGGCATTGGCCCGACGTATACCGACAAGGTGAGCCGCAACGGACTGCGCGTAGGCGACTTGGAACACAACTTCGAGGCTAAGTATAAGGCAGCCACAGACCGCCACAAAGAGATACTGAGCCACTACAACTACCCGACCGACAAGCTGGCGGAGATTGAGAAAGAGTGGATGGCTGGCGTGGAAAAGCTCCGCCAGTTCCAGTTCATTGACAGTGAGCACTACTTGAACCACCTCTTGGCCGAGGGCAAGAAAATCTTGGCCGAGGGGGCGCAAGGCACCATGTTGGATGTCGATTTCGGCTCCTACCCCTTCGTCACGTCATCCAACACCATCTCGGCGGGGGCGTGCGTGGGCCTGGGCGTGGCTCCAAGCCGCATAGGCGAGGTCTATGGCATCTTCAAGGCCTACTGCACCCGCGTGGGCAGCGGCCCTTTCCCCACGGAGCTGCATGACGAGACGGGCGAGAGGCTGCGCCAACTGGGCCATGAGTTCGGCGCAGTCACTGGTCGCCCGCGCCGTTGCGGGTGGGTTGACCTGGTGGCTCTGCGTTACGCGGTGATGCTCAACGGCGTCACGCAGCTCATCATGATGAAGAGCGACATCCTCGACGGCTTCGACACCATAAAGGCCTGCGTGGGCTACAAGGTGGGCGACCGCGAGACGGACGAGATGCCGTTTGACATCAACGACGGCGTGGAACCCATCTATATGGAGTTCGCCGGCTGGAAGACGGCTATGGACAAGATGACGTCTGAAGACCAGTTCCCGCAGAACTTTGTGGACTACGTCAAGTTCATAGAGAGCTATCTGGGCGTGCCCGTCAAGATTGTCTCCGTAGGCCCGGACCGCGAGCAGACGATAGTCCGCAAGTAGAGGCGCGGCGACACATGAAAAGACGAAGCCCCTCCGCGCCGCCAGGCAACCCCAGGCGAGCGGAGGGGCTTCTTTTCGCCCCGCCATCCACAAAAAGCAGACGCCACAATGACACACCAAGAGCAGAAAAAAGCCATACGCCGTCAGATGACGGCCGCCAAAGCCGCACTAACCCGCGAGGAACGAGACGAGGCGGCCGCACAGCTGGCCACACGAGCGTTCGAGGCGCTATGGCCGCGCGAGTGGCGCGCCGTGATGGCCTATTGGCCCATGGCCGACGAGATTGACACGCGGCCACTCATCTGGCGGCTACGCCATGCGGGCGTGCCGGTCTTCCTGCCCGTCATAGAGGGGGAGAACCTGACATTCCGCCTCTTTGAGGGCGAGGAGCGACTCGCGCCCGACCCGCATTATGGAATCATGCAACCACGCGCCGCAGCCCCAGTTCTGCCACAGATGGTGACGGACAGTGGCGGCACCGGCGCAGCGGTCATAACCCCCGGCGTGGCGTTCGCCCCCGGCGGCGGGCGCATGGGGCGCGGGCGCGGATTCTATGACAGACTGTTCGAGACACTGCCGCGGGCGTGGCGCATTGGCGTGGGCTTCGCTTGCCAACAGGTGGACGAGCTGCCGACGGAGCCACATGACGCTGCCATGGACATTCTCATTTTGCCATAAGCAAACCTTGGCAGAGACACTCACTAAATTAAAAAAAAGAGATGAACGACATATTCCCATCACTCATTGCCGGAGAGCTAGGCCTCCGCACGGGGCAGGTGCAGAACACGCTGCGCCTCATTGATGACGGGGCCACTGTGCCCTTCATCAGCCGCTACCGCAAAGAGGCCACAGGCAACCTGGACGAGGTGGCCATTGGCAACATTGCCCAAGCCTATGCCAAGCTGAAAGAGACGCAAGCGCGCAAAGAGACCATTGTGGCGCAGATTGAGCAGCAGGGCAAGCTCACCGCCGAGCTGCGCAAACAAATTGACGAGACGTGGGACCCCACGCGCCTCGAGGACCTCTACGCCCCCTACAAGCCCAAGCGCAAGACGCGTGCCGCCAAGGCCCGCGAGCTTGGCCTGGAGCCGCTGGCACTGGCGCTGATGTCCGGCTCTTGCGCCGACCCCGAGATGGCGGCGGACAAATACTTGACAGACAACGTCCCGACTACCAACGACGCCCTGCAAGGCGCGCGAGACATAATTGCCGAATGGGTGGCAGACCAGCCCGAAGCGCGAGAGACGGCTCGCAACGTGTTTCGCCGCGAGGCGGTGGTCTCTACCAAGATGGCGAAAGGCAAAGAGGCCGAGGCCGAGAAATATCGCGACTACATCGACCGCTCCGAGCCTCTGGCCAAATGCCCAAGCCACCGCGTGCTGGCCATGATGAGAGCCGAAAACGAGGGCGTGATCCGCCTGTCCGTGACGCCGCGCGACCCCGAGGCCATAGTGAGCCGCCTCAACCGTCGATATGTGAAGAGCCCACGCACTGCGGGACAGGTGGAGATGGCCGTGGAAGACGGATACAAACGCCTCCTGGCCCCAGCCATGGAGACCGAGATGGAGGCCGAGGCCAAGGAGCGGGCGGACACCGAGGCCATCCGCGTCTTTGAGACCAACCTGCGCCAGCTGCTCTTGGCCGCGCCGCTGGGCAGGCACCGCACGCTGGCCCTGGACCCCGGCTTTCGCACGGGGTGCAAAGTGGTGTGCCTAGACGAGCAAGGCGCCATGCTGTGCCACTCGGTCATATTCCCCCACCCTCCCCACGCCAAGATGGCCGAGGCCAAGGCCGAGATGCGCCGCCTGGTGAACCAGTACGGCATCGAGGCCGTGGCCATAGGCAACGGCACGGCCAGCCGCGAGACGGAGGCCTTCGTGCGAGACTTTGACAAAGAGAAGCGATTGCGCATCTTCGTGGTGTCGGAAGACGGGGCGTCAATATATTCAGCCTCGGCCACGGCCCGCGAAGAGTTCCCTAATGAGGACGTTACGGTCCGCGGCGCCGTCTCCATAGGCCGCAGGCTTATGGACCCGCTGGCGGAGCTTGTCAAAATAGACCCCAAGTCTCTCGGCGTGGGCCAATATCAGCACGATGTTGACCAAAACCGCCTCAAAGCATCGCTAGACTCCGTGGTGGTCAGCTGCGTGAACCAGGTGGGCGTAGACGTGAACACAGCCAGCCGCCACCTGCTCACCTACGTGTCGGGACTCGGCCCGCAACTGGCGAAAAACATTGTGGACTACCGCGCGGCGAATGGCCCGTTCACCTCGAAAGCTGAGCTAAAAAAAGTGCCTCGCCTTGGCCCTAAAGCCTTTGAGCAGAGCGCAGGCTTCCTGCGCATAGCGGGAGCCAAGAACCCTCTAGATGCCTCGGCCGTGCACCCGGAGCGATATGGCATTGTGAGCCAAATGGCCAAAGACTGCGGCTGCACGGTGGCGGAACTGATGGCCAGCAAGGAGCTGCGCAAGGCCATAGACCTGAATAAATATGTCAACGGCGACGTGGGCCTGCCGACGTTGCGAGACATCATGACCGAGCTGGAGAAACCAGGACGAGACCCGCGCGAGGCCATCAAGGAGTTCGCCTTTGACGACACCATACACACCATAGACGACCTCCGCCCCGGCATGACGCTGCCAGGCATCGTGACTAACCTCACGGCCTTCGGGGCTTTCGTAGACGTCGGCGTCAAGACCGACGGCCTCGTGCACATCAGCCAGCTGGCCGACCGGTTTGTGAAAGACGTGGCAGATGCCGTGTCGCTGCATCAGCACGTCATGGTGCGCATCTTGGACGTAGACACGGCCCGCGGGCGCATAAACCTCACCATGAAAGGCGTGGGGCAATAGGCCTGCAGGCGGAAATGTTTCATAAACTTTGATGATTATTTTTCACGAGGCGCAAAAATAGGGAGCCGCGCCTCTTCATGGTTCTATCGGAATTTGTTAATTTCGCCAAGAACAGTAATAAAGAGCCATATTCGACCATGGGAATATTCAGTTTTTTGTTCGGCGGAGGCAAATACCCCACGACAAGCAAATACGAAGCCAAGCTGGAGCAAGAGAAGGCAGACTTCGCAAGGTTCAAAAACATAGCCTCTAGCACCGAACTCAAAAGACTCGAGGAGTTGAAGAAGCTGACCGCCTCGACCGACTTCAAGTCTAGAGTGGACCACCTGAAGAACGACCGTTTCAACCAGACAGAGGAATACAGGAAAGAGCAAGAGCTGAAAGCCCTGGCCAAAAGCTCTGACATAAAGGGCTACCTCAAGTTCGTGGCCGCCGGCAACGACAAGAAAGCCACAGCGGCCCTCGACTCCGCCTCTTATAAGGAGTACGCATCCATCCAGGCCAGCACCGACCCCAAGGCCGCAGCCAGAGTCAAAGAGCTGAAGAGGGACGCCAACGTGAAGTTGGCCATAAAGATGCTCGCCTCATCGGCCTACGCCAATTTCAAAAAGACGGCCAACTCCGACCGGCTGAAGAAATATGAGGCTCTGAAAGAATATGTGAAGACTGACGCCTTCTTGGCCAAGAAGAAAGACCTCGAGAACAAGAACAGGTTCAAAGAGAGCAACGAATACAAACAACTTCAGGAGTTTGAGCAACTGAGCAAAAACAAGGATCTGAAGTGGTATGCCTCCAATCTGGCCGCAAAAACGTTTGCCAACGCAGACAAGTGGCAGCTCACATTCGCAGACGACTTTAAGGGCAACCATCTGGACGCTCAGAAGTGGCTCACGGGCTACTATTGGGGCAAGAAGACCGCAGGAATGACGTATAGCCTGGCCGACGAGAGGCAGGCTTTCAATGACCAGAACGCCGTTGTGAACAACGGATTGGACATCCAGACTCGCGCCGGCAAGACGCAGGGTAACGTCTGGGACCCACTGGCGGGCGGCTTCGTGAAGAAGGAGCTAGAGGCCACGGCGGCCATCGTCACCACGGGAGACAGCTTCCGTCAGAAGTTTGGCAAGTTTGACTTCAAGGTGAAGGTGAGCGGCGTCAAAGCCCCCGTGACGGAAAACATTTGGCTTTCATCGGAGCGCAACTCCGAAGTCAACGTGGCCACGTTCGGCAAAGGCAAGACGGACATCCGCATGGGAACCACGGCAAACGGGCAGGCCAAGCTCGGCCAGGTGAACGACGTGAAGTATGCGTCTGACCATTTCATCTACTCGCTTGAGTGGACCGCCAATAAGCTCACATGGAGCATAAATGGCGTGGAGGTATACTCCACCACCAACAACGTGCCGCAAGAGCCGATGTACATTGGCCTCAGCTCAAACATTGTGGGCGAAGGCGACATTGCCAATGCCGACATGGACGTGGAGTGGGTGAAGGTCTACGCCCAGAAGCAATAGGCGCAGTAGGCACACGGCATCAGAGCCCCGCGACCCTTTTGTCGCGGGGCTTAGTGTTTTCAACGCGCAGACCATCTTCTTATGCTGAAACTCACCACCCCTGTAGACATAGAGACTAGCCGAGCTGAAATCTCATTTTCCAAGCCCATGACCATCCTTGGCAGCTGCTTTGCAGACAATATGGGCCAGCGTATGAGCCTGTGTGGCTTTCCCGTATCGGTGAATCCGCTCGGCACAACTTATAACCCCATATCCATAGCCCAAAGCCTCCGGCGCATTGCCAGCGGACATCCTTTCGTGGCGGAAGAGTGCGTAAAAATTGGAGCTGGAGATGGGCGGATATGCTCCTTCGCCCACCACACGCGCCACGCCAGGCCTACGGCGGAGGAGTTCCTGGCCAACGCCAATGACAGACTTCAAGAGGCCCATGACTTCTGGCTCCGCACAGAGTTGCTCATCGTGACCCTTGGCACGGCATGGTGTTTCCGTCACAACGCCAGCGGGCAAGTGGTGACAAACTGCCTCAAAAGACCCGACGCGGAGTTCTCGCGCTTCCGCCTCTCCCCCACCCAATGCGCCGAAGCTCTGACTGACATCATGACTGTGGCAGACGGGCGCGACGTCATCTTTACCGTGAGTCCCATTCGCCATTTGGCAGACGGGGCTCACGGCAACGCCATAAGCAAGGCGACGCTGATGATGGCTGTGGAGGCCACGGTGGAGAGCCACCCCGAAAGGGCCGAATATTTCCCATCGTATGAAATAATGACGGACGAACTGCGCGACTACCGCTTCTATGCCGACGACATGACCCACCCGTCCGCCTTGGCCGAGGGTTATATCTTTGGCCGATTTATGGACTACGCCCTGCCCGACGTCGAGAGGCCACAGCTCCAGGAAGGCATGCGCAGAGCCAAGCGAATGGCCCACCGCGACATGGGCGGGCAAGCCTGACCAACAAGAAAAAGAGAATAGCCTAGCCGACACAACATGTCGGCTAGGCTATTCCCCTTTATTACGGCACACTCGCAGATCAGCCCAACGCCTCCAACTGCGCCTGTAGCTCAGCCCACTGGTTCATCAGTGAGTCTAGTCGCGCTGTGGCATCGGTGTGGAGGGCGGCCAGTTTTGTGGCCTGCTCATTGCCCGTGCAGCTCTCCAGCTGCTTCTCCAGGTCGGCAATCTCGGCCTCGGCCTTGGCTATGTCCGCCTCCGCCGTCTTGATGGCCTTTGTCACCCTGCTCACCTTGCGGTCATACTCTTTTTTCTCCTCATAAGACATCTGCTGCTTGGCGGGGCCTTTCCCCACAGCCTTGGGCTCAACTGTTTTGGTTTGCGCCACGGCGGGCTGCTTGGCGGCCTTGGCCGCAGTGGCTTTCTCGGCCTCAAGCTCTCGGAGCGACTCCAGCTTGCGGTCGCGGAGGAAGTCGTATATGCCGCCGAGGTGAAGCTTCATCTTGCCCCCGCGGAACTCATAGGTCTTGGTCACCAGGCCGTCTAGGAACTCGCGGTCGTGCGAGACCACGATGGCCGTGCCGTCAAAGTCCTTGATGGCCTGTTTGAGAATCTCCTTGGAGCGTATGTCCAGGTGGTTGGTAGGCTCATCGAGAATGAGGAGGTTGACAGGCTCTAGCAGCAGGCGAATCATGGCGAGCCTGGTGCGCTCACCGCCCGACAGCACTCCCACTTTCTTGTCAATGTCCTCACCGCTGAACATGAAAGCGCCCAAGATGTCGCGAATCTTGAGGCGTATGTCTCCCACGGCCACACGGTCTACGGTGTCGAACACCGTATCGTCTGGGTTGAGCATATCTGCTTGGTTTTGGGCAAAATATCCAATCTTGACCCCATGGCCAAGCACAATCTCGCCCTGATGATCCAACTCCCGCATAATCATGCGCGCCATAGTGGTCTTGCCCTCGCCATTCCTGCCCACGAAAGCCACCTTCTCGCCGCGCTCAATCTCGAAGTCCACATCGTTGATGACCACATGGTCTCCAAAGGCCTTGGTGACGTGTTTGCCCCGCACGGCAATTACTCCGGAGTGAGGAGCGGGCGGAAACTTAATGTTGAGCGCGCTCTTGTCAAAGTCGTCCACCTGGATGCGCTCAATCTTCTCCAACTGCTTGATGCGGCTCTGGACTTGTACGGATTTTGTGGCCTTGTAGCGGAACCGCTCGATGAACTTCTCGGTGTCCTCAATCATCTTTTGCTGATTGCGGTAGGCGTTCATCTGCTGTTCAAAACGCTCTTGGCGTAAGACAAGGTATTTAGAGTAGTTGGCCTTGTAGTCATATATCTTGCCCAAGACAATCTCTATGGTCCTGGTGGTCACATTGTCAAGAAAGGCGCGGTCATGCGAAATCACGACCACCGCTCCCGAATAGTCTTTCAAGAAATCCTCCAGCCACTGTATGGACTCGATGTCGAGGTGGTTGGTGGGCTCGTCCAGCAAGATTATGTCTGGGTGCGACAGCAGGATTTTGGCCAACTCAATGCGCATGCGCCATCCTCCAGAGAACTCCTTGGTCGGCCTCTCGAAGTCCGACCTCTCGAAGCCCAGACCCTTGAGCGTTGTCTCAATCTCCGCCTTATAGTTGTCCCCACCCATCATGGCGAGCCTCTCAGTCTTTTCAGAAAGCTCATTGAGGAACTCCATATATGAGTCGGACTCATAGTCCGTCCGGACGGCAAGCTCCTGGTTCATCTCCGCCACCCTGTCTTGCAGGGCTTTGAGCTCCTTGAGCGCAGTCTCGGCCTCGGCGAAGACGGTCTTGTCGTCACCATATGTCATATGTTGTGGCAGATAGCCTATGGTGTAGTCTTTTGGAATGGTGACGTTGCCCTCCGTTGGCGGCTGGATGCCGCAGATGACTTTGAGCATTGTGGACTTGCCTGCGCCGTTTTTGCCCGTGAGACCAATCCGGTCTTTGTCTCCCACATTAAACGTGATGCCATCGAACAGCTTGAAGCCGCCAAAAGCCACCGAGAGGTTGTTTATCGCAATCACTTTATTGTTGTCTTTGCTTGTTTTCTATTGTGCTACATTGGCCACCTCAACAGCCCCGCCAGGGCGGAACGTTATGGTCTTGAGGCCCACGTTGACCGCCCCGCCCCAATTGGTGAGGCTGCGGAAGCGGAAGTTTGACTGAAGCGCATGGGGGCGGAAAGCGTTGACGTTCCTGACAAAGCCGGGCCCCATCATAACCCTGGCGCCAACAAACTTCATGGCTATGTCATAGCCCCAAAGGCCATATTCGGAGAAGCCGGACATAGGTTTGAGCCGCTGGAAATATGGCGTGAAAGCTATTGGCTCAGTAAAATACCGACGCCTGTACTTATTGAGCTGCCAAGCCGTCTGCGGGTCGGCTTCGTCTACGGCGAACGTGGTGAAAATCTTGGTGTTGAGCCTATGGAACACGTCAATCTCTATGGTCTGGAACGTAAGCCATTCGCTCGTGGCCCACAGCTCCACGCTGGCTGCCGGCTTCTGCGCGACCACGCCCGCCAAAGACGTGAGGACGCCGTTGACCCGCGCCTCGTTGTTTGTGGGGATGACCACGACGTTTGGCACGTCTTCCCTCAGGCACGCCAGGAATCCCGCGGGCGACGAGGTGTTATAGTCATGCTCCACCACAGATATTCCCGCCTCGGCGCACAGCCTCCTCAGCATCGACGCGCGAAAAGCATCCGCCTTGGCCCTGGTCTTGGACTTTATCATGATCACGTGTCGACCCACGAGGCGGCGCGCCATCTGGGTGAGGATCTCCTTGCCTGTGATGGAGTCTATGACGCTGGCCTGGAAGATATACGGATTGTCCAATATGGTGCTGTCGCACTGCGCGAAAGGCAACACCACAGGCACTCGCATATCATTGGCATAGGCCATGACGTCGGCCATCTCATCACGATGGGCAGGACCTATGATAAGGTCGGGCTTCGTGGCGCAGACGTTCAACTGGTTGATGGCTTGCAGGCGGTTGTTTGTGTCAAAAACCTTGAGGTTGATGTTGGCCCCAGCCTCCGCAAGGCTGTCAAGCGCCATCCGCACACCCTCATAGAACTCCACGTAGCGGCGGCTCTTGAAGGCGTAGGATTGCTTATTGGTGTCCACCCCGCTCTCCCTCAGCTCCTTCATCTCGCCATAGGCGTTGAACGGCAGCATGAGGAACACGTTTACCGTCGGGCGGCCCGACGCCACATAGTCATAGTCTTGTCCCCACTGTCCCGTGGAGCGGCTGTCACCAATGTAGGCGGTGTCCGCAGTGGCTGGCCGTGCGTCCGCCGCCTCGACCAAGCGCGGGATTCGGATGGTCATTCCTCGCTGAAGGGTCTCGGCCGTCAGCCCGTCATTGGCGGCAATGATGTCATCCACGCTCACGCCCTCGGCCTGCGCAATGCTGAACAAAGTCTCACGCCGACCGACCTCATATGTGTCATATTCCAGCTTGTGCTGCTTCTCTTTGGGCACGGCAATGACCTCGCCAACCCTCAGAGCGTCCCACCTGACACCATTGTTGACGGCCATAATCTTGTCTTGCAAGACGTTATATTTGACGCACAACGAATAGAGCGTCTCGCCGCGGGCCACACGGTGGTAGTAAAAAGCGTCGTCTTCTTGCGGAATTCGCGACTGCGGGATTCTCACCGCGGTGCCCACTGGGAGTTGCGCCGGATTGAGGGCGACGTTGGCGTCTATGATCTGCTGCACCTTGACGCCGTAGCGCGCGCCAATGGAGTAGAGCGTCTCGCCGTCGGCAATGACGTGGAGCACATAGGCGTCTCGCACGTCAGATGGCACCTTGACCACGTCTCCAGCCTTGAGGCCCGACATGACGGACGGGTTGAGGGCCAAGAACTGCGCCACTGTGAGGCCATGCCCCTGCGCGATGCTATATGTCGTCTCACCTTTCTCCACAACATAGTCCACCAGGTGCTTCGCCTCAGCCTGCGGCTGCGCCGCCGCCGATATTTTCAGCACCTGCCCCTCCTTCACGCCAGCCGAGGCCGACGGGTTGAGCTCCAGAAGCCGCGCCACGCTGATGCCATGCGACTTGGCAATGCTATATGCTGTGTCTCCCTTGCGCACGGCGTAGGCGGCGGGCTGCGACTGCTTGATGGGGATGCGCACCACCACACCCTCCACCAAGCCGGTGTTTTTCAAGTTCGGATTGGCCGAGAGAATGTCTTCTTGCGTCACGCCGTTCTCCACGCTCAGGCGGTAGAAGCCCTCGCCCTTGGCCACCGTGTGTAGCTTGTAGCTCTTGCCGCCCTCTGTCACAACCTGCTGCGCCAAAGACGGCGCGGCCGACAATGCCGCCGCGATGGCCAGCATGGCGAGTCTGAATCTCATGTCTTTCTGAAAAAATATTTATCCTATCTTGATGCCAAAAGTTTATTCACGGCCCATAAGATGCCATCGTCATCCACTGACGGGCACACCATGTCGGCCTGCTCCTTGACGCTGTCCGCGGCATTGCCCATGGCCACGCCCACACCGGCGAATTGGAGCATCTCGACGTCGTTGCCGCCATCGCCAAAAGCCATTATCTCACTCGGCTCAGCCCCTATAATCTCACAGACCCGCCTCATGCCCCTCACCTTGCTCTGCCCGAGTGGCACAATGTCTGTGAAAAGCGGGCTCCAACGGGCTGACTGGCAGCGGGGCAAGGCTGCCATGACCGCCGGCTCTTCCGCTACGCCAAAGAAAGAGATCATCTGAAAGACGTCTGCGCCCTCAAAAGCCCTCAGGTCGGCCACTTGTGGCCTATTGGTGAAGTTGAGTTGCGTGAAAATCTGCTCCGTCTTGTCGTTGTCGTAATTCATCACCAGCCTGTCTTTCAGCACAAAGCACACGGCAAAAGGCTTCACGCCACAAGCCAATGACCGCCCCCGCTCCGGATAGACCATATCAAGCGCGGACAAGACGTCGGACTTGGCAATTGGGTTGGAGTCTATGAGCTTGCCGTCCATATACGTCATGCCGCCATTGACCGTGACGTAGCCGTCGAAAACGAGATCTCCCAGATTGTCAATGTTGACCAGGTGTCGGCCAGAGGAGATGAAGCACTTGACACCGCGGCTTCGCAACTCACCAATGGCCCGTCGGGTGCTGTCTGGCACCGTGTGCGTATTGAAGCTGACGAGCGTGCCGTCAATGTCGAAGAATGCAGCCTTGAACATCAAACGTTACCTAATTATATAGCGGTGGCAAAGTTACTACATTTCACGCAACATTGGGGGCCGCGCGGGGCAAAGGCCATCTCTGACGCGCTGACGCGTTACGGGCAAGGCCACGGCGGGAGCCGTTTAGGAGTGTCTTCTTTAACTTTGTTATAAACAAGGGTGGGCGTGTGTAAAAAACGGATTTTTTTCGGAATTTTGCAAAGCGTGCGTGAGGACGATGACGCACCCCGCCCGCGCCGAAGTCTTTCATTAAACCGAAGACGACAATAAAAACCAAGACTGATGAATTTGATTGTTGCAAAGGAGCATTTCTCTGAGAACGTCATAATGCTCGAGATCGAGGCGCCCCGCATTGCCAAGGCAAGGAAAGCGGGCCACTTCGTCATAGTCCGCGTAGACAAGAACGGCGAGCGCGTGCCGCTGACCATTGCAGGCTCAAACCTGGAGAAAGGCACCATAACGCTTGTGGTGCAGCGCATTGGCGTGTCTACGTGGAAGTTGACGAACCTCAACGTGGGCGACTATATCGAGGACGTTGTAGGCCCTCTCGGCCGCGCCACACAGATTGAGAAACAGCCCGGCACAGTCCTTTGCGCTGGCGGCGGAGTGGGCGTGGCACCGATGCTCCCCATAATTGAGGCACACCACAATGCGGGCAACCGCGTGGTGGCCGTGTTGGCGGGCAGAACCAAAGAGCTGATAATACTAGAGGACCAGGTGCGCAAATTTGCCGACGACGTCGTCATCATGACCGACGACGGCTCCTATGGCCAGAAAGGCCTCGTGACCCAAGGCATGGAGGAGGTCATCAACCGCGAGACGGTGTCTGAGGCCGTGGTGATAGGCCCAGCCATCATGATGAAGTTTGGCGCCCTGACGACAAAGAAATACAACATCCCGACGTGGGTGAGCCTCAACACCGTGATGGTGGACGGCACCGGCATGTGCGGGGCCTGCCGCGTGACAGTTGGCGGCAAGACGCGCTTTGTGTGCGTAGACGGCCCGGAGTTCAACGCCCACGAGGTGGACTTCGATGAGATGATGAAGCGCATGGGCGGCTTCAAGGCCGAGGAGCAGGCAGCTTTTGAGGCCTACAAGCAGGCGTGTGGAATGAAGTAGAAACAACCTAACGAGAAGAGAAAAACAATGTCTGACATTCAAGATATTCGCAAGGCGCAGCGCGACGAGGAGTGGCGCAAGGCCGTCAGGGACAGCATGAAGCCCAAAGACCGCATGGCCCTGGAGCGCGTGAAGATGCCCGAGGCCGACGCCAAAGAGCGCTCGCGCTCGTATATGGAGGTGAACATGGGCCTGAACCTGGAGCAGGCCATGAACGAGGCCAAACGCTGCCTCGACTGCCCCAGCCCGTCTTGCGTCACGGGCTGCCCCGTGGAGATAAACATCCCCACTTTCATCAAGAACATTGAGCGCGGCGAGATTCTGGAGGCCGCCCGCGTGATCAAGGAGACCAGCACACTGCCCGCCGTCTGCGGCCGCGTCTGCCCACAAGAGAAGCAGTGCGAGAGCAAGTGCATATATGCCAAGAGCAAGAAGAACGCCGTGGCCATAGGTTATCTGGAGCGCTTCGCAGCGGACTACGAGCGCACCTCCGGCAAAGCCGCCACGCCCGCTGTGGCCAAGCCAAACGGCATCAAGGTGGCCGTCATAGGCTCAGGCCCCGCCGGCCTCACCTGCTCTGGAGAGCTGGCAAAGAAAGGCTATGACGTCACCATCTTCGAGGCCCTGCACGAGATTGGCGGCGTGCTCAAGTACGGCATCCCCGAATTCCGCCTGCCAAACGACATTGTGGATTTCGAGATAAACAACCTGAGCAAGATGGGCGTCAAGTTTGAGCCGGACTTCATCGTGGGCAAGACCGCCACAATGGACGACCTGCGCAAGGAGGGCTTCAAGGCGTTCTTCGTGGGCAGCGGCGCAGGCCTGCCGCGCTTCATGAACATCCCTGGCGAGAACTGCACCGGCATCATGAGCTCCAACGAGTATCTCACCCGCGTCAACCTCATGCACGCCGCCGACAGCAAATATGACACCCCCATCATCTTCGGCAAGAACGTTGCCGTGATTGGTGGCGGCAACACGGCCATGGACTCGGTGCGCACGGCCAAACGCCTTGGCGCGGACAAGGTGATGCTCATCTACCGCCGCTCGGAGGTGGAGATGCCTGCCCGTCTGGAGGAGATCCACCACGCCAAGGAGGAGGGCATAGAGTTCATGACGCTCCACAACCCTGTGGAATATTTGGCCGATGACAAAGGCCGAGTCCGCGCCATGAGGGTGCAGCGCATGGAACTTGGCGAGCCCGATGAGAAAGGACGCCGCAAGCCTGTGCCCGTGGAGGGCGCCATTGAGGAGATTCCTGTGGACTTGGTAATCGTCAGCGTGGGCGTGTCTCCCAACCCGCTCATCTCCAGCTCCCACCCCGACATCAAGACAACCGACCGCGGCACACTGGAGGCCAACGACGGCCTGCAGACATCAGTCGCCGACGTGTTTGCTGGCGGCGACATTGTGAGAGGCGGAGCCACCGTCATCTTGGCCATGGGCGACGGCCGCAAGGCTGCAGCTTCAATTGACGAATATCTGCAAAAGAACGCCTAACAAGCGGACTGCAAAACACGGCGGCAAGCCGATGCGGTGTGACGCGGCAGCGCGTCACACCGCTTTTTCATTTGTCAAGACAATAAAAGCCACTAAATTTGCAACGCATTATACCGTCTCTTCAATGACAAGACAGCGCCGAAGCGGACAGCCTAACGAAAAAAACAACAGCATTGGCTAGCCGCACCAACCATACGCAGCGCGCCATGCTGCTCCTAGCGCCACTTGTGGCGGCCTTCGTCATGTCGCAGCCCGGCAGCAGCCTGGCGGCGGGTGTCGCACCACAGAGTGACACCACGCGCCTCGCGGTGCACGCCGACTCCCTGCTCTCCTTGCGCAATGGCGCAAAGGTGGCATCAGCAGACTCGGTGGAGGCGTCCGCTAAAAAAAAGAGCGGCAGCTCCATGATGCTAGACGCCGAGGTGAAGTATGAGGCCAAAGACTCCATGCGCTTTGACTTTGAGCATAAAAAAATGTATCTCTACGGCGACGCCAAAATAGACTATGGCGACATCTCGCTCACAGCCTACGCCATAGAGCTGGACATGGACAGCTCGCTCGCCTACGCCCACGGGATAACGGACACCTTGGGTGTGGAGAAAGGCTTGCCGGTGTTTAAAGACAAGAGCGGCGAGTACACCATGCGCACCATGAAGTATAACTTCGACACCAAGAAGGCGGTCATCAGCCACATTGTGACCGAGCAGGGCGAAGGGTTCGTGGTGGGTCAGCATGCCAAAAGGGTGAATGAGAAGGTGTATTTCATGAAAGACGCCAAATACACCACTTGTGACAACCACGAGCACCCGCACTTCTACCTCAACCTGACCAAAGCCAAAGTCATTCCTGGCAAAAAGACAGTGACAGGCCCGGCCTACCTGGTGCTGCTCGACGTGCCGCTGCCCATAGCCATACCATTCGCCATCATACCCAACACCAAGTCATACAGCTCCGGAATCATAATACCGAGCTATGGCGATGAGAGCACGCGCGGATTTTATTTGCGCCAAGGCGGATATTATTGGGCCGCCAATGAATATTTCGACATGAAGATTTTGGGCGACATCTACACCAAAGGCTCCTGGGGCCTCCATTTGTCGTCCACCTACAAGAAAAGATATAAGTTCAGCGGCAGTTTCTCGTCCGACATCATAACGAACATATATTCAGAGAAAAGCCTGCCTGACTATCAAAAAAACAACGACTTCTCAATACGCTGGAATCACTCGCAGGACTCGAAGGCCAATCCAGACCAGACGTTCTCGGCCTCCGTCAACTTCTCGACAAGCTCATATAACAAAAATAACGTCGGCAACCTGGTCAACACCCAGGCCCTGGCCACAAACCAAAAAAGCTCCAGCATCTCATATAGCCGCAAATGGGCGTGGAACCCGTTCCGGCTTACGGCTTCGCTCCTCCACTCGCAGAACAGCCGCGACACGTCCATCAGCCTCACTTTGCCCGACATTTCAGTAACGTCATCGCGCAGGTTCTACCCCTTCAAACCGAAAAAAGCTACGGGCGGGTCTCAAAATCCGTTTTACAACATCAACTTGAATTACTCGCTCTCCATGAAAAACTACATCTCGTGTAAGGAGCGCGACTTGTCATTCTCAGGAGAGAGCTTCACCACACAGTGGAAAAACGGCATGAAGCACACCATCCCCGTGACCACTAACTTCAAGTTGTTCAAATATTTCTCGTTCACCCCATCGGTCAACTATACTGAGAGATGGTATCTCAACCGCACTCGCAAAGTGTGGGATGAGGAGAAACAGAAATTGGTAAAGTTGGATCCTGAGCAAGGCTTCAACCGCGCCTACGACTTCAATTTCTCAGTGGGCACAAGCACGAAGATATACACGTTCTACCGCCCCATACGAGCCATTTTCGGAGACAAGATCAATGCAATCCGTCACGTCAT
>CAKUYZ010000034.1 GCA_934717675.1 uncultured Bacteroidales bacterium
GGCCGGAATGGAGCGCGGAAGAGACTCGCGGGCCGAGGTCGCGGCCAATGACAGTGGCACCGAGGAGGCAGATTTGCGGCTGCTCCTCCTTGAAGAGGTTGACGACCGCGGAGGTGTGAGGCAGCGAGGTGTATGGGAAGAGGCCCTCGGCGTCGAAGATGTGCACCTTGTCCACGCCATAGGGCATCACCTGCTTCTCGACGCCATCGAGGTTGTGGCCAATGCAGAGGCACTCGAGCTTCACTCCGAGCTCATTAGCGAGCTTGCGTCCCTTGGTGAGGAGCTCAAGGCTCACATCGGCCACCTTGGCGCCTTCGAGCTCGCAATATACGAATACGTTGTTCATTTGTGTCTTTTCGTGAGTTTGGGTGTTAGCCTATGGTGTTGCTGGCGATGAGCTCTGCCATGAGGCTGTCGATGTCGTTGTCACTGGCCGTGAAGGTCTTGCTCTCTTTGGCCGTGAAGACGATGCTCTTGACGGCCTTGACATTGGTGGGCGAGCCGGCCTTGCCGATTTGGGCTGGGTCGGCATCGATGTCGGCCGCCCCGTATTGCTTGATGGCGAGGTAGGGGCGCGCGGCGTAGAAGGCTTTCTCGTCCTCGTCGGTGAGGGCGGCTATCTCTTGCGTTGTCTTGGCTTTCTTGAACTTCATGACGAGCTTGGCGTTGCGGGAGCGGCAAGGCGCGGCTGATCCGTTGACGGTGACCACGATGGGGAGCGGCCCCTCAACGGTCTCGACGCCGCCATCGATGTGGCGCTTGGCGGTAATCTTTCCGTCCTTGACGCTCAGGATCTCCTCGGTGTATGTGATCTGGGTGAGGCCGAGTTTCTCAGCCACCTGCGGGCCTACCTGCGCGGTGTCTCCGTCAATGGCCTGACGGCCGCAGAGGATTATGTCATAGCCGCCAATCTTCTTGATGCCTTGCGCCAAGGTGTAGCTCGTGGCCAAGGTGTCGGCGCCGCCCAGGGCGCGGTCGGTCAGCAGCACCGTCTCGTCAACGCCGCGGAAGAGGCCCTCGCGGAGCACCTCGGTGGCCTTGGGCAAGCCCATGGTCAGCATGGTGATGGTGGAGCCTGGGTTGGCATCCTTGAGGCGGAGCGCCTGCTCAAGGGCGTTGAGGTCCTCGGGGTTGAACACGGCGGGCAGCGCCGCGCGGTTGACGGTCCCTTCGGGAGTCATCGCGTCGGGACCGACATTACGAGTGTCGGGCACCTGCTTGGCGAGGACAATGATCTTGTATCCCATTATGTCGTCTAATATTATTAGGTAAATATTTTTTAAGTAGTTAGATACAAAATTACTTTATTTCGCCGTTATTTCACCCGCCTAGGCCACAAAATGAGGCGATGAAGCGGCCACGCCCCGCAAAAACACGGTCAAGGGGCGCGGAAGCCGCCACGACAGCCGCTTCCGCGCCCCTTGATATGGAAGATTGAGTCTTTTTACCTCTTATGCGCCAGGTGAGCCTGGCCACCACCGCGGATGACGACAATCCCTCGGCCAGCCGCGCCAACCTTGCGGCCGCTCAGGTCATAGACCTCGGCCTCGGCGGGGTCTACGCCAGGCTCCGGCAGAGCCGTGGGTTTTGTCTCGAAATGGACCACATAGGTCTCGCCGGCGCGGATGTCATCCACCGTCACCTTGTCTCCCTTGACTATGGTGGCGCAGTCATCGCCCGCCAAGGTGGTGACGGAGCCGAAGACGTAGCCCTCGTCGGGCAAAACGGTGAGTTTGACGGACGAACCCTTGGGGTCTATGTTAGTTATCGCGCCATGGCCGTCTGTGATGAAGTTGGCCAGCTTGGCAATCTCAACGAAACAGATTTTGTAGGTCTCCCCCTCATTTTCCACTCTGATGGCGAGCTTGTCTCCATCTGTTAGCAAGATGCCGCAGTCTTGGCCATCGGCCGTGACCTTGTCATAGGCGTAGCCCTCGGCGGGGATGATGGTGAGAGTGGCGTCGCGGCGGTCAAAGTCGGTGGCCACGATGGAGCCGTGGCCATCGGTGCGGAACTTGGCCGACGCCGCGAAATCTTTGAAGTTGACCACATAGACGTCGCCATCCTTCACGTCTGGCACCACGAGCCTCTTGCCGTCTTGCAGAGAGATGGCGCAGTCCGCGCCCTCTTTCGTGAGGCGGTCGTAGACGTATCCGTCCTCAGCCTCTATTATGACCTTTGCCTTCGCGCCCTCGACGCTCGCGCTTATGACGCGGCCACGGCCATCGGTGGTGAAGAAGACTTCCGGCTCCGCCTTCTCGAAGATGAAGACAATGTCGTCTCCATCGGCAAGGTCGGAGAAAGAGACTCGGCCATCGGCCGAGGGACCCACGCCTTCAAGCAGTTGGCCATTTTTCTCCACACGGCTGAACTTGTAGCCATCGTTGGCCTCTACGCAGACCGTGGCGGCCGTGGCGGAGGTGAACTTCTGGCTCTTGATGACTCCGTTCTTGGCGGAGAAGGTGACACGGGATGAGAAATAGACGGTTATGACGTCGTCTTTCTGAAGGCTGTCGAACCTTATCTTGCCATCGTCTCGCACCGTAAAGGACACCGCCTCGCCCCCGTCCCTCTCGGCGCGGTTGAGGCTGAAGCCGGCATAGGGCGTGGCCACCACGATGGACCAGTCGGCAAAGCCGCTATAGAGCTTCACGAAACCGTTGCCATCGGTCAGATACCTAACGCTGAGCGAGTTGTTGTCCACCTCCTCATATTTGAGGTTGCCAGACAGCCCCCACAACTTCTCATATTTCTCCCTCGTGCCAGCGGGAATCTTGACCGTGGCCTGTCCATCAATGTGGAGCGTTATCTCCACTGGCTCGTCCATGGCCACGGTTATCTCTTTGGGCCATCCGGCGGCAAAGGCGTCTGCGGCAACGTCGCGGAGGGTGCTGGGCAGGTAGAGCGCGTCAAAATAGACATTGTCAAAAGCCTGCTTGCCGATGATGGCCACGCCCTCGGGGACGACAAGGTTCTTGACTTTCTGGCATTCATAGAAAGCCCTGTCTCCAATAGAGACGAGCGAGGAGGGGAGCGTGAGTTGAGACAAGTTGTTGCATAAGGCAAATGCGTTGGCCGGGATTTCCGTCACACCCTCGGGAATCTCCACCGACGACATTGAGAGGCGGTAGAAAGCGGCCTGGCCGATCTTGCGGAGCGAGGATGGGAGCGAGAGCGACGTGACGCGGAAACGGTCATAGAAAGCGCTGTCCGCCACCTCCACCACGCCATCGGGGATGTTGACCGCCGTGACTCCGCCGCCACTTGTGATGGCCTTCTTCATATCCGCCATATAGACCACGCCGCCTGATGCTCGGAACGAGGTGTTGGCCGGGTCGACGGTTATGCCCGTTATCTGATTGCCGCTAAAGGCGTTGGCAGCGATGCGGGTGACCGAGGCGGGGATGGAGACATTGGCGCAGTTTGTGGCCGCGTCTTTGGCCACGCTCGTCACGGCATATTCCACGCCGTCTATCGTCACAGAGGCGGGGATGACGTTGGTGCTTGTGGCCCAATCGGGTTTACAGGATACCACCTCGGCGGTGGCGGGGTCAGTCCCCGTGATCCTATAGCGCCCACCGTCATAGTCCACCACGCCGTCGGCCCAAGCGGGGGTGACAGCCAATGCGGCGATGAAGGGCAGCAGCCCGAAAGAAAACTTTGTAATTCCCATATTCATAGTAGTTGTTGATCTTTTGCGCCATTTGCGGACTAATGCCGCCCAGCCATACTTCATTTGGTATCTTTCTACGGCAAGCGGCGTGCCAATGTTGTGTCCCCATCGGTTAAAAGCAGTGAAAAACCCCACCCCGCCACAGGTGGCGGAGCGGGGCTGCGATTCTTTGCACTATGAGACGGGTGGTTTACTCGTCAAGGGCGGAGAACTCGGGCATCAACTTGCCTGCCTGCCCAAGAGAGATGGACTTGTTGGTGGTGTTGGGTATGTAGGTTATCAGGAGATACTTGTAGTTCTGAACCTTCACCCCAACTATAACATTGTCATTTGAGAACATAACTATCTCATCATTCGCTCCAACGGGCCTATAGCGTTCGCCAAGGAACTTCACTATTTCAGCGGAATAGCTAGTCTTGACAATTACTATTACAGCCTCAAGACCCGATTCCCCGAAGCCATACGACACAAGTTCCGCCGCGTCGGAGCCGCCGTTCAACACAACTAAAGTCTCGTCTTCGCTACTGACCTCGCGGGTGTCATGGCTCAGCACCTCGCTCCTGGAAGCACCCCACTCCACGTACGGCTCCTTGTAGGTGTTGTATCGCGGGTTGACGATGACCGAGGCGTAGGCGCTTTTGCCCTTGGAGTCGGTGGCCTTGACGCGGGTCTCGCCCACAAACAAGGCCGTGAGGAGGCCATCGTCGTCCACCTTGGCGACGAAGTCGTCATCGACAGTCCAAGTGACGGAGCGGTTGTCCTTGACACTCATCTGCTTGGTGCCGTCTTGGTAGAGAGACACCTTGGTGGTGTTGAGTTCGAGGGCTGTGTCTTTGTCGTCATCGTCGGAGCAAGAGACCGCGGTGAGGGAGAAGAGGACGGTGAGGGCGCAAAAAATCTTTGCTGCTTTCATAATTTTGGATGTTTAAAATTGATTACGGACACAAAGGAATGGAAAGTCCGCCACTTTGCGCCATCCCAAACCGTCCACCTTGTCCATGCGGGCCTTATGGGCAGCTAGAGCATCTGAATGTCAGTCACTTCACCTCGAGTGCGGTAGTTCCACTCGTCATCGCCCCTAATGACCCTCTCGGCCTCCAGCGGGCACCCCTTGCGAATGCGGTGGATGAAAGCCAGATCTCCCTCCATAAGGCTGCCGTTTTTGCAACCGACAACACGCAGGGCGTTGCCATGCGCCACGCGCTCCACCACAAATGTCACCTCGCGGTTAAGATACCCCACTTTCAGGCTACTTCCCGCCGCTAGCTTGTCTGGGTAGACGGAGCCGTCGGCATAGTCAATCTGGCTGTCGAAGTCGAGCCTGCGGTTGTAGTCCGCCCAAGAGTCGTAGCCCAGATATTGCGCTATGGTGTTGAGGGTGAACTCGGTGGCCTCTCGGGCATCGTCAATATTGCCCATAAGCCTCTTCAGAGTGGTGGCCCCTATGGAGCGACTGGTGCGCTCAACCATCTGCGCGGCCAATGAGGTGAAGTCTTTGGCCTGTTCGAAGCTTAGACCCGATTTCTCTTTTATCTCCGCTATTATGATGTCACTCAATACTTTCATATCTCTTTGATTTTTATGCGCACCAAGGTGTAGTTGTCCGCCATCTGGCCATCGCATTGGCCCAGGAACTCTGTGAGCCCCGCTTCATCTTGCGGGAGTGAGAGTATGTCCGCCCCGCGATACAGGCCGTCGGAACACAGCAACAGCTGGTCCGCTGGGCGGAGGGACAGGGACAGGACGGAGGGGCGGGCGTCGGCATCATCTTCCCCCATAAGACACCTGGTGACGGCAGAAGAGTATCTCCTCACCTGGGTTGGCGTGGGTTCCCCCGACTGGCGCAGCATGTTGAGTACGGAATGATCTTCCGTTTGGCAGATCACGCGGCCATCCCTCACCACATAGCCACGGCAATCTCCCAGCCACGCCAGCACTACCCGCCCGTCAGTCACAATGGCCGCCACAGCCACCGCGCCCATATGCCTGACACCCAATGCCAACCGCCTCAACGCCAAGCTGTCATCGGCAAACGGGAACGCCTCGGCAAGGACGGCTTCCGCCGTCTTGGTGGCGCAATGCGCCTGGACATAGTCCACCAAGGCGTCGACCACCACACGCGCGGCCACCTCTCCGCAGGAGTACCCTCCCATGCCGTCGGCCACCACGGCTAGGAGAGAGCCCCCCGGCAACGGCGAGACTTTGAAGCAATCTTGGTTAACGGCCCTGCGGCCTATGCCGGAGTATGTGAAAATGTCGCACTCGGTCATTCTATGGCCTATAGGGAGCCTCCGCCGCTCTTAGAGACGCGAGGGCGGACGCATATTTTTATGGGTTGGTGCGTGATGGACGCGTCGGACGACGAGCTTGCCCACAGGAAGGCCTCGCCCGAGCCCAGCCCCGCCATATCGGATGGCTGAAGGCTCTGAAGGGCAATAACGGCCTGCTGCACGTGCTTGACCCACGCTGGCGACGTGAACCGGTGGAGCAACACAATGGAGCTGAGCTCTATGATGGCGTCGGGCAAACTCATGGGGTCTTGAGAGGCTATCATGATGGAGACGCCCTTATGACGCATCTCGCTGATTGCGGAGGTGACGGGCCCAACCTGCTCCGGACTGTTCATATATTTATGCGCCTCGTCAAAGACCACGAATTTGTTGAACTCCTTGCCATCCGCATTCTTAACCGAGGCGAATATGTTAAGCATGACGACAAAGAGTCCCATGGCCTCGTCCCCCTCAATAAATTCGTCTCGCAAGTCCACTATTATGAGCCGGCCAGGGCGCAGGCGGCTTCCTAGCGACACGGAATCGTCAATATAATCTTCGGCGAAGAGCAATTTTTGCGTAGCCAGAGACTTCTGAGCCGCAGGCATCAACTGGTCGGCCTCCACACCGCTCTTGATGTTGGCGAGCGTCATGTCATGCCGGCATGCCTTCATGATTTGTTTGAGCTGCTTGACATAGGTAGCGTCTCCACCCTTCGCGCCGAGGAGGAACATCCAGTCCTCCACACTAAGCTCCCTCGCGGCGAACGATATGGGCTGCACCTCTATGCCGGGATACTCATTGCGCCGCGCCTCCACCTGGCTGGCCGGCGTGAGCAGGACCACGTCCGCAATGCTGCCCGGCTCGGCCCCATACTCGGCCTTGAGCTTAGCGAGCTGTCGGGCGTCGTCATTGGGAAAGACCATGGACGTAAATTCTGGCGCATAGTCCATACTTGCGCTGTAATGGAATATGACACTAGCCAATGGGGCCGGCAGCTCATTGACAGACGGGAACTCTTTGAGCGTGGCCTCGACCACGGTGCCTATGGTGTAGCTCTTGCCGGCGCCCTGCACGCCGAAGAGGCTTATGGTGTTGCATTTGTTAAGGTCTAGAGCCACAGTGCGCTTGCCGGCCTTGGTATTCCCCAAGATGGCGAACTGCGGCGATGGCTTGTCATTGCCAATGAAAATGTCTGGCACGAGTTCACCACCCTCCGCTTTCTTTGGAGCCTCCGCCTGTGCCTCCTGCCGCGGCTCTGCGGGTGGGCATGACTTGTGAGCGGTGACCTTGCTGGGCTGCGGAGCCGCCTCGCTAACTTCTGGCTTAGGATGGGACTGCGCTTCGGCTTTGGCAGCCACGGCCTGCTCGGCCTCCTTAGCCTCTTTCGCCCGCTTGGCCTCTTTTGCTTCCTTTGCCAAGGCATAGAGGTGGCTGACAATGGCCTCTTTTCGCCGAGGCTCAAAGCAAGACACCACACTTGGCATTGGCGCCACGTCAGCACTAGCCAAAACGCTGTCTGTCACGCCTTTGCCGAGCATAAAGAGCGTCATGCCGTCCACATCGACCTTAGAGAGAGGTTCTGCCTGAGCGGCATTGAACACCAAGGCCATATGCATAATTTGAAGCGCAAGGCCATCTTCTAGCGTCTGTATGACAGTTTTGTAAGCTTCGGCCACGTCTTTGCCCATCAGCCCGAAGCGGCACGCCTTGGCCAAATAGAACGCCAATATGTCTCGCAGCTCCAACGTTCTAATCTCGCGGTCTAGCAGGTCTTTGCCATCGGGAGCCACGCCGAAATGCCGGCGGATGGCCGCCTCCGTTACCCCGCAACGAACCTTCAGATCTTCTCGCAACTCATCGCTGTCATCGACCCCGCAAACCACGCACAAGACCCTGAAAATCAGAGTGCGGCTCTCTGCGTCAATATTGACCAGGAGGACGTCCGCCACCCCACTCTTTTCATCATCGCATCCCTCAAAAATGTCTCGGTGGAGATATATGGGGACAATGAACGCCTCATCTAACAGCCCATTTTTTTGCAAGAACCGTTTAGCCAACACAATGCGCAGAACATCATCACGCCCAGCGGCAGCCCCACCTGGCTGAAAAATGACGGAGCCGCTGACGGCCCTGACGTCTTCAATAAACTCGGCCATTTGGCCACCTTGCGGGTCAATGCCCACACTGGCAAACTGAGGCCCCACGATGGCGTCGGACTCGCAAGTCCTCCCCACGGTGAGGAATGACGGTGTGACGAGCGAAGCGCGCCCCGGCACATAGTCCAACAGATATGGAGCGGCGGCACGCCCCTCGGCCACAGGGCTGTCATAGAACTCCGGTCCCATATTCTTATCGAACGTGACAACCCAGTCGGAGACACTGTGGACGAAGCTGAGGAGCATCTTGTCATGCTCCGAGAGCGAAAGGCACGTGGCCGGCACCGACTCCTCCACAAGAGAAGACATCTGCGACGCTGCCAAATCTTGAAGTCGGCCAATAATGTCAACCCCCACGTTGGCGCCCTTTGAGAGCGGCGAGCGCATGGGTTCGCACGACACGTATCGGCTCCAGCCCGTAATGGCCTCGCCATCCTCGGGTCGCAGCAGGCTGCGGCAAATGGTTCCGTTGAGGAAGAAAGAGCGGCCGTGAGCATCGGGTCTGGCAAATGACAACTTGGCTGGGAAAGGGTTCACAAGGAACGAGATGTGTGCCAAATAGTCATCGTGCGCATTGATGAAATCGTCTAGCGTGTTTATTGAGTAGCGCAGCTTGGGGAAGAGGCGGTTGCTAGAGGCCTGTGAGAACCGCTCGGCCAAGTCCGACACGTTGTACTCCGGATTGACCAGCTCGCCCAACGCGGCTCCTGGCTTGAAGAGCGCGGCGTCGGCAGAGAAAAGGCGGACCTCATAGGTCAGCCCTCCCGGCCTGCTCTTGACCAGACGCTCCAGGGCGATGAGGGCATTGGCGAAAGCGAGGGCGTTGCCGGCATTGAAGATGTTGATTACCAATTTATCAGCATAAGGATGCATATGGATGTATCTCTCAACATATCCGCACACGTCCTCATAACTGATGTCACTGTCCACCACCTTGTCTCGCGACACGTTGAGAAGCCCAACGACATAGGACTTGAGCTGACGCGACTCGGCCTCCAAGACGTCGGCTCCGTCACTGGTCACGGGGGCGAACATGCCCCACCCGAAGGTAAGCTCGCCAGAGTAGAGATATGGAGTGCGCAGCACTCCGTCAGTGAGAGCCACAGGAGCCACGTCAAGAGCCAGCCTGCCGTCAAACAACTTCTCCAACTTGCGGCGCCAGGCGCCCTTGTAGGTGGCTGGGTCGGCCTTCGTCTTCTCCCTCCAACATGAGAAAAGCTCGCACACATCCGCCATCCAAGCCAGGCGGAGAGGGTGCAGAGGCGTGATGAGGCGCACCTGGGCATAGGCCCCACCTGGCATCTCCACGCTCAGCCACGCGGTGTCGGCATTCTGCACGGCCACAACGTCGGCCTCACGCCCGCCTGCGGCCACTGAACTGAGCCACTTGTCATATTCAGCCAAATAACGTCGGACAAGGTCGAGGTTGGCAAAAAAGTCGAATGTAGAGACGAGACCCGTCTCGCCATCGGTGGAGCACTGAATTTTGCTCATCAGCTCTCCGCGCAATATGGCCAGAGACTGCGGCACGCCCACAATGCTCTCAAAGCCAATGTTCTGAAACTTGGTGTCGGTGGTGTTGGATCCGAGCTCTGCCCACACGTGGCCAACAGACTCGGCGTTTTTATAGAACTCCCGCTCCAGTTCTATGAGTTTGTTGGACAATGACAACTGGTAGGCGAAGCCCGGCCCAAGGTCGAACTGATATGTGCTGTTGAGCGTCCCTGTGGTCCATTTATTGCTCCTGCCCGTGGCGACAGTGGCGGCGGCAGCGGCCTTATCTTCATCAAACAGAGCCACATCGTGGTCAATCTGAGCCTGATATAGTGCGGAGACCTTGCCCCTCTTGCCGAAGTCGGCCGTCAGGGCATCATCATCGTCCATCTGGATGGAGAAGACCTCCGTCTCGTTGCTATACCGCACCTTGTTCTCCTGTCGGAAAGCGTCTCGCTCCAAATCATGATTCTTGGCCAGTTCCTCTTGCCAAGCATCCTCAATGGCTTGCGGGTAAAAAGGACAGTCGGTCTCAAGAGGCAGTTTCTTATTGTCCAACACCCTCACTTTGAGCATATATTGCCCCTCGTCCAAAGCGTCGTCAATCTCAATATTGACAGATATTTTCTTCTTATCCGGCCTCGTGGCCCCTACGGCCACCTTCTTGATTGAGCCGACATCTTCATACCCCTCAAAACGAACCAATATGACCTCATAGAAAGCAATGGAGACCTCATTTTTGGGCGACGGATCGGTGTTCACTATGAGAGACACCTTGCGCTTTATGGCCTTGGAGTTCTCTTGGTCTGCACCTTTAGGGAAGAGGAGCAATGGGTCGCCCTCCTCATCACGAATCAACTCCTTTGTCTTGTCCACACCGGGCTTAAGCTCCACATATACGGCCACGGGCCTGGAGGCATCGCTAGTGTCGGCAGGCCAAAGGGCCACATTGAGTTCGGGATGGTTGTGAAAGACGTCGGCGCAGAGCGCCATGCGGTCTGGGGCCGATGTGCTGTCAAGATAGCGCATTATGTCTTTCTGCATCGTGGCCTTGGGCATGCGCAACGCGGCCACCCTGTCGGCCGAAGTGAGCGAGAAGTCGCACAGCACCTCGGTGCATTGCTTCAGGTTGACAAGGAACCGCCTGTTGATTCTCTCGGTGTCTCGCGAGACGAGTTTGGAGTCCGGCAGCATGCCCAGGAGATAAAGCCCATCGCCCCACGCGCTGGCCTCGTAGTCGCGGCTGGCCACATAGAGCAGGTATTTGGCCACCTGCGATGGCAAGACCGTCAGGTTGACCTTTATGAGGTCGGAAATCTGCTTCCAGAGTTTTTTTTGTCGAGGCGGCACCTCGTCCGCTATGATTGCGCAAAAATAGTCTTGCATATCGGCCACGTTTAGCACCAGGAACGTTGAGTCTCCGTAGGAGTCTTCCGCCGCCGTGCGGCTGTTGGCCGGAATGAGGATGAGAATGGCCCGCGACGCGTCATTGCGCAGCTCAATGAGCTTTGACGCGCTGATGAAAGAGCCGCCCACTCGCTCGTCGGAGAGAATGAAGACATCCAGGATCTTATTGACGCCCCTGAGACTGCTCACCAGCCTCTCCAGCTCCGCCATTGCAAGCCCCACAAGCTTGATGCAGTGGCCTGGCTTCACCTCCTTGAGCTTTGGGCGGTAGCAGTCCACGACAAACGTGAGGAACCTGTCGTAGTATAGTGTGTTTATGTCGGTCATTGTTCTTTGTTGCTTAGAGTTTGTAGCGCGGGCGAATCTTCTGCAAGACGCAAGAGTCGCTCAGGTCGGTATAGAAGCCCGTCTGGCGCAGCTTATCCTTGAGGGCCTCCATATTCTCGGCGAACGCCGCATGGGTCTCAATGTCGGCATTGGCGAAGCGTGGCTCCGTCATGCCATTTATTATTAGGCCATAGCGTTGGCGGATGGCCTGTGCCAGTTCCTCGATGGAGAGCGAGCGAGACTGATAGGTCTTGCCGTCGGCGTTTGGGCGAAGGACCAAAATTTGCACCAAGGTCTCAAGTAGCTTGGAGCCTATGGCGCCCCTGCGCTGATGGCGGCGCGAGCGGCCGTCGGCCATGAGTTTAGACGGCGAGTTTTTCATTGTCACGGCATCGAGGAACTCACGGAGGTAGCGATATTGGGAACATCCCAAGTTGGAGGATTCTAGCAGGTGGACATACCTGCCCACATAATCATCCTTATCATAATAGAAGAACAGTTCGTCAAAGTCGCCTTTGTCAAACTCCTTGTCGCTATGGTCGTCAAGGTCTTTGCGAACATCCGCAAGTCTCTTCTTTGAATCGTTTTTCACTTCCGAACTGATGCCGTCTTTCATAGCGTTCAGAACCTCCTCAATGGGAGCGTCGCCACCTACGACGTTTATTGTGTATGTGGCCCTCACATAGGCTCGGCACTCATTGAGCACGCGCTCCATGTCTTGACAGGCTATGTGCGAAAAACGGCTCTCCAAATTGTCCGTCAGGTCAACGGCCAAAGACCAGTCGTCTTCCACACTGGTGGTGCGGGCGGCGACCATCTTTGGCAGCAGATGCACCACCTTCATGGTGTAGAGAGCCAAATGCAAGCCGCAAAGAATTCTGAAATAGTCAATAAAAACTATTCGCGGCAAGACCTCCTTATAGGCCAAGAGACGGCTGACGTCATCTGTAAAGAGTGCGGTTTGTCCTTTGAGCAATGGCTCTATGGTGTTGAGAGACGTATTGGTGGAGAGGGTCTCGTGCAGGCGGCATGTTAGCTGCAACACGCCCGCGGTATCGACATCTGAGACGTTGGCCGGGACTATGCACTTTTTCTTGAAATCCCACCCCACGCCCATATAGTCCCGCAACTCGCCCAGCACGCCTGGGCAGGTGCGCAACATCATATAGAGTTGGTCAGAAGTGTCATAGTCACGGCAATATTTCCTGTTCTGGATGCGATAACTCAGCAGGTGGAACGGGTTGAGTGACGCGACGTTCTCCCTGAACATATTACCTCGGTTGACAAAATTGAGCAACGAGCTGCGTAGCCAATCCCTTATGGCATCGGGGTGTTCAGAGGCTCCGACCAGGCGGCCGTCCTCCTCCAAACTGGGAACAATGTCTTGCATTATGCTCTCAACAGTGAAACCATTGGACTTTTTCAGCCTGACGGGCGCGCCATTGGCATATATGAGCATAAAGAGGTTGGTCAGCACCCTGTCTAGCGTCACTCGTTTGGTGTCAACAGCCAGAATGCGCTCATTAAGAAAGTGTACGTGACCCCTTGGCAGCTTTAGTATCATAATTGTTGCGTCTTCTGTTTTTAATCATTCTCCACCTTATCCATTGCTGGCCTCAGAGGCCTGACAACCAGCCTCTTCCCCTCGTCCATGGAGATGACGTTGAACTTACGATGGTCACTGGTGACGAGAATTTCAGAATATGCCTTGTTCTCTAGCAGATTCTTGAAAATCTGGAGTTCTATGAAGCGGCCGCGCAAGTCGTTGAGCGACGGGTTGAAGCCTCCCTGGATATATTTGAGCATCTCAAAAAGATCCAACGATATGACGAGACGAATGAACGCGTCGGTCTTATGCCGAAGGATGAGGCTGTCATTCTCCGTCTCAACATATCTGTCAAGGTGCGCCGAGGCGCCCACCACCAGCTCAAACTCGCAGAGCGGGAACCTGCGGTAGCTCTTTGATATGGGGTCTTTGACGTGGCTATCCGCCAAGAGCAGGTAATTGTCGGTAAGACCGTCCGCCGCGCATCCCTCGCTGGCCGATATGGCTCGCGCCAAGCCGCGCAAGATGCCTGGGTCGGTGACATTGGTCGTCAGGGCCTTATGGAAAGCCGTGACATAACGATAGGGCAACCTCCTCTTGAATGATGACATCCCGTCAGCGTCCTTGCCCTCAAAGTAGTGGTGACGGGCTAACGACTTGTGGACGTCTGCCGCTTCATAGGGACGGATTTCCACCGCCCCCGTCATCAAGTCTCTATCCAAGGCATTGAACGCCTCCAACAGAGTCGCGCCCCTCTCCGCGAAAGAGACGTAGCCGCTAGCGACCTTGGGCTTGTAATACAGGTCTCTGTCTAGCGGCGGGATGGCCACCTCGGCAATATCGGTCTCGCGCATGAGGCGCACGAGCCTATCTGCCGATTGAAGCGGCGGGAGGTCAAAAGACGGGTCTATGCAGGGGTCTGACGTGATGTTGAAGTAGTAATATTGCCAATAGGCGTCGGGCCGCCTCAGTGCCTCCACGTCTTTTATGAGCTTCTTCACATCGTGGCAAGAGCAGTCTCTCGTGATCATGAAAGCCAACAGGGAGCGGAGGTCTCGCATGGTGATGTGGAGCTCGCGACGATAGACAATGGTGCGCACCAGCCACTCCAGGCGGTCAATGACCTCGTCTCCCGCGGCGCTGTCGGCAAAGGTGTCTACATTATATTTTATGAAACACTTTGACGCCACGGGGCAATGGTCGCACTCGCCCCACAACTTGCGGTTGGTGATGCTCTTGAGCTGCCTGGCCAAGAGACTTCCACCCTCGGCGGAGGCAGTGACAGACCTCTTGTTGAGGTTTATGACCATCAGGCCAGGCGGGAGGTCAGTGCGGCCCTCGTCAAAGAAATAGTCCTCAATGCTGTCTCTCAACGCCTCAAGGCCTTGGTGCTGCGAGAGGAAGTCTACAAGACGGCCCTCGTTGATGGCAATGACGCGGCCCTCCGCGGCCTTGGTGTAGTCCGTCAGTCCTACGAATGGGCTGAAAAAACGCTCCAGCACCTCGTCATTGGCCTTGGCCTCCTCGTCTTGCGAGCCGTCATAGTTACTCTCGAAGCGCACGCCCTTGATGTGGAACTCCGCGCCGTTGTTGCTGCCAAGTTGCCTCACGCCATCGCCCTGCTTCTCAATTTGACGGATGAAGGCAGTCTTGCCGTCGCCGGCGTTACCCGTGATTATGACAAGGCGATATTTGAGAGCCAAGATGTCGGGCCGCAGGGCGGTGTCCAGCTTTGTCGGGATGTAGGTCAGAGCGTCAAGTTCCGCCTTGACGCCAGACGTCGTGGCGGCGCGCGTGCCGCCGTTGCCATATCGGCTTTGGCTGTAGAGCGAGTTGAGGTAGTCAACAATGGACACCTTAGGCTGCGAAGAGGCGGCCTGGCGCTTGGGCTTGCGCAGCACTCCCTCGGGGCCTACGGCCTCCAACGCCTCGAGCATGCCCTGCGCCGTGGCGAACCTCTCTTCTCTGAGCGGCATAATGGCACGCATGGCGAAGGAGGCGAAAGAGTCTGATATGCGGTCGTTGAACTCGCGGATGTCGGTCGGCTGCTTGCCCATCTGTGGCAGGTTCTTCCCGCCGGGCCACGGGTAGGCGTGAGCCAACAGCTCATATATGGTGACGCCTAGGGCGAAAGTGTCGGCCGACGCGTCCCACTCAATCTTCATAGAGTTGCTGATCAGGTCCGGAGCCATATATGGCATGGTGCCGGCAAAGGCATGATTGTCTGCCTCCGAGGCAATATTGAAGTCGATGAGCACATAGCCGCGCCTTTTGTCGCAGATTATGTTCTCCGGCTTTATGTCTCTGTGAAACAAGGGCTTCTTCTGCCCATGCATATATACTAACGCGGAGAGCAGCTGGCTAGCCATGGTGTAGACCTCGCCCTCGCGCAACCGCAAGTTGCCCGTCTTGTAGATGCCCAGGTTGTCGCCTTCGAGCAGCTCCATCAGGGTGAAGTAGAGGCCTTGATTGGATATGCCGTTATATTGGTAGTGGACAATATGGGCGTGGTTGAGGCTCTTCAGGGCCTCATATTCGGTCTTGGCCTCGTCGGTGGTTGTGCCGCGTTCGAAGAGCTTGATGGCGAAGAACTCATCGTTGGTCAGATGCTTGGCCTTGAAGACGCGGCCGAAGCCGCCTTTGCCAATCTCCTCATAGAGGCAGAGGTCGTTGGTCACTTGGTCTCCGGGCTTCAGGTCTTTGAGGTTGACCACATTGGCGGCGGGGACGTAGACTGACTTGAGGTCCGCCACCCGCATGGTGAGGGCTTGCGCTGGCCTCATGTTGTCCTCTATGAAGTCTAGCATATCTTGCGCCGAGACCCACCGCTTGTCCACATCCTCCACCACGGACTTGCGGATGAGCGTATCGACCCACTTAGGGAGGTCCGGCACCTTGGCCGATGGCAGCAGCGAGGCCGGAAGCTCGCCACCATAGCGGGCGTGAAACACGAGCGGGCTGTCAAATGGGAGCGTACCCACAAGCATCTCGTAGGCCACCACGCCGAGGGAATATATGTCAGAGGCCGCCATAGAATCTCCTTCCGCCACCTCTAGCGCCATGTAGGGTGAAGACCCGAACTCCTTCATCAGGGCGCTGTTGACGGTGTATGCCACCTTACCCAGATGAGCGTCGAGATATGCGAGGAAGAAATTGGCCAAGGCGGCATGGCCGTCGGGGATGAAGAATATGTTATCTGGCGAGACTGCCCTATGGAACACGCCGGCGCTGTGGGCCACCACCAGCGCATGCGCCACGTCGGCCACCACCTTCATCTTCTCAGCCTGAGTGAGGGTGCGCCTCTTCATCGAGGAGCGGAGCGAGCACTCGTCCATATAGACGCTCTTCGTGTAGAAGAAAGTCCCATCGTCATTAGGGAAGCATCCGGCCGTTATGATGTATTGGCTGAGAGCCAGTTCGTCTTGCGCCTTCTCAATATTTTGGGCCTTGGCCACAAGCTCTTTTAGTTCCGCGGCACCCAAGTCCTGGCGGTCTAGCGGATATTCGCGCACCTTATACCTTTTGCCCAAAGTGCCATCTGCCGTACAGAGATACTCGTTAAAGTCCTCACTCTCCAGCAACACTTCGTCAATCTTCATGCCGAGGACTTTCGTCCTCTTATGCTCCGCGCGCGAACTCTCGCCCGTAAGAAAGTCCACAATGCCGGCTTGAAACTCGGCAATGGAGCCGCGGCTCTGCTCGAATGACTCGCAGTCGGTCAGGCAGTCTATGAGATTCCGATCTAACAGAAACGTGGCGCGGAAACAGGCGGAGTGCGGGTCGAGACCAAACTTAGACTGCCCGGGATGAGAAAGCGAGACGAGCGTCTTCACCTTAGCCTTGCCCCACAAATGGTTCTTGGACTGCAAGATGGAACCCAAGACCTTAGATTTGTAATGAGCCGACCTAATCGGATTTTTGCGTTCTGAATCGTTGACAAACCAATTGTTGTCATCGCCCACCAAGCTGCCGCCCCAGTCCTTGTTCTCAATGTGGCATATGCCATGTGGCATCACCACAATGACGTCATATTCATAGTATTGCGGAATTTTGTGCCCTATGACTTGAGCATATTCACCGTTGGGGACAATGTAGTAGTCGTCTGGCAAATTGGCCTCCAAGAAGTCCACCAGCCTCTTCTCGCCCACATTCCCGAAGCCGCCCCAGTGGAGCGGCTTTGCAACTTTTCCCATCCTGTATGTTGGTCGTTTTTTATGACATCGAGCCCCGCCCGAAACTGAAAATTCTATTTAAATGGCAAAGAAGCCCCACCTTGCCGCGACGCCGCGCGGAATGGACACACAGCCTTAGCAAAGATAACGACAAAGTGTTTCTTTTTGTGAAGATGCCGCTCATTTCTGCGTCAGATGGACAAGATGGACAGAAAAAGGGGGGCTAAAGAGGTGGGGGACATAGTCCATCTCCACATTTTTTGACTTTTGAGTTTCAA
>CAKUYZ010000035.1 GCA_934717675.1 uncultured Bacteroidales bacterium
GAGTGGAATGTGGCGTTGGGGTTGCAGTTGTGGCCAAAGATTCCGCTTGTGGCTGCTTTGGCCAGTTTCCGCGGGTTGGCGGACGTGATAAGGCTCGGTAAGCCTTTCGCTCCGCTTTTTTGCAAGGCCCGCAGGCCGGCCTCCAAGGTCTTGCGCTCGGCCGTGGCGTCTGAGCGAGACAAGAAATCGTTGAGCTGACTGATGGTTGCAGCGGTGTCTAATTTGCTTTCTGCCAATGCTGTGGCTATTCGGCCGGCCAAGATGAGGGTGCGGCTGCCCAGCCAGACGTCTCGCGTCAGTCTGCGTGTCAGCTCGTTTGCCAAGTATGCGGGGCTGAAGATGCTGTCCATGGAGGCCAAGATCGAGTCCATCCGCGGGTCTTGTCGCAAAGCCGCCTGCTGCGACCTCATGGTCTCCACCATGCGCGACTTGTCGGTACAATCTATTTCTCCTGCGGTCCTCTTCCTGCCGTTGGCTATGCCGGAGTAGTGGGCTGCGTAGTCTATCGCTGCCTTTCGGTCCGAGTTCATCAGTTTGTCCAGCGCGTCAGTCTCCGCCATGCGCAGAGTGACGACCTGCGGCCATATTTTCTGACGCATGGCCTCTATGGCCGTGGCGGACAGGTATAGGTCCGTGGAGCCAGGGTATCCCATCACCATGGCGAAGTCGCCCTCTTTGACGCCGCCAATGTTGACTGGCAGCACATGAGAGGGCCGATATGGCCTGTTGCTTGCGCTGTATGTCGCTGGTTTGTTCTCTTGGTCGGCGTAGACGCGGAAGAGTGTGAAGTCTGCCGTGTGACGCGGCCAGACCCAATTGTCCGTCTCTCCGCCAAAGCGTCCCAATTGCTGCGGTGGCGCCACAACGAGGCGCACGTCCTTGAACACCTCATAGGCCAGCAAGATGTGCTGGTTGCCGCAGAAGAGCTCCTCTATGTCCACCTCAAGCCGTCCTCCGTCACTCGTCTCGCGCCTGAGGGCGTTGGCCGTGGCGGTGTCGGAGAGCGTTGTCAGCTTGTCGCTCACGTCTCTCATAAAGGCCAGTTTGCGCACTTCGAGTCCGGGGCATGGAAGCTCGTCGGACAAGTCGCGAGCCGTGAATCCGTGGGCCATATAGTCCGCCGCTGTGGAACTTAGCGACCCTACGACCCCCTCGCCGCAGTGATAGTTGGTCAAGATGAGTCCGGACTCCGACACCATCTCGCCCGTGCACCCGCCACCAAAAATCATTATGGCGTCTTTGAGGCTCGAAGAGTTGGCGGAGTAAATCTGCTCAGCGGTAAGCAGTCCGCCCGCCGCGCGGATGTCGGCTATGTTGTCCTCAATGAACAGCGGCACCCACATGCCTGGGCCCGCCAACGCCGACGTGACCGCGCAAAAGGCCGCTACGGTAAGGAAAAGGTTCTTCAAGAGAGTGTTATCTAGTAAAAAAATCAGACTGAAGGCTTGTCGGCACGCCTCTTAAATGGCCGCGAGTTCGGCATAGAGCCGCTGCGTGGGCAATCCCATGACATTTTGGAATGAGCCCTCTATGTAGTCAATGCCAATGGTCCCGATCCACTCTTGGATGCCATAGGCACCGGCCTTGTCCAGAGGGTGGGCTGTGGACACGTAGTGGTCTATGGCCTCTTGCGGGAGGGCGCGCATTGTCACTTTGGTCTTGACTGAAAAGGATGTGCGCCCGCCGCGCGTGACTATGCACACGCCCGTTATCACTTTGTGCGTTTTCCCGCTCAGCTCGCGCAACATCCGGCGGGCCTCGTCCTCGTCTTTGGGTTTGCCGAGAATCTGCTTGTCTAGCAGCACCACGGTGTCTGCCGTTATGAGGATGTCATTGTCATTGATGTCCGCGGCATAGGCGTCGGCTTTCTCGTTGGCTACGTATTCCGCCACGTCCTTTGGGTTCAGGTTTTCGGGATATTGCTCCGTCACGCCCGGTTTGGTCACAGTGTCAAAATCCACACCCATTTCGCGGAGCAGTTCTTGCCTCCTTGGTGATCCGCTGGCCAGCATCACGTGCTTGCCTTTCAGGTTGTCTAGCATCTCTTGTTGTTGTGTTGCAAATTGCGCAAATATACTCTTTCCCGTAGTCATTTCAAAAGGAGCGGGAGCTGGGTGTCGGCAAATTGGCCATTGCCGGCAGCCTTGGCTTCAATCTTGCAAATGGATGACTTTTGCCTGGCGTCATTAAGCCCCCAATTGGTCATTTTGACTGGGAAACGGAGCAAATAGAAATGTAATTGTAAGACAGTCGTTAGGCGTTGTCGTCATTAGATCTGGTAACTTTGTGGCTGATTATGCTGTAACCTCGCTCCTTATCCTCTGGGTTACGTTTTCTTATTTTGTAACTTTGTTCCGTGATGCTACCAATATGCCGAATAGAAACCTTAAAATAATAAGTCTGTTTTCTGGTGCTGGCGGTCTAGACATAGGCTTTGGCAGAGCTGGTTTTAAGACTGCTGTCGCTGTGGAGATAGATCCTTCTTGCTGTGACACGCTTAGGGCGAATATGCCCGAACTGCCCATAATTTGTCGAAGCATAACGGAAGTCTCGGCTGCGGAAATTTTGGAGGCAGGAGGTTTAGAGGTCGGAGAGGCGGCCTTGGTGATTGGTGGGCCGCCTTGCCAGAGCTTCAGCCTCGCAGGTATGCGCAGGGGCTTAAACGATGACAGGGGCAGGCTTCTCTTTGAGTTCGTCAGAATTGTTAGGGAGACGCTTCCTAAAGGCTTTGTCCTTGAAAACGTGAAAGGTTTAACCAACTGGGATAAAGGCCGAGCTATGAATCTTTTGGCAGAAGAACTCACAAAGCCAATAGTATATAACGGCGTAAGCTATCAGTATCATATAGCCCCGCCAAAAGTTTTGGATGCGGTCAATTATGGTGCGCCACAATTTAGGGAAAGGCTTGTACTAGTAGGGAATCGAATGGGTAAGCCCTACGAATATCCCAAACCGTTTGATGGTCCGTATAAAACGGTATGGGAAGCAATTGGAAACCTTCCGGAGCCTGAGCAGCCATCAGAAGTTGCCCAGCGGGTCGCAAGTTGCATTAAAGACAGAATAAAAAAACATGGCTACTAGGAAACTACCTAACCACGTAGTTACGGCACATTCTCCTTCCACATTAGAGAAAATCAAAAAGGTTCCAATAGGGGGAAGGCTTGCGGACATAGAGCAGATTTATGGGTCTACTTACAGAAGATTAGATCCCGACAGACCTTCTTTCACGGTTACTAGAAGTGGGTATCGTGACTTTATACACCCATATGAAGACAGAATGTTGACTGTGAGGGAGTTGGCTTGTCTTCAGACATTCCCTTTGGATTGGGAGATCAAGGGCGTTAGACTAGATTCGTATAGCTCTACAAGAAAGACTACCATGACCCAATTTGGCCAGGTGGGTAATGCGGTGCCACCAGTCTTAGCAGAGGCTGTGGCAAATTCTATTATGAAGCAATGGTTTGATGATGAGGAAGAAAAATGATGGCAAAAGTACCAGAATCAGTTGTTAAGGAATCTTATTTGTTAAAATCGACCTTCTTCTATAATCGGCTTAATACAAATGGATACTTTTCCCTTTTCGTAAAGGTGAAGAAATTTGTGACAATTGAGGGTGATAAATTGGATTGGAGCAAGAGAGCGGAATGGAATGTAAGTGAGGATGCTTGGAGCATAATTCAAAAATGTGGAATATCGCCAGCTGTGGTGTTTGTCCACCCGAAGGTGTTGAAGTTAAATCCTAGCTTCTTGAAGTTTTACAGGTCTATCGCCATGCTTCCGCAAAAGGGATTGGCGGCGATTTCTAAGGTTTCAAATATTGACCCCATAGAAAAGGATCGGGTAGATGCGAGCAAAATTAAGGCGGAAAGCATAACTAAACTTGCAAAGGCTGTAAATGAGGTCCTTTCGTTAGTGGTGACAATTGCTTCCGGCTTGAACGAAAAGCGGCTTGAAGGCATGATGTTTGCAACCGCAGGAACTAATATTGACGGTTCTTGGCGTAACCAAATAGGGGCTGAAGGTGAACGCGTGATTAGGACGATTATACTAAACGGTTTGCTTCATAATGAAGAAGTAACTTCCCTTATAGATAAAGCTAACAATACGGTAGAAATCAGCTCCGCGGAGGCTCAGGAACTTACGGAAAACGTAGACTCTGTTAGGACTATCAATCTTTCAAACGGTTATTCTGTTTGCTTTGCTTCTGAGCCTGATGTTACTATGTATAATCCAGAGGGAGACGTAGTGGGTATCATAGAAATAAAAGCAGGATTAGATCCCGCGGGGGCTTTGGAAAGACTGGGCGCTATGTTTAAATCTTTTGAAAATACGTTGTCTGAATACCCTGACGCGGTAACGATATTAGTGGCGACTTGTATTACGAAGGAGGTAGAAAACAGGCTTAATGCGTCTATGGTGGTAAGGCAGAAGTATATAACCACGGTTATTACCGCAAATGACAGAGAAAAACGAAAGTTTGTGAATAGACTAAGGGTTATAATGGGGCTGGCTAAACCTAGCATCTAGTGCGTGTTAGAGTTGACGCTTGACAAAAACAGGTATGCAAGGGCGATAGTTACTCGTTTGAATTTTGAGGAGAAATGAGCCGTATGGGGTTATCGTGTAACCTTGGCCTATGCCTCTTTTTTGCTGGCACCAGGGCCGCCAACGTGCAGGAGTGCCGTTAGTCGTCAATCTCAATCTTAGCCAGTCCGCCCTCGCTTGTCTCTTTATATACCGATGGGAGGTCATGTCCCGTCTGTTTCATCACCTCCACTACACGGTCGAACGAAACGCGATGACGTCCGTCTGTAAACGCCGAATACGTATTAGCGTCGAGCGCACGGGCAGCGGCATAAGCATTGCGCTCTATACAAGGAATCTGCACCAATCCGCATACGGGGTCGCACGTCATGCCCAGATGATGCTCCAGCCCCATCTCTGCGGCATACTCAATCTGTGTGGTGCTGCCGCCAAAGAGCTGGTTGGCTGCCGCCGCGGCCATGGCGCAAGCCACGCCCACCTCGCCTTGGCAACCCACTTCCGCTCCGGCTATTGAGGCGTTCTCTTTCACAATGTCGCCAACAAGCCCTGCTGTGGCCAACGCTCTCAAAATCCGTTTTTCGGAGAACTCTCGCGTGACGGCCAGGTGGTACAGCACCGCCGGAAGCACGCCACATGAACCGCACGTCGGGGCTGTCACAATGCGCCCGCCGCCTGCGTTTTCTTCACTCACGGCCAGTGCGTAGGCGAAGACGAGGCCTCTGCTCTGGAGGCTGGGCTTAGACCCGCTGGAGCGGTAGTAGTAGGCGGCAGCCTTGCGGCGCAGGTGAAGCGGGCCTGGCAGAACTCCCTCATTGTCAAGGCCGTTGCGGATGGAGGCCTTCATGGTGTCCCAAACAACGGCCAGGTAGTCCCATACGTCACTCTCCTCATACTGATCCACAGATTCCCAGTAGCTCTTGCCTGTGTGGCTGCACCAGTGGATTATGTCCGTCATGTGCGTGAGCGGGTATATGTCTTGCGGCTGCCAAGCCCCTCCGGCCGATGTGCCGTCACTCAAAGCGCCGCCGCCCACACTGTAGACGCGCCACGAGGCCATCTCCGACCCGTCGGCAGCGAACGCCTTGAAGTCCATCCCGTTGGTGTGGAACGGGAGCACCGTCTCGGGGCGCCAGACAATGTCTGTCTTGGCCAGGGGCTCCAGCACGTCCAGAATGGCACGGTCCGTAAGGTGGCCGCGTCCCGTGGCGGCTAGGCTGCCGTAGAGCGTCACCTCGTAGCGGGCCGCCCCGCCGTGCCGTCCTGAAAAAATCTCCGCGGCTCTCCGCGGCCCCATTGTGTGGCTGCTCGATGGCCCGTTGCCTATCCTATATAGCTCTTTGATGCTCTTCATGCTCGGTTCTACGTTTGTTGGTGGGCGTTGTTGCTAGAAAGCTTCGCGAATGTTGAAGTATATGGCTTTGTCCCCGCGGCTGGATATGCCGCCATCTAGCCTGAGGTTCAAACCTTTGCCGGGAAACACGGCTAGCCGCAGTCCGGCCCCGCACATGGCGTGGACCGATGTGAATATGCCGCTTGCGTCATCCGTCACGTTTCCCAGCGCGCCAAAGGCCGTGGCCCCGATGCGCCAGAACAGCGGCGCGCGCAGTTCGGCCTGCGCCAGCCACGCCCCGCGGCCCAGATATTTGAGGTTGTGGCCAATGGCTCGCCCTAGGCGCGTGCCGCCACAAGTGGCCATTTTGGTGAATGGCGCATGGCCGCACCTGATGTCGGCGTAGCCTTGCAGGGCCAGGGCCATATGGTCTCCTATGGGGACGTATCGGCGCGCGTCGAGCGTGAGGGCGCAAAACTTATGGCCTCTGCCTCCCAACCGTCCATACCCTATGGCTTTGAGGCGAGCGTAGGCGCCACGGCGCGGCCAAAGGGCTTCGTCTCGCGTGTCATAGCCAAAGGCGAGGCCAAGGCCGAAGCTGTCTCCCGCTCCCGCGCTGGTCAGGAGGCTCGCCTGGGCGGAGAGGCTATCCGCCTGAGGCGATATGTTGGAGAACGAATAGTGGTCGGCATCCAACGCTACGCCCACGCGCCAGGGCCCCGTCTCTCCCAGGCCTTTCAGAAGCTCGGCGTTGAGTGTCAGACGGTTGAAGTCATATTCTGCAATGGCTCTTTTGTCTTTTTGATTGCCAGGCTCGTAGAGGTCGTCCGGTTGTCTGTAAGCCTCCATTTTTGCCGTCAGGTCCATACGGTGGGGCAGGAACACGTCAGCGTCGCACTGCACTTCAAACATTCGTTTGGTGGATATGAGTATGGCTGGCGTGATGGTGGCGGGCTTGGGCAACCTGTCCGCGTTAATCTGGAGCATAGGCATCACCCCCACGGCCAGTCCCGAGCGGCTGGAGTAGGATGCCGCGGGATAGATGGCCAGCGACCATTGGTCGCGGTCCATTGTGAGTGCGTCTAGCACGGTCTCGGCGAGCCTTATGGCGTCATCGGCCGCGCGTCGCAGAGTGCTGCCCGGTGTGGTGTCGGCCGTCGCCGCTTGTTGAGCCGTTGCCTCTGGGGCGCAAATGAGCGTCGCGAGTATGATGCCGATGGCCACCTTTAGTGGAAGATGCCGCCTTGGGCGTTGTCCGCATTGGCCCATATTGTCAATAATAACCTTGGTCTATGAGGTTCACCACGTTCTCCAACGCCTTGTCCTCTCCATACGGGTCATATTCCGTCTTTAGGTTGGAGCCGAAAACCCTCGCTATGCCCTGCCACCAGAATGCCTTGAAACGCCCCTTGAGCAGGCGTATGAGGTCGTAGCTTGTGCTGCCCGTCTCGCGGTCCACCAGTTTGATGAGTATGCGTCCTTGGCTGACGGTCAAGTGCTTGAGTTGGTACTCGTATTTCTTGAAGAGCTCTTTCTCCTTGCGGTCTAGGAATGCCTCGCGCTGCGCCTCTGATGTCATGGTGGCGAGGCTGTCGTTGATTATTTTCAGCTCTTTGGCCACCATCCGCGCGTAGGGTAGGGCGCGCTTCACGTTATAGACGTAGCGCGTCCACCGCCTCTGTTGTCTTTTGCTCTTGAACCGCATCTTGGCCGTGCATGTCACCTCGCGCAGGCGCACGTCAGGGATGGTGTCTCCGTTCACCACGTGCGCCCTGGTGAACACGTTGCGAGACTGCGCCGCGGCCCCGTGAGGCCATACCAAGGCCACTGCGAACAGGAGCGACAATAGGACCAAGGCTCTCATGACGACTGCCTCCCCTCGCCCCGTTATTTGCCCTCGGCGAAACTTTTCAGTGTGGCAATCTCCTGCGGCCATCGGCTCTCGTCCGGAGTCTCCAAGATGAGGGGAATGTTGTCTGTGCGCGGGTCTTGGAGCAGGCGGCGGAATGTGTCCCACCCAATCAGCCCCTCGCCCAGCGGGGCGTGACGATCCACCTTGGAGCCTGCGGGTTTCTGTGCGTCGTTTATGTGCATGCCGCGCAAGTTCTCTCGGCCTATGAGTTTGTCAAATTCGTCCCAAAAGGCGGCATAGCCCTCTTCTGAAGAAATGTCATAGCCCGCGGCGAACGTGTGGCAGGTGTCTATGCACACGCCTACGCGGCTCTTGTCTTGCACGCGGTCCATTATGTGCGCGATGTGCCACAGGGCGAAGCCCATGTTGGAGCCTTGCCCCGCCGTGTTTTCAATGACGGCCATCACGCCTTCCGTCTCACTCAGCACAATGTTGAGGCTCTCGGCAATGAGGTCTAGGCACACCTCCGGCTCCACCTCTTTCAAGTGGCTGCCGGGGTGGAGGTTGAGCATGGTCAGGCCCAGGGTGTGGCATCGCCGCGCCTCGTGGATGAATGAGTTGACAGATTTCAGCCTCTTCTCCGCGTCGGGGTTGCCAAGGTTGATCAGGTAACTGTCATGCGGCAATATTTGCGCCGGGGTGTAGCCCAGTTCGGCGCAGTTTTTCTTGAAGTCCTCAATCTCGAAGGCCTCCATGTCTTTCGCGAGCCATTGTCTTTGGTTTTTAGTGAAAAGTGCGAAAGCTGTGGCTCCGATGGCGTGAGCGTTGAGTGGCGCGTTTTGCACCCCCCCGCTTGCGCTGACGTGTGCTCCAATGTATTTCATGTCGTCTTCTTGTCCTTAAATATAATCATTCAAAGATAGTGATTATATTGTGACTGCGTCTTGCTTTTTCGTCCAAACCAACGTGTGGTGTCCGTCATAAGAATTATGGTGCGCATTTTGCACAAAACGTGTTGGCCTCGCCACCTATGGCGTTGATGGACGTCAAAATAAAATCAAGGTCAGACTGCCGTGCATTGCAAACCGCTGTTGCGTCTTGTGCTGATAAAATGTCACTTTTAATGTCTGAATGTCAGCATTTATCATCTTTTTTGTCTCAAAACGGGCAAAATAATACAAATGTAGCGTCGCGATATTCGTTCTATATTCTTATTTGGCTAAATTTGCCCATCGGTATAGACAACACAAAGAAGAAAGATGATGAAAAACTACAAGGATCGTATAAGCACCAAGGTGGTGATGCCAATCCAGCACTTCATGCGCCAAGAGAAGGCCGGTGGCATAGTGCTTGGCATCTCTGTCATTTTGGCCTTGTTTTTGGCCAACTCGCCGTGGCGCAATGAATATTTCCATTTCTTTGAGCAGCATTTTGGTTTCTTGGCTGGCGGGACTGAATATTTCAATTTCAGCATAGAGCATTGGATCAACGACGGCCTCATGTCACTCTTTTTCTTTGTGGTGGGGCTGGAGCTGAAGCGCGAGTTCATAAGTGGCGAGTTGCGCGAGCCGCGTAAGGTGCTGCTGCCCGTTGGCGCGGCCCTGTTCGGCATGGTGGTGCCGTCGGCCATATATCTGGCTTTCAACCACGGCACGCCCGCCGCGGGCGGTTGGGGCATTCCCATGGCCACAGACATTGCTTTCGCCTTGGCTGTGATTTATATGCTCGGCTCGCGGGTGCCGCTGCCCGTCAAGGTGTTTCTGACCACTCTGGCCATTGTTGATGACATAGGCTCCGTGCTTGTCATAGCTTTTTTCTACACCTCAAACATCTCTTTCGCCGATCTTGCGGCGGGTTTCGGTTTCTTGGCTTTCATGTTCGCGGCCAATAAGTTGGGTGTGAAGAACATCTGGTTCTACGCCATCGTGGCCATTGCCGGCGTGTGGGCGTCGTTCCTCATGTCGGGCATCCACGCCACCATATCTGCCGTCTTGGCTGCGTTCATGATTCCGGCGGACGCTGCCGTGTCGGAGGTCGGTTTTGTGGAGCGCGTGCGTCTTCACGTCAACAATTTTGAGGCGGCGCGGCGCAACGCATTCCCCACGCTGGAGGAGGAGCAGGTGGAGATTGTCCGCTCGGTCGGCAAATACGCCCACATGGCCGTGCCGCCGCTCCAGAGGCTTGAGCATTCGCTCCACCCTTTTGTCTCTTTTGTCATTATGCCTATATTTGCCTTGGGCAACGCGGGCGTGTCTTTTGTGGGAATGGATGTGTCTGAGGTGCTTGACGGCGGCGTGGCGCTAGGCGTCATGCTAGGCTTGCTGCTCGGCAAGCCCATTGGCGTGGTGCTGTCGGTTCTCCTCCTCTCCCGCTTGGGCGTTGGCAAGATGCCGGCCGGCATGACCACGCGCCATCTTGTTGGCGTAGGTTTCTTGGCCTCGATAGGTTTCACCATGTCAATGTTTGTCACCACGTTGGCGTTTACTGACAGTTTGCACCACATCCAGGCCAAGGTGGGCATCTTTGCGGCCTCCATCTTGGGCGGCGTCATTGGCTATTTGCTGCTGCGCAGCTGCGAGAAGGTGGCGGACTAGGCTGAGTGTCTGTGCGTTGCCCTGTGAAAAATGACAAAATGAGCAGTGTTTTATGAATGTTATAGACGCTTCTTCAATAGGGCAATATGTTGATTACTTCGGGCTTCCGCACTCTCCCGACCCGCTCGTGTCTGTGGTGCGATTTGGGCAACGTATGGCGCACACCGAGGGCTATTCCATGAACTTTGGTTTCTACACCATCTTCCTGAAAAACAATAAGGGATGTGTGGTGAACTATGGGCGTACGGAATATGACTATGATGAGGGTTCAATTGTCAGTTTCGCACCTGGGCAGACGGTCTCCTTCGCCTCGGTGAACGGCGTCACGCCGAGTTCCGTCGGCCTCCTTTTCCACCCCGACTTGCTTAATGGCACGCAACTGGGCAGCCGGATGGGTGAGTATGGTTTTTTCTCATATTCGAGCGCGGAGGCTCTGCACCCGTCGGCAGAGGAGAGGGTGGCCATTGAGGAATGCATTGGCCGCGTGGAGCAGGAGTTGGCCCATGAGCCTGACAGACTGTCGCGCCGGCTGATTGTGGCGCATATCGAGGTCTTGCTCAACTATTGCCTCCGATTCTACGAGAGGCAGTTTGACAGTCGCAAGAGCCTCAATCACGATGCCGTGGCCAAATTTGAGACGTTGCTCGACGGCTACTTCTCAGACGGGATGGCCGAGCGCGAGGGGCTGCCGACGGTGGGTTATTTCGCGGACAAGATATGCCTCACGCCCAACTATTTCGGCGATATGGTGAAGCGCGAGACTGGCCTCAACCCCAAAGAATTGATCAACCGCAAGGTTGTTTCGCTGGCCAAGAGCCGCATCGTGGCCCCGAACGCCACGGTCAAGGAGACGGCCTTCTCGCTAGGGTTCCAATATCCGCAGCACTTTGTGCGTTTTTTTAAGAAGGAGACGGGTCTGACGCCGTCAGAATACGTCCGCTCGGTGGGCTGACGGCGTTTAAACTTATGAAATGGAGAAAACGGACATTGCCGGGTTGGCGGCCTCGCTGGAGGCGCATGACATAAGGCCGACGGGCAACAGGCTCTTGGTGGCGCAGGCTCTGTGCGAGGCCGGGCGCCCTCTGTGTCTGGCGGAGCTTGAGGCCGTGCTGGACACGGTGGACAAGAGCAACATATTCCGCGCTCTCGCGCTTTTCCGCGATAAGCATTTGGTCCACACCATTGAAGACGAGTCCGGCTCTCTGCACTATGAGATGTGCGCTAGCCATTCGGAGCAAGACGATGACGACCTTCACGTGCATTTCTACTGCCGCAATTGTCATCAGATGACTTGCCTGCCGGCTCTCTCGATCCCGCCCATAGAGCTGCCTTGCGGATATGAGGCTGAGGCCACGACATACATTGTCAAAGGTGTCTGCCCCCAATGCCGCGCCCGGCTATGAACGGCAGGCCGAAAGCAGAAAAGCCTCGCCCCGTGACAATGATTCCGTCACGGGGCGAGGCTTTTTCCGGAGTCTTCTTATTTTACTTTCAAGGCTCTCATCGCGTTCAGCACGGCCAAGACCGTCACCCCGACATCGGCAAAGACGGCCATCCACATGCCGGCCACGCCCACAGCTGCCAACAGCAGCACCGCCACTTTCACGCCAATGGCGAATGCCACGTTCTGCCGAGCTATGCCAATGACACGTCTGGCAATGTTGATGGCCGTGGCCACCTTAGAAGGTTTGTCATCCATCAAGACTACGTCTGCGGCCTCAATGGCAGCGTCAGATCCCATGGCACCCATAGCAATGCCCACGTCGGCGCGCGCAAGGACGGGCGCGTCATTTATTCCGTCACCCACAAAGGCCAGTGTGCTGTCTCCCTTGCGCTCCGCCAAGAGTCTCTCCACGTGGCTCACTTTGTCTGCGGGCAGCAGGGCCGCGTGCCACTCGTCTAGCCCAATGCTCCGTGCCACCTTGTCCGCCACGGCTTGGCGGTCTCCCGTCAGCATCACCGTGTGGCTCACGCCTGCGGCGTGCAGCGCCTCTATGGCTGCCGCGGCGTCGGCCTTCACTTTGTCTTCCACCACCACGTGCCCTGCGTAGGCGCCATCTATGGCCACATGGACCACCGTGCCCGTGTGATTGTGGGCAGTCATTTTCGCACCCACGCTCTCCATCAGGCGCGTGTTGCCCACGGCGACCTCTCTGCCGTTGACTTTGGCCCTAAGTCCCAACCCCGCAAGTTCCTCAACGTCTGTCACCTCACATCCGTCATCGAGGTTGGAGTGGGCGGCCACAAGGGCGGCCGCTATGGGGTGGGACGAGAAACGCTCCACGTGGGCTGCGATGTGCAGCAGTTGCTTCTCATCACATTTGTCTGGACATACCGTTGTGACGGCAAACTGGCCATATGTGAGGGTGCCTGTCTTGTCAAAGACCACAGTGCCAAGCTTAGCCAGCACGTCCATATAGCTTGAGCCCTTGACCAATATGCCGTTGCGGCTCGCCCCGCCAATGCCGCCGAAAAATGTGAGAGGCACGGAAATGACGAGGGCGCAGGGGCAAGAGACGACAAGAAACGTCAACGCGCGGCCCAACCACAATGTGAATGCGGCCAAAAACGGCTCCGCTGAGAAAATGGGCGGCAACAAGGCAAGCCCGAGGGCCAAAAACACCACAATGGGGGTGTAGACCTTGGCAAAGCGTGCAATGAACGTCTCACTATGCGATTTCCGCTTGTCGGCTTCCTCCACCAGGCGTATGACCTTGGCCGCCGTGGAGTCGGCGTAGGCCTTGTCCACCCTTATGTATAACACTCCGTGTGTGTTGACGCAGCCCGACAGAGCTTGGTCGCCCGCGCTCACGTCTCGTGGCTCGCTCTCGCCTGTCAGTGCCACGGTGTTGAGGCTAGAGGAGCCGGAAACCACGGTGCCGTCGGCGGGGATTTTTTCGCCGGGGCGGACAATGACCACGTCTCCCGCCGACAAGTCCTCGGGGCGCACGTCTTGCTCCGTCTCTCCCACTTGTTTGTGCGCCAAGGCGGGCTTCAGGTTCACCAAGTGCGAGATGGAGTCTCGACTGCGGCCCTCGGCATACTCTTCAAAAAGCTCGCCCACCTTAAAGAAGAGCATCACAAAGACGGCCTCAGCCATCTCGCACTCTCCGCCTGGCAAGAAGCCTATGCCCAACGCGCCCAGAGTGGCCACCGTCATGAGGAAATCTTCGTTAAAGAGATTCCCTTTGCAGGCGTTCTCCACAGCCTCTGTCAGCACCTCATGGCCCACAACAAGATATGGGGCCAAATATACAAGCAGCAGGCCCCACATGGGCAAGTCCGCCATATGCTCCACGATGGTCGCCACAATGAGCAGGACTGCCGCCACGCATATTTCCAAGATGTCCTTTTTCATCTTCCTCTCTTTTTATTTTCTGACGCAAATGTCGGCAACGTGCGGCGCAACTTGGTTGCAAAAGTATGGACAAGAAAAAAGACAGGCGCGCATGGCCATAAGCCACGCACGCCTGTCGGCACTCATCTTCCGTCTCTTTTGGGTGACGGGAACTCAAATAAACTGTGCTTTCAGCGCCGGCGTGTTACTTCTTTACCGAGATGGCGAAGCCGCCGCTCTTGGCGCATTTGATTTGGAGCTTGGTGGAGGAGTTCACCTTCTTGTGCTCAATGGTGTAGCTGTCGGGCTTTTGGTCATATGAGGCGTCCGCGCCGTCGGCATAGATGGTTGCGTCATACTCCACATTGGGGTCTAGGAAAGAGAAGTCCACCGTGGCCACGCGCTCGTCTTCATTGGTAATGGAGCCGACAAACCAGTCGTCGCCGCCTTTCTCTTTGCGGGCTATGGTGATGAAGTGGCCAGGCTCAGCCTCCAGATACACGCTCTTCTGCCAGTCTATGGCCACATCCTTGATGAATTGGAAAGCGTCGGCATATCTCTGGTAGCTCTCAGGAATGTCGGCCGCCATTTGCAGTGGGCTATACATGGTCACGTAGAGTGCCAGCTGCTTGCAGAGGGTGGTGTTGACGGTGCTGTGCTCCTTGTCTCCCAGGAAAGTCATACGGGTGTCGAGGATGCCCGGGGTGTAGTCCATCGGGCCACCCTGGAGGCGTGTGAAAGGCAGGCAGCATGTGTGGAACGGCTTGTTGCCGCCAAAAGACTCATACTCCGTGCCGCGCGCGCTCTCGTTGCCGATGAGGTTGGGATATGTGCGGCAGAGACCCGTGGGGCGAACGGCCTCGTGGGCGTTGACGCAGATGTGATATTGGGCGGCCTTCTTCACGGCATAGAGGTAGTGGTTCACAGCCCACTGGCCGTAGTGGTGCTCGCCGGGGGTGACGATGTTGCCCACGTAGCCGCTCTTTACGGCGTTGTAGCCATTGTCAATCATAAACTTGTATGCGGCATCCATATGACGCTCGTAGTTGCGGATGGAGGCGGAGGTCTCGTGGTGCATCATGAGGCGGATTCCTTTGCTCTTGGCGTAGGTGTTGAGTGCCTTGACGTCGAAGTCGGGGTAGGGGGTGACAAAGTCGAAGACATAGTCCTTCTGATGGCCGAACCAATCTTCCCAGCCTTCGTTCCATCCCTCAATGAGGAGCTGATCCATGCCGTTGGCCGCGGCAAAGTCAATGTATTTGCGGACGTTCTCGTTGTTGGCGGAGTGCGTGCCGTTAGGCGTGGCCTTGGAGTAGTCCGTCTGGCCGAGGTGGATGCTCTTGAAGTCGTTGGTGTAGGCCCAGGTGCCTTTGCCGGTGATCATTTCCCACCATACGCCCATATATTTGACGGGCTTGATCCAAGACACGTCATCATATGCGCAAGGGTCGTTGAGGTTGAGAATGAGGCGCGAGGCCAAGGTCTTGCGAGCGTCATTGGTCACCATGACAGTGCGCCACGGAGTTTTGCATGGGGTCTGGCAGCGAGCCATGTCGCCAGTGGCGTCGGGCGTTAGCGAAGCCTTGAAGACGAAGTTCTTGTCATCGAGATCTAGGCTCATGCAAGAGTAGTCAACGAGTGCGGCCTCGTGGATGTTGATGTAGAGGCTGTCGTCGGTGCGCATCTGGAGGGCGGTCTGCACGGCCGTGGGCGAGATGGCTGTCTGGCTAGAGTTCTCTTGGCGGGCCGTGGGCGAGATGGCGCGGATTTGGCTGAGGCGGCTCTCCGTGTAGTCATACTCCTGAGTGTCATAGTCGCCGCTTATCCACCATGCCGTGTGGTCGCCCGTCATGGCGAACTCCGTCAGCTCGTCTTTTACTGTGAAATACGTCAGGTTGTCCTGTTCCGGGAAGAAGTAGCGGAAGCCGAGGCCGTCATTGTAAGCCCTGAAGATGACCTCTATGGTTCTTTGTGTTGAAGGCTGGTTGAGGCTGACGGTCAGCTCGTTGTAGTGGTTGCGTATGGAGTCTTCCTCGCCCCATACGGGAGCCCACGTCTCATCGAAGGAGCGTGTCTTCTTGTCGGTCAATGCGAATCCTCGGTCCAGGTCGCCACCCGTCTTGAGCTTCAGGCCCAGGCGCGATGGCTTGACCACGGTCTTGCCGCCAAAGGTCATCTGGTAGGCGGGGACGCTGTCTGTCGTGAGGCCGAACGTCACAACCACGTTGCTGTCTGGCGATGCCACGGTCGTGGTCTCGCCGCAGAAGGCCAAACCGTTTTGCGCTTTCTGCTGTGGGCCTGCGCAGCCCGTGAGCGTCAGGGCCGCAAAGCCCAGACCTACGGCCGCACCCTCCCAAACATTACTTTTTTTCATTGTAGAGATTTTATATTTGTCTATTGTTCTTATTTGTCCATTGCTATGACCATGGCTTGGCGAGCTTTGACGGTCAGTTTGCCTTGTGCGCTCACTCTCTGTTGGCTCACAATGTCTGTGCCCTTCACGCTGTCGCCCTCCAGCTGGTCAAAACGGCCAAGGTCCAAATCCCTGTCCTCTTTTGCTAGGTTGAGGATCGTCATCACGCTGGTGCGCGTCACGGCGTCATACCTGAAGAAGACGTAGACGTTGCCCTGCGGGGCGTAGTGCGTCATGGAGCCGCGTCGGAGTGCCATGCTCTTCTTGCGGAAGTTGAAGAGGCGCGCCGTGTAGTCGCGCATGGCATTCTCCCGTTCTGGCATGGCGTTGAAGAAGTTGAGCGTGTCGCCCTCCCATCCGCCAGGAAAGTCGCGGCGAATGTTGGCATGACCGTCAAAGCCGTTGCCCTCCATCAGGGCTTCTGTGCCATAGTAGAGTTGCGGAATGCCTCGCGCCGTGGCCAGTAGAGCCGTGGCCAGCCGAAGGGCGTCTTCATCACCTTTCAGTTGTGTGAGCAGTCGGCCCGTGTCATGGTTCTCTCCAAAAATCATGATGTTCATGGGGTCGGGATACACCACATCGTTGGCAAAGCTGTCGTAGAGCCTGTTCGCTCCGTCGCTCCACCCCTCGCCCTCGTTCATGGCGCGGCATATGGCCTCTTGAAGGGGGAAGTCCATTATTGTGGGCAGCCCGCTGTCTTCCATTCCGTTGTCCTTGCCATAGCCCTTTTGCCAAGGGGCCAGTTTGGCGGCTTCTGAGATCCAACACTCGCCAACAATGTTGAAGTTTGGATATTCCGCTTTGAGCCTGTCGCACCACTCGGCCATGGCTCTGACGTCTGAGTAGGGGTAGGTGTCTTGGCGGATGCCGTCAAGATCTGCCGTCTCTACCCACCATAGGGAGTTCTGGATGAGGTAGTTCTTGACCAGGGGGCATGTAAGGTTCATGTCTGCCATGGTGCTGTCAAACCAACCTTTGAGGGCAAGGTCTACGTCGCTCTCAGCCGCATGTGGGTCACGAATTATCGACAGGCGATAGTTGCTCCTGACGAAGGACTCCTTGCCGCTCGCGTCATACCACTTGTTGAGCCACTCTTTGCATGGCAGGTCGTCCATCCACCAATGGCCAGTGCCGCAGTGGTTGAACACCATGTC
>CAKUYZ010000036.1 GCA_934717675.1 uncultured Bacteroidales bacterium
ATGTAGGGGTTAATCTCGTTGTTTGGCGAGTTGATGGCGTCTCCCAGGTTTATGAGTGGGTTGCGCAGCGAGTCCCGCATCATCCGTCGGGCGTTGCGAATCCATGAGTTCAGCACGTCCGCCTTGTTGATCTCCTCCTCGCTCGTGGCGCGGATCATAAACGAGTCCAACCTCTGGAGTGCCGTCTCGAAGTCGTGGGCGTGATAGTGTGCGCGCGCCGACATGAAATACGCCTCGGCGTCTTCCGGCTCAAACTGGAGGTAGAGGTCGGCGAAATATCGCGCCGTGTCGCGCACCATCTCGGAGTTCAGTATCGACTCCGTTATGCGGCGCAGCATCTTGGGGTTGGCCTTGTTAGACGGGTTGGAGTGAAACACCTTGAGGTATCGCGCCGTGGCTTTCTCGAAGCAGTGCGACTTGAACAGCTCATCGGCCTTCGCGTCAATCACTTGCGCCCGCAATGATGTGGCCCAGGCCATTGCGGCCACAATGATGAGCATGACGTGTCTTCTCATATCTTGTCGGCTCTTATATTCGTGAAATGACGGCGCCGAGATCCGTGAGCCGCTTGTCTATGTACTGATACCCGCGGTCAATTTGCTCAATGTTGTGGATGGTGCTCACGCCCTGTGCCGAGAGGGCCGCTATGAGCAGGGCCACGCCGGCGCGTATGTCAGGAGACGTCATGGTGGTGGCGCGCAGGCGCGTCTCTTTGTCCAGGCCTATGACGGTGGCTCGGTGGGGGTCGCAGAGGATTATCTTGGCCCCCATGTCAATGAGTTTGTCAACGAAGAAGAGGCGGCTCTCAAACATCTTCTGATGTATCAGGACGCAGCCGCGTGCCTGCGTGGCCACCACCAGGAAGACGCTGAGCAGGTCTGGCGTCAGGCCTGGCCACGGCGCGTCGGCCACGGTCATGATGGAGCCGTCAATGAACGAGTCTATGGCGTAGTGGCTCTGCGAGGGGATGTGGATGTCGTCTCCCACCACCTCCATCTCAATGCCCATGCGTTGGAAGGCGAGCGGTATGATACCCAGGTGGCGGACCCCTGCGCCCTTTATGGTCATGTCTCCAGCCGTCATGGCCGCCATGCCAATGAAAGAGCCCACCTCAATCATGTCGGGCCACACGCTGTGGGTGCAGCCGCCCAGGTGGTCCACTCCGCGGATGGTGAGCAGGTTGGAGCCTATGCCGTCAATCTCCGCCCCCATCATCACCAGCATCTTGCACAGCTGCTGGAGATATGGCTCGCAGGCGGCGTTGTAGATCGTGGTCTCTCCACGGGCCATGACGGCTGCCATGAGGGTGTTGGCCGTGCCTGTCACGGAAGCCTCGTCGAGCAATATGTATGCGCCGCGGAGGTCGTCGGCCGAGACGGAATAGAAGAATTGGCCAAAGTCGAAGTCGAACTTCGCGCCAAGTTTAGAGAATCCGTAGAAGTGGGTGTCCAATCTCCGTCGGCCTATTTTGTCCCCACCCGGCTTCGGGAAATAGGCTTTGCCAAAGCGCGCCAAGAGCGGGCCCATGATCATGATGGAGCCGCGAAGTGCCGAGGCGCGTCGCTTGAAGTCGTCCGTCTGGAGGTAGTCTAGGTTGACGTTCTCCGCCTGAAAGTGGCATTTGTGACGACCCTCGCGCCACACCTTCACGCCCATGCAGCCAAGCAGGTCAATGAGGTTGTTCACGTCCACAATGTCCGGGATGTTGTCAATGACAACCTCCTCCGTGTAAGCAGAGTGGCGCACAGCACCTGCAGGGCCTCATTCTTGGCTCCTTGTGGTGTTATGGTGCCGTTTAGCGGATGTCCGCCCTCTATTCTGAAAGTACCGCTCATGAGCAAGCAAAGGTTTTGTTTTCGTGTGGGGCTAGTATCGCCGTTTGCCCCCGCGGTTGTTGCTGTTGTTGCGGAAGCCGCCTTGTTTGCTCCCGCCGCGGCTGCCGTTGCCGCTGTGGAAACGTTGCGGCTGGCGGCCGGACCCTCTGTTGTTGGAGTAGCCGCCGGACTGTTTGCCCCACTGCCTCTGCTGTGGTTGCATGCCGCCATCTGGCAGCGAGTCCATCAGCTCGGCGAAGTCGTAGCGCAACTGGCCTTCCGACAGTTCCACAATGTCATTAGCCACTCTCTCCTCCACGTTGCTGTCTTTGCCGTTTTGCAGCAGCAGTCGCTTCATGTAGAGGGCTGTCAGGGCCACCGTTTGCACCCTCTCCTCTTCCGAGTCGGCGTTGACGGCCGAGCGCAGCATGTTTTGCACGATTATGCCGTAGGCCCTGAAACGGATGCGCGACATGGGGTAGGGAATGTGCGCCTCGGTGGCCACTGTGGCCTCCTGCTTCTCGGGGAGCGGGTACGGCGAGTCAACGTCCAGCTTGTAGCCTGAGATCATGGCAATGTGGTCCCAAATCTTCTGGGTGTAGTTGGCGTCTTCTCTCAGCTGTGGGAAGAGGTTTAGCATCACGTTGGCTATGGTGGCCACGCAGCGCGTGCGTTCGTCGCGGTCCTCTATAGTGAGGGCGTAATCCACCATTTGCTGAATGTTACGCCCATATTCGGGCATCACGAGCCTCTCGCGTGAGGTGTTATAATCCATCAGAAATATCCTATGTATTTTTGTCTGTGCGGCCGCAAAGCCCACGTTGTGGCAAATTTACGCCAAAAGTGCGACATAACCCGCACTGCGCTACAAGTCCTCGCCGTGGGCTGTGTTCAGCTCATTGTCGTAATAAAGGCAGATTTCGTATTTGCCGAAATTCACGCCCTTAGAAATCATAAACCAGACGCTTTTCTGGCGCAGGATGTCAATGAATTCGCCCCCTCGCCCTTGCTTCGCGATTAATTCAAAAGGCGTTCCGCCTTCCATGTTGAGCAGCTCCCCCAAAGTCATGTCTGCTAGTCTGGCGGTCTCTAGCAAGAAGGATATGATAGGGGTGCGCAGCACTTCTGCGGAGTCTAGAGATGCCAATTGCTCGAAGTCGGGGACCTGCGCGAAAGTGGCCTGATACCTTTTGTTGTGGACCGTCATCTCGTAAGAGATGTCTTCATCCTCAGCAATCGGCTCTGCGTCAATGACTATGTATTTGTCATTTTTCGAGAATTGGCGTATCAGCTTATTGAACCGTATTTTTATATCTCCCTCGCTTACGCCTTTTTTGTCAAGAACCCCGACCCTCCAAACCTTGCCTTTGTTCGTGACCACGCCAACGTTCACGTCATATCCGTTAAACTCTCCCTCTAACATTTCCGCATCGTATTCAGTAGGCTTGAACCCCTTTGCGCGTAGCTTGCGCAGCATCTCCTCCGGAGTTCCATCCACGGGGATTCCCATAAACTGTGTCACGTCTTGAGCCATGGCTATGATAGAGGTCATGGCGAGCAATGTCATAAAGATGAGTTTTGTCAACATGGTGTTTTTCTTTTTGCGTGCGGCCATACCCGCAGCGTTTCTCTTGCGCTAGCAAATATAAGTTAACAATGATAAAATTGCAACATCGGGCCGCGGCGGCTTTTATCTTCGCCCCTCGTTGCGCAATTGACATAAAAGGCTAACTTTGCAACGCAACGCAAAAACAAACAAAATGTGGATTATTTGTGCCGACCTTGAGGGCGTGTTCGTCCCCGAAATATGGGTCAACGTGGCTAATAAGACTGGCATTGAGGAGCTTAAGCTCACCACCAGAGACATTAAGGACTATGACGAGCTTATGAAGATGCGCCTTCGCATTCTTGACGAGCATCACCTCACGCTCCATGACATTCAGGAGGTTATCGGCACTCTTGACCCGCTGCCTGGCGCCCTGGAGTTTGTCCGCGAGATTCGCAAACTGGCGCGTTTCGCCATCGTGAGCGACACTTTTGTGGAGTTCGCCCAGCCGCTTATGGATAAGCTCGAGAATCCTTTCTTGCTGTGCCACAGCTTGGAGACCGACGCCAACGGCCGCATTGTGAACTATCGTCTGCGCCAGCCCGACCCGAAGCGCAAGACGGTGGAGGCGTTCAAGAGCTTGAAATATGACGTGGTGGCTTTTGGTGACTCTTATAATGACGTGACCATGCTCGAGGCCGCAGACAAGGGCATCCTCTTCTGCCCGCCAGACAATGTGAAGGCGGACTATCCCCAATATCCTGTCGTTACGGATATCAACGATTTGAAAAAGAGACTTGTGGATATAGTGACTAAGTAGTTGCCCATATCAAAACATAGAGTTGTAATTTTGTCTTTGGCGCATGCCCCGTGTGTGCGCCAAAGTTTTTTTTAGCAAAGGCTGTGGCCTTTTCAGCTGACTTTTTATGAACAGGTCGAGACAAGACTTTTTCAGGGCGGTGGTTGTCGTGGCTGTTGTGGCGGCCATGTTGGCCGTCTGGGCGGTGGTGAGAGATGAGGTTGTCATTTTCCCTGAGGTGGGCGCGTTGGCCGTTGGCCTCTTGCTGTTAGACAAGGCCGTGTGGCGCGTCAGCAAGGTCATGTGCGTCGTTGTCATGACGGCCTCGGCGGCCGTTGGCGTCTTGTCGCAGGTTGTCTTGCCAGGCTTGGTGGCCGACACAGTTTGGCGTCTCGTTGCGCCACCATTGGTGTTTCTCCTCATTGGCATTTTGCTTTTCTTGTGCCACGCGTTCCTGGCTCCTGCGCTTTCGGCGGGTCTCTTGCCTGTGCTTATGGGCGTCTCGTCTTGGGTCTATGTGGGTGTCGTGGCCTCGTCTGTGATGGCAGTTCTGGCCATCCAATGGTTGCTTGAGAGTGTGGGTGTGAGGCGGTACAAGATGCCTCTCGTGGCGGCTCCTGCCAACGCTCTTGTGGCTGGCGGCATGCGCGAGTGGCTTGTCTTGTCGCTCTGCATTGTGCCGCCAGTTGTGGCTGGGTGGGCGTCGGGGTGGCTTTTTGTGGCGGCGCCCCCGCTGATTGTCACGTTTGTGGAGTTCGCCTTGGGTGGCAGCGGGTTCCGCTCGCGTCCTTGGCAGGTACTTTTCATGCTCGTTTTTGGCGCGGCCGTGGGTTCCGTGTCCGTCATCATATTCTGCTCTTTGGGCCATGGCCTCATCCCTGCAGGCCTGTGCGCCACGGCGGCCATGCTGTTGATTTTCCATCTCTTCCGGAAGACTTATGCGCCAGCCGTCACTGTGGCTCTTTTGGCGCTGCTGGCGCACGGCGAGGCCGTGTGGACATACACTTTCCAGGTGGCCTTGGGCGCGGCCTACGCCATTGTGGCATCTTCGCTTCCCTATATGCTCTTTCCGCGCAAAAAAGCGTGAGCGGGTGAAACGTTTTGCGGCTCGCGGCCGTTAAAGACCCAGCAGAGTATAGAGTATAAATGAAGAAAAAAGTTTCAGTCGCATCTCCATGGCTCGCGGTGTGCGTGGCCGTTTTCACTTTCCTCTCATCATTGTTCGCATCAGAAGCGGCGGCGCAGTCTCCTTTTGCGGTGGACACCGTTATTGATCGCGCTGCGCGCTCATATATTGCCAAAGAGACGGACGCTATGGCCAAAAGGCTGTTGCGCAAGTGGAAAAAGGTCAACTCTTACCTCCCCCATAGCCTGAAAATGAAGGTTGAGGACGGAGCGGAGGTCTATATGGCCAAGCGCTACGTGCCCACGGTGGTGGGGGCCGATTCGTCAATAGTCTTGCGGTTGGGCAAGAGGCCTGTGGGGCTTGTCTTGTTGGCATATGACGGAGTCCCGCTCGGCTACACCATTGTGAATGAGGCCGGTGGCGAGGAGGTATATCCCCAAGAGACTCCCGAATTGGAGCAGGGAGACGGCGCCAATAAGGTGCTGCTCAATCTTATGGCCACGCTCAAAGAGAAAAAGTCCGCAGTGGTGGCGGGGCTTGGGCAACCCAACAAACTGTTCTACAAGGAAGACGACGGCAGGTTTATGACCACAGATTTGGAGACTGCCCAAAAGCTTGAGTATGACGCATCCACGCAGGTGCCTGACTATGTGTATAAAGACGATGGCAAGAGCAAGCCTTTTACTGTGGCTGCGTCCATAATTGGTTGTAGTGTCACGTTCGGGCTCATCGTCTTGGTCGCATTGTTGTAGTCTGCGGCGTGGGGCGGATATTTAATTTTGTGAGGCAGTGGACTTTGTTAGTGGCCATCTGCTTCGGGTCTGTCGTCTATCTGCTTTTTGGCTTTAATCAGCGGCTGGCCTCGGCCGCTGATGTTCTGGGCCCCGTTTTCGACGCCATTTTCCCGTTTTTTGTTTTCCTCACGCTCTTCCTGACCTTCGCAAAGGTCGATTTCCACAAGATGCGTCCGCAGATGTGGCATCTGGTTTTGCTTTTGGCGCAGTTGGCCTTTGTGGCGGTCTTGTGCGGCTTTGTGGCTGTGGCCGGAGGTTCTTGTCGCGGTGTGAAGCTTGTTGCGGAGGTGTTGCTCACGTGCGTCATTGCCCCTTGCGCGGCGGCTGCGCCGGTAGTGACCTCGAAGCTTGGGGGCGACCTTGACGGGATGACAACTTTCACGCTTGTGTCTAGCGTCGTGTCCTCCGTTTCCATCCCTGCTGTTTTCCCGCTGTTGGAGAGTGGCACTGGAGCTACGTTCCTTGCGGCTTTCGGGGCGATATTGAGCAAGTTGGCTGTGGTGTTGTTGCTGCCCTTGGCCTTGGGGTGGCTTGTGCGGCACTGCGTGAGCCGTCTTTATTCGTTCATTGTGCGCTACCCAGATCTGGCATTTTACAGTTGGAGCTTGTCTCTCACCATAACATCTGGCATAACGGTCAAGAATATGGTTCACTCCCAGTCTTCCGCAGCGTTCATCCTGGTCATTGCGCTGGCATCGTTAGCGGCTTGCCTGGCGCAATTGGCGGTTGGCCGCTCATTGGGCAGGAGGCTTGGGCGGGAGGTATGCTGTGGGCAAGGAATGTTTCAGAAAAACACGGCATTGGCCATTTGGGTGGCCTATGTATATCTCACCCCTGAGGCCAGCATTGGCGCGGGGTGTTATATCTTGTGGCAGAACATTGTGAACGCCATTGAGATACGTCAGTATGATGGGCGGAAAGCCATTCTTCCGGAGTCAAAATAGTGAGGCGGCATCTACCGTTATGTCGTCAAGCGGAACTTTCTCCCAATTGAATTCTCCCACGAAATCAGTAAGGCTCATAGGCCTCCAAGAACTTTGAATCCTTGTGAGCCATGCCATCAGTCCTATGAGTTCCATAGGTTTCACGCGCTCCCTTATCTTGTCCATGGCCAAAGAGCGGTCTCGCTTGCTCAGCCTCGCCCCGTCAGGAGACAGCAGCAAGGGAAAGTGACAGTATGAGGGCGGCTCTTGGCCTAAGGCGCGGAGCAGGAACGCTTGCTCGTGCGATGCCGCCACCAAGTCTCTGGCTCTGACCACCTCATTCACGCCCATCAAGGCGTCATCTGTCACCACGGCCAGCTGATAGGCAAAGTTGCCATCTGAGCGGCGGACAATGAAGTCGCCACGGTCTTTTGCCAAGTTGGCTTCTTGCGGCCCATAGTGAAGGTCAGTAAATGATGAGGTCTCGTTGGGCAGGTGCAGACGCCACGCCGGCTTGCGCTCACGCCTCAGTCGCTCTTTCTGGCTCTCCGTCAGGCCTAGGCAGGTGAGGGCATAGATTGTGTGACCGTCTGACGCGTGCGGGGCCGAGGCCGCCGTGAGGTCTTGTCGGCGGCAGAAACACTCATAGAGCAGCCCTTGCGACCGCAGTCGTTCGAATGCGGCCTCATATATGTCGTCTCGTTGGCTTTGGTGGTATGGCCCATGGCCGCCATCTGCATCCGCCCCAGGCCCTTCATCGGGCTTCAGCCCAAGCCACAGCAAGTCATCTACAATCTGTTCAGAATATTCCGGCCTGCATCGCTGTCTGTCCAGATCCTCAATGCGCAGCACCCATCTGCCGCCCTTGCTCTTGGCCGAGGCGTAGCTCATGAGAGCGGCAAAAATGTTGCCCATGTGCATGCGCCCGCTCGGTGACGGCGCAAAACGCCCAACCACCATATTGTTTTTGTCCATCTTTTCTTGACGCAATAAGCGGACGGATGGCCGCGCCCTGCGTGTCATCCGTCCGCCAATTCTTTGTCCGCTCCGCTTTAGGCGTTGCGCTCTGTGCGAGCCTCAACCGTGGTTGTCAGCTTGTTGGCTTCCAACTCTTGGTTTATCCGCCTGTTGCGTACAATGTCCATGGCCAGGTATATGGCCTCGCGCATGGATGTGGGGTCCGCTTTGTCTTGACCTGCAATGTCGTAGGCCGTGCCATGGTCTGGCGACGTGCGCACAATGGGGAGGCCGGCCGTGAAGTTTACGCCCGACGTGAAAGCCAACGCCTTGAACGGGGCGAGACCCTGGTCATGATACATGGCCAAGATGGCGTCGAACTTGCCGAGCGAGTCGGAGCCGAAGAGGCCGTCGGCGGGGTAGGGGCCCATGGCGCAAATGCCCTCGGCCTGCGCTTTCTCTATGGCCGGGCCAATTATGGTCTCCTCTTCCGAGCCTAGCAGCCCATGGTCTCCCGAGTGCGGGTTGAGACCCAAGACGGCAATGCGCGGCCCGTCTATGTTAAAGTCTTGACGCAGCGAGCGGTTCAAGATTCTCAACTTGCTCAAGATTCTGTCTTGCGTAATGTATTGGGCCACTTGGCTGATGGGCACGTGGCCAGCCACGACTCCCACGCGCAGCTTGCCCGCCACCAGAAGCATTAGGGCAGGGGCCTGTGCGGCCTGCTCCAGATACTCAGTATGGCCGGGGAAGTGGAAATTCTCGTTCTGTATGTTCTTTTTGTTGATTGGCGCGGTCACCACGGCGTCAATCTTGCCGTCGCTCAAATCGCGCACTGCGGCCTCGAGGGCCTCGAAAGCGGCCATGCCGGCGGCTTGGGACGATTTGCCAAGCTCCACCTTTATGTTGTCGTCTCCGCACGTCAAGATGTTCACCCTCTTTGGGTGCGCCTCCTCAGGTGTGTTGATGTTGTTGAGGCTGAACTGAGCTATGTTCAGGGCCTTGCGGTGGTAGGCCGCGGCCTTGGGCGAGCCGTAGATTATGGGAATGAGGTCATCAATTATCTCCGTGTCTTGGAGAGCCTTCATGATGACTTCGTAGCCAATGCCATTGACGTCTCCCTGCGTTATGCCAATTTTCATATTGTCGGGGTATCTTATTTGTTGTTGTCCAGCCGGAGGGTGTGCATGATGGCCTCCAGAGAACGTATGTGGTTTCTTTTTTGCTCCCTTGCGGGGTAGTAGACATAGCCGTCCATGACAATGACGCGGCTCTTGGCCTCGTCCACCACGGCCCTCATCAAGAACGGGCCTCCCATCGGGTAGTTGTCTAGCCTCCAGAGGCCGCGCAGCTCGCTCACGAAAGCGCCGTTATACGTGCCCTGCTGAAATACTATCTCATCGTCTATCCCCGCGCGCCGCTCGGTGCACATCACGGAGCCCTGAGGCCCGCCTATGTTGGCGCGCAAGATGCTGTCTCGACGCGCCAGGAGGCTCTCGCGGCTCACGCATTCCGGCCCTGTGTAGGGAAATGTGTACACAACCAGTCCGTCTTGGAAGTCGCGGGTGTCGCACATGAACCACGAGATCTGGTCCGGGTTATTGGGTTTGCACTTGTCATACTCGTTGGGTATGCACAAAGAAACGTCCCATTTTTTGTGAAGCTCGGCCATGAGGTTGGCGTTTACGTGCTTCATGTAGTAGTCAATGAGCCTGTCGCGCTCCGCCTTGACGAAGAAGGAAATTATGCGGATGTGGTTGCGCCGCAAGACTGCCGCCGCGCCATCGGCGTTGGCGGCGTTGACGTAGAGTACTGACTGCGGCTGCGCCCACACGTCTTTACAAAACGCGAGCGTGTCCGTCGTCACCGTGTCTGCCACGTTGACCACCACCAAGTTGCGCAGCTTGTGCATCGAATAGTCAAAAAAAGGCGGCGCCACGGTGTGCATTTCAAATATTGGCTCGTCGGTGGGCAGGCCCGCGTAGTTGTCGTCTAGCATGTGGTGCAGAAGCGCGCCCACCGTGTCGTTCTTCAGTTTGTCATTCATGACCACCAGCACTTCACCGGCTTTGCCTGTGATGTCTGGCTTGAAAGCCTTTTTTGCGGCTTTCTCACACCCCGTCAGGAGCATGGCCGCGCCCAAGAGGAGGGCGGCCACCGTTTTCAGCTTTTTCATCTTGATGTTGTTTTTCTGTTCTTGGCCTGCTCTTCCACCACAAAGAAGTAGGGCGAAATCTCGCGGTCGTAGTATATGGTGAGGCGTTGGCCAATCTTTATGTCTTTGGTCTCCATGCTGTTCCACGCCATAATGTCTGCCGCCGTGGTCTTGTATTGCATGGCAATCTTATGAAGATATTCGCCTTTGGAGACAATGTGCGTTATTGTGTCTCGCTCAATACGTATGGTGCCGAAGTAGCCCGTGAGATCCGGCGCGGCGTCGGGGCGAAGCAGCCTCTCATAGCGCAGGAATCGGCTCACGTTGTTGCGTGGCAAAGTGAGGCGCTTGGGCGTGTCGTCATATGGGATGAAGTCTTTGACATATTGCGGGTTGAGCTGTTGCAGCACCTCGCGTTTCACCCCTGCGGCTCGGCCTATCTGGTCAAACGAGAGGCTCATGTTGACGTATACAGTGTCCACGTCAGAGATGGTGAAGTCCGGTTTGGCGGGCGTCACGTTGTGCATCTGATAGTAGTTCATCACGTAGTTCACGGCAATGAACGCCGGCACGTAAGAGCGCATCTCTGCCGTGAGGTAGGGAGACAGTTCCCAAAAGGTCTTCTTGCCGCCGCCGGCCCTCTCCTGCGCCTTTTGCACTTGGCCCAGTCCGCCATTGTATGCCGCCAGTGCCAACTGCCAGTCGCCGAGGTTTTGAAAGAGATATTTGAGGTAGCGGCAAGCCGCGTCGGTGCTTTTGCGCACGTCGCACCGCTCGTCTTCATAGCTTGTCACTTTCAGATCCATCATCAGCCCGGCGTGATAAAGGAACTGCCATAGCCCCATGGCGCCGGATTTCGACTTGGCCTTGGGGTCTAATGCGCTCTCTATGACCGCCAGGTATTTGAGTTCCTGCGGCAGGTTATATTTGCTCAAATATTCCTCAAAAATGGGGAAGTATAGTTCCGCGCGACCCAATATGTTGGCCAAATGGTCGCGCCTGCGCTCAAGGTAAACGTCAATGTAGGCGCGCACTTGCGTGTTATATTCCAACGTTATTGGGCTTTGCTGGTCGAGGCGCTCCATGCGGCGGGCATATATGTAGTCCGGCACCTGTGGGTTGGTGCCGCTCATCTGGGCGCGGGCCTCCTGCGGCACTGACATTATGGCCAGTGCCAAAGCCAAGCCCGCGAAAACATCGCGTACGGCCTGGCGCGTGAGTCTTGCCCAAGTTGCCATCTCTTCCTTCCTCTGCCGCTTAGCCCGTGTGCCGCAAATCAGAATAGAGACGTCGTGGCGTGGACTATGGCGTTGAGGATTCCTCTCACCACGTCTGCCCCATTGGCATATAGCACCAGGGCCAGCAGCAGTATCATACCCACCGTTTGTGCCACCTCCATCACTTTGTCGCTCACCTTGCGGCCCGTCACCACCTCAATCAGCAGAAACAGCACGTGGCCGCCGTCTAGAGCCGGAATGGGCAATATGTTCATGACGGCCAATATGATGGCCAAAAATGCAGTGTTGAACCAAAACGCCTGCCAGTTCCATCTGTCAGGAAACATTTTGGCAATCGTGCCGAAGCCGCCAACTTTGGTCGCGCCCTCGCGCGTGAAGAGCATGGGCAACTGCTTGCAGTAGTTCACGAGCAGGTCTTTGCCTTTTGACACGCCGGCCGGAATGGCTTCAAGAAGTCCGTAGTGGATCGTCCGCGTCTTGAACCAGCGGGTGGGGTTGCATAGCAAGAATCCCAATCGGCCATCGCCACCCACCGTCACCGTGAGCGTGTCCCTGCCGCCGTCGGCCCTGACGGCCACAAGCTGCGAGGTTTGCCCCTTGAGGCTGTCTAGCCGAGCCGTGAACTGGCTGAAGGACGGGTCCTCCACCCCGCCCATCATGACTATGGAGTCCCCCTTTGCCAAGCCACAGGCCTCGGCAGGCGTGCCGGGCAGGACGGAGTCCACCACCACGGGCGTGCGGAATGCGAAGAGTGCCTGATTGCCGTCGCCCTTCAAAATCTGACGGAAGAACTCATGAGGCAACTTGATGCTCATGGGTTCGCCGTGGCGCACAATGTCCACGACGCACGTGTCTTCGAATATTATCGGGTTTGCCACGTCCTTATACGTCTCAGCGGCCTTGCCGTTGACGCCTGTCACCATGTCGCCGTCTTCAAACCCCGCGCTTTTCATGGCGTCGGAGAACTCGAAGCCGTAGTGAGCCTCGGAGAGCGGCAGGTAAGTGTCTCCATAAGTGTAGGCAAGGAGCCAGAATATGATGGGCGCGGTGATCAGGTTCACCAAGACTCCGCCCACCATCACCAGGAGCCTCTGCCAGGCGGGCTTGGCCCTGAACTCCCACTCCTGCACGGGCTTTTTGAGTTGCTCTGTGTCCATCGACTCATCCACCATGCCGGCAATCTTGACATATCCGCCGAGAGGGACCCAGCCTATGCCATACTCCGTCTCGCCGTGCTTAAACTTGAAGAGTGAGAACCATGGGTCGAAAAAGAGGTAGAACTTCTCAACCCTGATGCCAAAAAGCTTGGCGAATGCAAAATGGCCGGCCTCGTGGGTTACGACCAGTATTGAGAGGCTCAGCAGCAGCTGAAGCACTATGACAACAACGTCCATTTACAAAATTAGAGATGTCACTGATTCACATTGTGGAACTGCTGGCGGCCTGTGCCGCGCGTCAGCCCACCATACATCGCAAAGGTAGTGCAAAAAAAGCAAAAGGGCCTTGCCGCCCGATACTTTAGGGCCGCCGCATTTGCAATAACGCCCTCTTTTTCGTTTATTTGCCAAGATTGCGGTTCTGCCCCGCCTCGGGCTTCGTTCAGCGGAAGCCACGCCAAGGCGGGGAACGCCCCGTGAATGGAGTGGGGCGCGTGTCCGCAGAGTTCTATTTTTGCCATGGTAAACACCCTGAAAGTTGGCGACACGGTTGTGTGTGTCGTGAGAAAAATTCAGGCTAACGGCATATCCGTGTCGTTGCCTAATGGCCGTTTTGGCTACGTACCCAAATATTGTGCCCAAAGCCTTTGTGATGCCGATGGAGACTTCTGCGTCGCGGTGGGCGACTCCGTGAGCCTGCAGGTGAAGGAGGTTGGGCAGCCCATTCGCCTTGGTGACGATGGCGACGCCCCGCTGCCGCAGTCTCGCGAGGAGCGTCCCGCCGTGGTCAGGATGAGGCAGGCAGAGCCCCCCCGACGCGTCGTGGAGCCAGAGCGCAGGCCATGCGCCTCGGAAGAGGCCGGGACGGACGGTCCGTCATATGCCATTGGCGAGGTGCTAGACGGGGTGGTGACGCGCGTTGGCGAATATGGCTACACGGTCTCGCTGTCTCGTGGCGGACGGGGTTTCTTGCCAATATATATGGTGGACAAGGTTAACGGAGAGCCCGCCGTCTATCGCAGGGGAGACCGCGTGAGGGTGGCCATCAAGTCTCAGGCCGACTACATCCGTCTGTGTGGCGAGCAGCGTATGGCTCGTCAGCAGCATAAGCGCGATCGATGGCCGCAGACGCAAGCCGCGCAGCGCTTCCGCCCTATGGCCGAATTCTCTGTGCTGCATAGGAGCCTGGAGGTCTTCAACGCCACGGTGGAGGCCGTTGAGGCCAATCGCGCTGTGGTGAAGGTGGGCCAATATGAGGGCCTGGTGTGGCGCGATGAGGCTTCTTGGAGCCGAGTGGACGATATGACGGCGCTGCTGTCTGAGGGTGACACAGCGGCGGTGGCCTACATTGGCACAGATCCGCGCCACAACCGAATCCTCTTCAGCCTTAGGCAAGCGCAGCCTAGGCCCGATGCCGTGTGGCAGATGGACGAGGCCGAGGAGAAAGCCATGCGCGAGACGGACATTGACGCCCTCTCCGCGACGGCACAATTTGCCATAGGGGACCTTGTGGAGGCCTCATTGACGGAAGAGAAGGCCGACGTGGCATATTTTGAGATTGGCGATGACGGCACTCCGGCCTTGGCGCAGAAAGACTGCATCCCTGCGCTGTGTGACGAGAATGGCCGCCTGGAGGCTCGCACGGGCGATGTGTTGGAGGCCGTGGTGGCTTTTGTCGGGGCGCGGGCATATTTGTGTGACAAAGGCGTGTGGGCTGCGCACGCGGCCGAGGTGACCGAGGCCTACGAGAACCACTACTCGGCCGATGCCGTGGTGCGCCCGCTCCTTTGTGAGGTGTATGGCGTGGGAGACGTGCTCAAGTGCGTGGTCCGCAAGGTGGAAGACGATGGCCTCGTGGTCTCGTTGCCTCGCGGCGGCGTAGGCTTTTTGCCTAGTGAGGATATGCTGTGCTCACCCGATGCAGGCGCTCTGGCCCCTGGCGGAGAACTGATGGCTGTGGTGAGCAAGGCCACAAGGCAACGCATCTCGTTGTGCGACAAGGCAAAGTGGGACTTGCAAAGGCTGAGGCTCGGCTCATCGCTGAAAGACCTTTACAAACCGGGCGACAAGGTCACCGGTGTGGTGGCGGACAAGGCGGGGAAGGAACTGCTGGTAGACCTGCGGGGGGGCGGACGCGGAGTGTTGCCCGAATGCCATATGACGCAAGAAGAGCCACGTCTTGATGTTGGCGATGAAGTGGAAGCAGTGGTGTTCCAAGTGTCGCAAAAAAAGATAACACTTTGCTCTGCGCCCAAATGGCGCATTATGCAGGAACGCCTCACCAAGAAGCCGGCAGACTACTTCAAGCCCGGAGACAAGATTACAAGCCGCGTCATCTACTCACTCAAAAACGGCATCTATGTGAGCTTGCCCACCACAGGCAAAGGTTTCATACCTGAAGACTGCATCGGCACGTTGCGCCATGGTGGCTCATTGCCAAGGCGAGGCGATGAGATCACGGCCATTGTGTATAAAGTGACGGAAAAAGGCGTCTTGCTTTGTGACGAGAGCGTGTGGGAGCGCAAGCAGGCGGAGGCTTCGGCCTGTGGTGCCGATAAGTAGACGCATTGAGTGGCGCAGTAGTCTCTTGCATTCTGCGCCACTCTTCTGTTTTTATGCCATTGTCTGTCGTGGCCATTCTTTTTGCGTTGCGGTTGAAAAAAGTGGCGCGGTGGAACACGTCCGTATTCCACAAAAACACGCCCCAGAACCCTGCGTCCCAACCCCTCCGTGTAGAGACGTGTCGTGACCCGTCTCCCGCCTCAGTCGGAAATAATCTGCAAGAACTATAACCCCCCCCAAAAAAAAACACGTCCCAACCCCTCCATGTAGAGACGGGTCGTGACCTGTCTCCCGTCTCGGTCAGAAAACATTGCAGAACTAGAAGGCTTCAAATAACCCCCTATGGAAACGGTGACTTCACGGTCGGTGGAAAAACAAAAAAGCCCGAATGTTTCCATTCGAGCTTTCGTAGCCGATAAGAGAATCGAACTCTTATTGCCAGATTGAGAATCTGATGTCCTAACCGTTAGACGAATCGGCCATCTTGTGTCATCCTTTTCGTTTGACGATGCAAAATTAGAGTTTTGATCTTATATATGCAACAGTCTCGGCGTTTTTGTGCGAAATTTTATCTTTTGTCGGCTTTCCCTAGCTTAAGCCTCATCGCCCCGAGCGCAAGCAGAAGACCCACGCAGGCCATGATGCCAAAGGTGTAGTGGAGCGAGATGGCATGAGATATATGGCCTATGACGGGTGGGCCAAGAAGGAAACCCAGGTAGCCGATTGACGCGACAGTGGTGACCGCCATGGCCGAACTCATCCTGTCTGAATGACCCGCCAGACTGTAACATATTGGCACGGTGGATGATATGCCGAAGCCAACAAAAAAGAGGCCTATGGTGGCGCACACTATGTTCGGCAATACGACGGCCAGCATCATGCCGCTAAATATCAGCAATCCGCTCGTCACGATGACCCTGCGCCGCCCGTATCGCATGACGAAATGGTCTGACACGAACCGACCTATGGTCATGGTGCAGAGGCAGACAACGTAGCCCAGCTGCACAAGCCCGTCTTCCACGCCCACCACTTCGCGGTAATACACTCCGCTCCAGTCGTACATGCAGCCCTCACACACCATGGCCGCAAACGCCATGAAACCCAGAGCCACCACAAAAGGGTCTACCTTGCGCAGCAAGGCCAAGCGACCGCCGCGCTGCTCATCGCCATTCTTGGGCTGCGCCTTCACGTCGAACCTCACAAGATGTGCGCGGAAGTAACAGATTGTCATCACTGCGGCCGCGGTCACGCACACGAATTGCACCTCAGGGCTCATGCGCGCTCCGACGAACGCCATGCTTATCAGTCCTCCCAAGAATCCGCCCATGCTCCAAAGCCCATGGAAAGACGCCATTATGGTCTTGCCGTGAAGCCGTTCCGCGCCTATCGCCTGCGTGTTCACCGCGGCGTTGCAGAGGTTGGAGCTGACGCCGAAAAGGAAGAGGCAACCCATCAGCGCGTGCGCGCTAGGGGCCAGGCTCAATGGGATGAGGAGCAGTGAGTACAACAGCGCGCCTATGGTCATCATCCGGCGGCTGCCAAATTTATTCACAAGCCAGCCGGAGAGCGCCATTGCCGCCATCTGCCCCATGGGGATGGCGAAAAGAACCGTGCCGAGCTGGCGGTCGTCAAGCCCTAGGGTCTCTTTGATGTCCGGTATCCTGTTGGCCCACGAGGCGAAGACTACGCCCTGGATAAAGAAGAAAAAGCTCACGGCCAGGCGAAATCGCCTGAGGGCTTGTCTCTGTGTCAGCATATTGAGTCTTGCGCTATCTGATTATTCTTGGCGCGAAATTATGCACAAGGGCGATGAAAAATCTCCAAGATATATCAAATAGTGCTGCGCGAGGGGCCTGTTCCTATCCGTTTTTCAGGCTTCTTATGGCTTGCTCAAAGGCTTTCTCGCCATCGTCCGCACTCTCGTCCGCCGCAGGCTTTTCGGATGCTGTGGCTTCTGTGGCGGACTGGATATGGCTCAGTATGGCTGTTGTTTCTTCGCCGTTCTTCAGGCTTTTCACCACATTGTTGAGCAGTCTTACCTGCTCTTTATATTTGGCCA
>CAKUYZ010000037.1 GCA_934717675.1 uncultured Bacteroidales bacterium
GTCATTGCCTTTGGCATTTTTGAGTTGCGCAAAGGCGATTTGTGGAACAAAGAGGGCGGCCGCCAGGGCCACGATGATAACTTTACTCTTCATTATCTATTGTTTTCTGTAATCACTTATCACATTCCGCGAGTCAGCAGTCCAACTCGCTGATGACCTTAGGCATCCCGATGACTTCGGCGCAGGTGAACATGGCCGTCATGGATGTGCCGAGGATGCCGTGCAAGTTGAGGTTCTGCCCCGTGAGCAGCACATTAGGCACGGGAGTCTTTGGCGTCAGGACGGTGAACATGGTAGCATTATAGTCTTTTCTTATTCCATAGGCAGAGCCATGTTCCGTGGCCGTATAGTCGGCATAGGTGAGCGGAGTGCTCACCCAATACCCATCCACAGCGCCTTCGAACCCGCTGATGTGCTTTGCGGCCAGCTGGAGGCATTGGCGCGCCCAGTCTTCCTTCAGCTCGACGTACTCACTTCCCCTGTTCCCAATTTTCGTGCCAAACCACCTTGACACCTCTTCCCAACTCATAGGCGTGAGAATGTCAAGTCCCGTGGCAAACTCAGAGCCATCAGTGGGAGGCATGAAACTGACCATGGCGGCACGCACGCCCCCTCCTAGTTTGGAATGAAGCGACCATACGTCTGGTTCGGTATATATGAACGTATTGTGATTCTGATACCTTACTGTGCCAGGGCGCAACGCCACATTCACGGTGAGGATTCCGAATGTGTTCTCGAGGCCCTCAATCCTCCGCTGATAGACCTTGCGCACCAAGCCGCCGGCTTGCAAAAGGCGCACAGTTGCGGCCGGATGGATGTCTGATATAAATGTGTCGGCCTCAAACCTCTCCTCGCCCACAAGCACAGCTGTCGCCTTGCCATCAGCGCCCTCGAAGGCCGTCACCCTCTTGCCGCGCATCACCTTGCCGCCCATGGACTCGATGCCCTGACGCAACTTCTCGGCTATCTGCATCCCGCCACCGGCTATGCGATAGGCACTTTGGATGAACGAGCTATTTATCTGCGCAAAGACGTAGAGCGGCAACTTGTCAGCACTCAACTCCATCTTGAGCGAGGTGCCAGACAGCACGTCTCGCAAGACGGGGTCCGATATGGTGGACGTGAGGAACTCATGCGCAGAGCGCGCGAAGAGCGACTTCTGATACACATCGTCGGCCGACCTGGTGTCGAAACTATGCGCGATGTTGTCCCCAACCTCGCGGAGCAAAGCAACATAGCTTTTCAGATTCTCCGCCTGCGTTGGGAAACGTTTCGTCAGCGTCTCTCGAAAATTGTCATAACCTTGAGCGAAAGGATATTCGCCGCTTGGCAAGACGACCTTGTCAAAACAATCGACATCCATCTTGCGCCACGGCAATCCCATAAGGTCGAAGTAGCTAAAAAGACGCCACAGCATCTGCCCCTCGTCCAAGCCTCCAACGTAGTGAAACCCGGTGTCGAACAAGTGGCCGGCGCGCCGGAACGTCTGGAGGCAACCGCCGATGAGGGCATCGGCCTCGAGCACCAAGACGTTCTTGCCTACCTTTTGCAGCATATAGGCGCACTCGAGCCCGCCAAGACCCGCACCAATGACCACAACATCATATCGGGTGTCGCTCATACTCGTCGTTATGTTTTAATCTTTCTTCCGCTCCCGCAACCAATTGACCTTCCAACCCATACGGAGTATGAGCTTGACGAGGCTATGATAAAGGAACGGTTGGAGCGTATAGGCCAATATGACGGCCGAAGACATTCCTATGATGGTGGCGACGCCAATGGAAGCGAGCGCGGGATGTGAAGCCATGAGCAATGAGCCCGTGCTCACAATGAGCGTCACTGCCGAGAAGAATATGGCAGTTTTGTGATATACAAGCAACTGCGGCTCGGCCTGAGACTTGGCCTTGGACAGCAGGCCATCCATGACGAAGATGCTGTAGTCTACGCCTATTCCGAATATGAATGTCGAGATGACGATGTTAATGAGGTTGAACTGCAACCCGAGCATTCCCATGACACCCAAGACAATGAACCAGCTCAAAGTCATCGGGATGAAGGCCACGATGGCGAGGACCAGGTTTCGATACGAGATGAGCAGAATGACGAAGACAAACGCCATGGAGATGTTGAGCGCAGTGTTGAAGTCGGCATTAATTGTCTTGACCATCTCCTCCGTATAGAACATCGGGTCTATCACGGTGCATCCTGTGGCATCGACAAGCGCACGGCCGACAATTTTCTTGTCTTCCGGCTTCATCTGGACAGAGGTGAAGACCATGAAGACGCTGTCATTTTGCTCCACTATGTTTGCCATAAGGCCCTGCGGCAGCAGCTCATCTTCATACGGGTTCACAAAGTCATATTCACGCGTCACGACATCCTCGAACGGCGCGAAGAAGGCCGGCGCTATGCCATTGGCGCGGCTTGCGCGATCCACCATCGCGACGGTGGACTCCACCCTGTCGGCATTCCAGAACTCTTGCCAGGTCTCTAGCCTAGCCTCTTGCTCCGCCTCTGTCGGGAATAGCGACGCGGCCTTTGAGAACCCGCGGACGCGGCCTTTGGCCTCGAGAGAGTCGAGAACCGGATAGAGCTGCCGGCTCTTGGTCAGGGCACCGTCCAACGTGGAGTCGGAGGTGGCGTAGTAGGTGGTGACAAGGCCAGGCTGCGTCTTGGCCTGAAGGAGGCTGGAGCTGCGACGGACCTCGTCCGACGTGTAGTTGATGTGGCTGAGGTCAGCATCGAAAGTCACCCATTTTTGAGTGTATAGGCACACGCAGGTGATGACAACGATGGCCGCGATGAGCCACTTATGCTTCTCGAACCTGTGTGAGTTGAACCTCTCCAGGGCGCGGAACGCCTTCTTGGACCTGCGGTTGCGCTGCGGGTTGAAGAAATGTGGGAGGTAGACGAGGCTGAAGAACGTGGTTCCGACAAGGCCGAACGACGCGAAAAGACCAAAGTCACTCAGCAAGTCGGAGCTGGTGAAGAGCAAGCCGAGGAAAGAGCCTATGGTGGTGAGGCAGCCGAGGAAGACGGGCGTGGCCTGATCTTTGAGCACACGCTCCGGGGTGCTGACATACTTGTAGTGCGTGATGACGTGGAGGCAGTAGCTCAACGCCACGCCCAGCACAATGGCCCCGATGCCCAACGCCATGAGAGACATGGTGCCGCGGACAAGATACATCATGGCGAGCGCGAACACCGCGCCGTAGACCACGGGCAAAATGAGCATGGGGATGGTGGACTTGTTCTTGAAGCATACGCCGATGCCTATGCACACAAGGACAAGCGATATGGTGAGCGTGAGGCTCAGGTCGCGCTTAATCTGCCGACTGTTGTTGACGCTCTGCACCGGGGCTCCGTGAAAAAGAATATCGGCCTCGGGGTGCGCCTTTTTGACCTCCGCTATTTTATTCTCAATCAGTTCGACAAGCTTGCGACCGCTCATGGAGTCGAACGACTTGAAGTTTGGCGAGAGGTAGGCAAGAGCCACGGTGGTGTCTGGCGTGAAAAGGTGCCCGTCATAGACAATTTGCGCATTGCCCATGCCGTCTTTGATGTCTTTCACCCTCTCGATGACCACATTCCTCATGCCCACAGGGTCGGCCGCAAGCATATCTTTCATGGCCATACCCGCCTGCGAAGTGAGCATGGCCTTGACCTTGGCCACGTTGGCATTTACCGAAGAGTCGCACAGCAGCGCGGCAATGTCTCCGTATGACGCGGTGTCAACAAAAAGCGGGAAATTGTCCGCCAAGTAGGCAACCACGTCAAGCATCACCTCCTCGTCAACCTCAGAGAGAATGTCGGCAATGTAGACGCCAGCGGTATCGGCATCCAAGAGCGCACCCGTAAACTCGTCTTGGACCTCAATCAGGTCATCGGGCGACAGCGACGACTGCTCATCTGCAGACGTGACGAGGAGAAAAATTTTATCCTTGACTTTCAGTTGCGAAAACGCCAGCCCCTCCTGCGAATCGCCAGTGGAGGGCAGGAGCTTGGTTATGTCCTCCTCAAACCGTAACTGAAGCGCAAGAGCCACGAAGATCAAGGCGACCCCCACCTCAGGGCCGAGTGCTTCGCAAAGAAATAATATATCGAAAGGACAATCTTTGTCATGAAAAGAAATTAGGGGAAGGCCGCACAGCAGCCCAATGGGAAAAGCGAAACCCACGAGACCGGCTCGCCCGACACAGCACACTGCGAAGCAGTGGCAAGACAGAGCGATCCGGACCCGCGGGTCTGTTCACCATACGGGGACGCGCCCCCGCACATCTCGCGCCTCAGCGGCCACAACCACGGAACGTGGGGAGAAGCCCCAACAGCAAGCGGTAAGAAGTGACCCACCACAATAAGCCGATGACAAGCGCATCAGACCTATTAGGCGTGTGCGGCGATATAGTTGTAGAGGTCCTCGAAAGTCAAGATGGTACCGACCTCGTCACCCTTGATCTTGACACCGAACTCGTTCTCGATAAGGGCAATCATGTCAACAATGCTCAGGCTGTCGAGCTGAAGGGTCTCCTTGATGTTAGCCTCGGGGGTGATGTCGCTCACCTCGACCTCAAACTCGTCTGCCAACACGTTGTTGACTTTGCTGATCAATTCGTTCTTTTCCATGTTTATGTAATGATGACTTGTTTTTTCATTTTGCGGGCCAGTCACCCCACCCCCGCCCCGTCATACAGCACGACGGCAGGCACGAAGCATGGCGATGACCGCATTTGACTGCAAAAGTAGCTTATAAGCCTGAAAAATAAAAAGAATAGAGTGAAAAAACTCGCCCGCCACATGACCGTGCCCTGCGGCGCGGCCATATGGCGGGCGATATTCAGTGGTCTCGCAGGCTACGGCGCACATTGCGCATCAGCCTCGCGGAAACGGATTCTAGAGGTTGCGAACGACGAGGGTGGAGTTGGTGCCGCCGAAGCCGAACGAGTTGGAGAGGAACGTGTCAAAGTGATGCGAAACCCTCTCGCCTGGGATATTGAGCTTTGCCGAGTCCTCATCAGGATGCTCGAAATTGAGGTTGGCCGCGATGAAGTCATTCTTCATCATGAGTATGGTGTAGACAATCTCGCTGGCTCCCGCCATCCACATCTCGTGGCCGGTCTGGCCCTTGGTGGAGGTGATGTATGGCTTGTAGTCCCCGAGCACGCGGTCAATGGCCTTGGCCTCGTTTTGGTCGCCCACGTGGGTTGAGGTGGCATGGGCGTTGATGTAGCCAATCTCGCGGAGGTCTATGCCGGCCTGCTCAATGGACATGCGCAGCGAGCGTGCCGGACCGTCAACATTGGGGGTGGAGATGTGGTCGCCATTGGATGAGAAGCCGTAACCGAGAACCTCGGCCAAGATGGGGGCGCCGCGCTTAACAGCGCTCTCGTAGCTCTCAATGATCACCGTGGCCGCGCCGCCACCCGGCACGAGGCCGTCGCGATCTCGGTCAAACGGGCGAGACGCCTTGGTGGGCTCACTCTCGCGGGCGGAGAACGCCGAGATGCCGTCGAAGCTGCCGATGGAGAACGGATTGACCTCTTGCGCGCCGCCACAGACGATGCACTCCTGCAGGCCCTCGCGAATGAGGAGAGTGCCCAAGCCAATGGCGTGTGAGCCAGAGGCGCAAGCACCAGAGACTGTCAGGTTCATGCCTTTGAGCTTGAAGAGGCAGGAGAGGTTCATGGTGACGGTGGAATTCATGGACTGGAAGATGGCGCCAGAGCCGACGAGAGTGGTGTCTTTTTTCTCGCGCATGATGTCCACGCTCTTGACGACGGCATCGGCACTGCTGTCGTTGCCGTAGAGGATGCCCACATTGTGAGCCTCGATGTAATCCTGATCCAGGCGCGCGTTGGCAAGCGCGTCGCGGGTGGCAAGGTAGGCGTACTTCACCTCATCGGCCATATAGACGCGCTGGCTTCGGCTAAGGATGCCCTTGAGGTCTGGCACGTCTACCTTAGCCGTCAGCGCGGAGCGGAAGCCCATCTCTTTGCGGACAGGGTCGAAAATGATGCCCGACTTACCGTTGTATAGAGAATCACGAACTTCGTCAAGCGTCTTACCAAGACACGAGTAGATGCCCAAACCCGTGATAACAACTCTCCTTTTCATAAATATGTTTATCTATAGTTTATCCATTATTCGGGCGCAATTTCGGCATTTTGACCGTCTTACCGCCCCGCGTTATTTTTTTTTCACACCCCCGACGCTTTCCCATCGGGAGCCACATTGCACAAATTATGCATTTAACGCTTTGACATTCAAAGAGAAATGGAGCCAAAACCACAATGTGGCTTTTAGTTTACGCAAACAGAAACCGGCATAAATCCCATAAGAGAGTGCGCACCGCCCACTACGTATTTAAACGTATCGGCCAGGCCGCAAAACCACACAATAGTTCAGCGGCCTAAGCCAAGGTGTCGGCGGCCTGCGGCATGGAGAAGACAAGACGCGCTCCCTTTGTGTAGGTCCGATCTACCCAAATCTTGCCACCGAATCGTTCCACAATCATACGGCACAGCGAGAGTCCCAGACCTGTGCCGCTGGCATACTCGTCTAGCTTCACAAAACGCGCGAAGACCTCTTCTGCCTTGTCGGGTGGAATGCCCCGGCCCGTGTCGCTCACGGCCACCTCCACCCCACCGCCGTCAGTAGCCCTTACGCTCAGTGTCACACTGCCCTCTTTGGTGAACTTGACGGCGTTGGAGAGCAGGTTGACAATGACTTGCTGAAACCGCTGCCGGTCAGTCCGCAAGAAAATGGTCTCGCTCTCGGCATCGAGGTTGAACTCCAGTCCACAATTGGCGTTGGCCATCTGCACGGAGCTGAGCATAGCGCGGCACAAGTCCACCACCTCAACGTCCTCAATAACATAGCGCGCGCGGCCAGACTCGATTCTTGATATGTCCAAGATGCTGTTGAGCAGCCCCGTGAGGAGGTTGCTGTTTTTGTTGATGATCTCAATAATCTTCTGCCTCTCATCGGCCGAGAGAGTGTCACACTGCGAGGCAATCACCTGCGAGAAGCCCACGATGGCATTGAGCGGGGTGCGGATCTCGTGGCTCATGTCTGCCAAGAAAGACGTCTTGAGCAGGCTGTTTGCCTCGGCCTTGTTTTTGGCCTCAAGCAGTTCGCCTTGCTTTTGTTCCAAGCTAAGTTTCAACCTCTTGACCTTAGTGAGGTTGGACGTGGCGGCAATGAGGCCGGCCAACAGCACAATGAACATGGCCACCACGACAAAAATCTCCGTGGCATAGACCTCGGCAAAACTGCGCGGGCGGTTGATTATCTCGCTGTCGGCAGGCAGGTCATCCTCATCAATGCCCATAGACACCAACGAGGCGTAGTTGAAAACATAGTGGCACGGGATGAAGTGGAGGCGCGACTTGCCTGATGCGAGGAAGTCGATGAGCGAGCAGGCCAACAATGGGCCAACATTCTGATATTTAGGCGTATATCCGCCCACAGCCCAATCATAGGCACCAGAGGCTGAAAGCGTCAGCACGGGCAGTCTCGCGTTGTTCTGCCTCAGCATCATAATGGACGAGTTGATGTAATATCTGTTGTCCTTGTCATATCGCCACGTGCCGATCATGAGCGCGGTGCTGTCTGGCAGGTGAGCAATGGAGTCGGCAGCGGACAACACGGTGAGGCCGCGCCCATCTAACCAGTTGAATTTAAACTCCGCGTGCCGACATATGCAGTCTTTCACAAGGGCGCGGATGTTCAGGCCGCCATAGCTGTTATCTGTCAAGAAGACAATATTGCGGACATCGGGGAAGAGCTTTTTAGTAAGGTCTATGTTGACGTCTACGTTATACTCATAGAATTGCCCACCCACAATGTTATATAGCGAGTTGACGTCCACAATGTCATGCGTCTCGGGCTCCCAGTGCTCAGTGTCTTGAATATTCTCTGGAATCTCGATGTAATTTCTGCTGCACATTCCGCACAATACGGGAATGTCTGGCAAAGTTGAGACCTCAAGGCTCAGGTATGTGGCCACGGCCTCAGGCCCCAAAAGCAGTATGACATCCGGGCGTTGCTCTTGCGGCTGATATTTTGACAATATTCTTGTCATTCGCCCACGCCAAGCCGCCACATCGCCAAAGTTGTCGCTAGAAAGCGACTCCACTGAGATGTCCGCCGCAAGCCCACGCGTGCGCAGCTCTACCTCAAAGGCATTTATGGTGGCCGCGATGTTGTTGGCTTCGGGATTGTAGGCACACACAATCAGCACACTGCAGCGTGCGGCCCTCGCGACAGCGGGCGCAAGGAACACGAGCAAGAGCAGCGCGAGGCGCATGGCCATTTTTCTTATCATGATGACTGTGATTTATTCCGTCGCAAAAATGGAACAGAGGGCCACACCTAAAGCCCCGCCGGCCAAAGTGAGCGTTATGGCGCCAAACTTTCGCAGCAATATGACCCCGTAGGTGATGACAAAAATGGCCACCGCCACAAGGTCAGCCGACTTGAAATTCTGAAGCAAGGACTCTTGCGCCTGATAGGCCGGCATGATGGCCGTCTGCGCCATGAAGAGGAAAGCACTGGCCATGAGGCCCACGGTGGCAGGACGTATGCCAGCCAAGATGCCCATCACCACCTTGTTTGTCTGAAACTTATGCAGGAAAAGCAGCACAAGCATGCACAAGATGAAAGACGGCAGCGAGACAGCCACGGTGGCAAGAATGGCCCCTGGGACGCCCGCCGCGTTATAGCCGACATAGGTGGCGGCGTTGATGGCTATGGGGCCTGGTGTCACCTGCGAGAGCGCCACCAGATTGGCGAACTCCTGGGCGGACATGATGCCAAAGGCCTGAACGTCTTGAAAAATAAGCGTCAGGATGGCGTAGCCGCCACCGAAGCCTACCACGCCGACTTTGAAGAATATGATGAACAGATAAAAGTAGACCATCAGTTTGCCGCTTTTTTATCCCTATTATAGAAATAGACCAGCCCCGCCAAGGCACCCAGCACGACCGACCAAGCGGCCGAGAAGCCCAAGATGACCACAAGCAGGCCAAGAGCCGCCACAACCCAGCAGGCCCTGTCGGCACCCAACGTCTTCTTGCTCATCCGCACCACCGTGTCGAGAATAAGCGCGGCAGACGCCGCCTTGATGCCCACAAAGACCATCTTGACGTACCTGTTATCCTCAAACCCCTTGAGAAGCATAAGGATAAGCACGATGGAGAGCAGAGCGGGCAAGACGGCGCCCAAGACGGCGGCCACGGCGCCCATCCAGCCGGCGCGACGATGCCCCATAAAGATGCTCACGTTGACCGCCACGACGCCAGGCAACGTCTGGGCCAAGATGACCATCTCGCGCATATCGTCTGCCGAGACCCACTTACGCTTGGCCACAAACTCGTCCTCAATGAACGGAATCATGGCCAGTCCGCCACCGAAGGTGAAGAAGCCTATCTTAAAAAAACGACCAGAAGAGTCGAAGGAAATCAAGAATCACCGCTGTTCTTTTGTTTTAGTCTTGCAACCGCAAATTGTCTATGCAGAAAAGCTCAGGGAAAGACTCAAGCGACGTGGCCACGCTCATCTGGAGGCCATGCACAGAGCCAAGTCCCGTGAGGTCCAAAGTGTTCCAAGATGAGCTGCGGACATATTTGGCCGGGTTGTCAAAGTCGCAATCGATGAGTGAGACGGAGGCGGCAGCCCCCGTGGGCATCCCATCGGCACCCAATCCGGCCACCTCGACACGGAAATAGTCTCCGCGCGCCGCTGGTTCCACAACCGCCGAATCCGTGGTCATGAAGCCGAACTTGCTAGCGAGATATATAAAATTGTCATTGGCCACATCGACGGATTTAGGGGTGTAGGCCCTGTCGAACAAGACGCGCGCCATGCCCGACGGGGCGTAGACGGCCATATAGGCGTTTGCGGACGATGACGCCCCACCCACCACATAGGCAGAGCCAATGGCCGAGGAGCCCGTGGCGCTAGACGAGGCAGATTTGTTTGAGAAAGCGAACCCTACCCACATGGTGGTGTCGGCATTCACGGCGTTGGCGAACTCCATACCCCCAACGCGAAACGCGCCAGGGAGGCTGTCGGGGTGTAGAGCCAAGACGGAACTCTTTTTGGTTGAGAAATTGTCTATCTTGTCAAAAGAGGCTTTCCGTTGCACAGAGACGGCAAGGTTGAAAGTGTCGGCCCCCGCCGCGCCGTGGACTTTGAACGTGAGGGCGTAGTCTTTCATCACCGTGGTGGTGAAGATGAGGTCTCGCTCGGTGGAGAGAATGTTGCCATCGCCGTCTTGCCACTCAAAAGCGCAACCATCGTCATAGAGGATGCGCGGCTGGAGGTTCAACGTATCTCCCGGCGCAATCTCATAAGAGCCATTGGAGGCGAAATATATCCTTGGCGGGCGCGAGGCGGCATCGTCATCATGGCAGGCCACAACGGCCAAACCCGCTGCGGCCGCGGCAAAGGCGCACCGCAAATTGCCCCAAGCGGGCGTATGGTTGCTCTTGCGCATCGGCTACTTTTCAGTCAGGCCAAACTCGTGAGCCAAGAAATCGTCAATTTGGTCCACGCCCAACTTCTTGGCCACTATGGTCTTATCCTTATCGAGGACGAAAATGGTGGGCGTGCTCTTGATGTTGTAGAAGCGGCGGAAGCCCGTGCGGCCATAAGGGTCGTAGACGTTGATAAACTCCTCCAACTGATGCTCCTCAATGAACTCCTTCCAAGGCTCCACCTCCACCTGGCAGTAGACGGCGAAAACCTTCACTCCGCGGTCCTTATACTTGTCAAAGACAGCAGTCTTGAGGTACGGGATCTCCTTCTTGCAATGCCCGCAAGAGGGCTCCCAGAAAGCCAAGATGGTGAACGGGGCCTTGACCTCGCTCAGCCTATACCACTCGCCCGTGACCGACGGCATCTTGAGGTCGGGAGCCTTGAGGCCGATGAGCGTGTAGCGGATTCCATCAATGTTCTCGCGCAGGTCGTCAATAAACTTCTTGTCGGCCCACGTGGCCTCGCCAGAGAGGTAGTAGCGATCGGCAATCTTGACCAGAGCCGCGTCCATACCCATTATATTGCTTTGGTTGAACTTGTTATACATTGTGGAGACAAAGAAACGGAACATCTCCTCATTGCCTCGACACATCTCAATGAGCCTTATGGCCTCGGCTGCCACGGAGTCCGGCACTTGCGGCACCGACTCATCAAAATACTTGTCAATCTTTTGGGCGAAGAAAGGGGTTCGGAGCAGACGGTCGTCCGTCATGTCGAAATTGTCGTAGAAATGGGCGCGGTAGTAGTAGAACCCGCGCACCTGGCGCACGGAGTCGCGCTGAGCGTCGGTCAGTCCAGCAGGGATGTCGAACTGGGGAATCTTGACCTCTTTGAGGGCGCGGAGGAAATTGGCCAAGAAGTTATCCTTATTGGCGGCTATGACCTGGTCATTGTGCGCCGTGACCAAAGAGTCTTCCTCAACAAAACGTCTCCTAATCTCCTCTTGTCGGGCAGGATTGCCCTGCGCGGCTTGAAACTCACGGCTCAGCTCACGATACTCCATCTGCCTCGCCGTGATATATTTCTGATAATCAATAAAATTGGCGAGAGGTCGGCAACCTTCCACCTTAGCCCTCTCGGCCTGCCGTGGCATAGTGTCGCACGAGAGCGTGAACTTCTGCACATGTGGCATGAGGATGTCGAACACTCCACCGTTCTCGGGGAAATGGAGCAGATAGAGGCCCTCCTCATAGAGCGTGTCTCGGGTGAAATGAGCCACGCAGTGGGCGTCGGTCAAGACGGTATCCTTGACCAACATCTTGTTGTTGAAGTAATAGCCCAAGACGACAGGCTTGCCGGCATAGTCCTTGACCTTGACGTTGAAATCGACAATATCCTTGCCCACCTCCGCCTTTTTACCAAAGGGCTTGCCCGCCGACTGCGCCGCGCCGCTCAGAGGCGAGAGAGCCGCCACGACGCCAGCCACGGCCAACGCTAAGAATTTCAGCTTCATCTCCAGACCATATAGTAGTTTACGCACGGCAAATATACGGCATGCGGACAAAACGAGCAACAAAAACAGAAAAGGGCGCACGCCATCACGGCGCGCGCCCACAAATCAACTTAAATCATTACATGAAGTATCCTAGTAGTCAAGGACTAATTGATTCCTTGCCCCTTCGAAAGTAACACAAATCAATAAAAGACGAAAGAGAAATCAATTCAGTTTCGCGCCCCGCCACCGCTACTTGCCTTCGCGGTCGTCAGCCTGCGGCTCCTCGTCATAATATTCGGCAAGCTCGCGCAGGCGGCCATAATGCTCGTCATGCTGGCTGCGGTCTAGGCCCAGGCGCTCACTAGCCTCCGACACGCGCATGGGGATGATCTTGTTGGTGAGCCAATAGAGGCCATAGGTGACGGTGGCAGTGTAGACAAAGACTATGGCCACGGCAATGAGGTGATTGACAAAGAACTCCCAATGGGAGACGCCTTGCTCCGCCAGCTCGGGCTCATACTTGTAGACAAAGACTCCGGTGAGGATGGTGCCGACAATTCCGCCCACGCCATGGGTGGGGAAAACGTCCAGCGCATCGTCAACAGACGTATGGTTCTTCCAGTGGCAGGCGAGGTTGCAGATGATGGTGGTGATGACGGCAATGAGGATGCTCTCCCTCACAGAGACCCACCCCGCTGACGGCGTGATGGCCACCAGGCCCACAACTCCGCCCACGGCCGCGGCCATGGCCGACGGCTTGCGCCCCATGACGCAGTCAAAGAAAATCCAGACCAGCATGGCCGTGGCGGCCGACGTGTTGGTGTTGAGAAAAGCCTTGACAGCCACGCCATTGGCAGCTAGCGAAGAGCCGCCATTGAAACCAAACCAGCCGAGCCACAGCAGCGACGCGCCCAAGATGACATACGGCACATTGGCAGGCTCAGACTTGCGCTCACGCCTGCGGCCCAAGAAGAGGGCGCCGACGAGCGCGGCCACACCCGAAGACGCATGAACCACAATGCCGCCGGCAAAATCCTTGACGTGCATCTGGTTGAAAAGACCTTCTGGGTGCCACGTGCAGTGTGCCAGAGGGCAATAGACAATTATGGTGAAAAGCACCATGAACAACATATAGGCGGAAAAGCGCACCCTCTCGGCGAAAGAGCCGGTGATGAGCGACGGCGTGATGATGGCGAACTTCATCTGGAAGATGGCATAGAGCGCCAAAGGGATGGTGAGACCCATCTTGGTGGAGAAAGAGTCCGTGGCGGCCCCGCCTACGTTGGTGAACATGAAGTAGGTGCGCGGGTCGCCAATGACGCCGCCAATGTCATCGCCAAAGGAGAGGCTGAAACACACGACAACCCACAAGACGGAGACAATGCCCATGGCAATGATGCTCTGCAAGATGGTGGATATGACGTTCTTCTTTCGCACCATGCCGCCGTAGAAAAACGACAGGCCTGGCGTCATCATCAAGACGAAAATGGTGGCCGTGATGAGCCACGCCAAGTCGGCAGTATCCACATTGGCCGACATATCCCACAAGCCGGGCTGCTCTGGGATGAAATATCCGGCCACGCCCGCCAGCACCATCAGGGCAAGGGATATAATCCAACGCTTTTTCATACTCTCAAGTTTTAATCTTATGGTTAGGTGCTGCAAATATAATCAATTTATCACTTCTGCAATATTCAAGGCTTTCAATTTGCAATATTTTTAGAACATATGGCGACATTTCAAAACCTCACCGGCGCCGCATGGGCGCCTTTTGCCGTTACGGACAATTTGCCTAGCTTTATGGCGGATAAAAGCATCCCGCAATGGACTTTCTCAAATCAGTAGCCAAATATTACATTCGCCAGCTGCCCCTTGAAGAGTGGAGCCGCACGGTTTTCGTCTTTCCCAACCACAGGTCCAGCGTCTTTTTCTCCGACGCTGTGAGCCGTCAGCTGTCGGTCTTGAAGCGCGCCGGCAAGCCTCACATAATTTTCGGTCTGAACATCAGCACCATTGGCGATTTGCTGCTCAATGGCGGCGGGTTGCGCGTGGCCGACCAGGTGACGCTGCGCTGCGAGCTGTATGACACATACAGAAAGATGGAGCGCGAAGGCGAGCCTATGCGTTTCGAGACGTTTTACTCTTGGGCGGGGATAATAATCAACGACTTTGAGGACCTGGACAAGAGCCTGGCCAACCCCGGGGCCGTGTATCGCAACGTGACGGAGTGGCAAAAACTGTCTGACGACCTCAGCTACATATCAGACAGCCAGCGCAAGGCCATTGAGGAGTTTTGGAACATCGAGTTTACGGAAGAAGAGACGCCCATGGGCGAGAAACGCAAAGTGCACAAACGCTTTGTGGAGGCCTATGGGCGCATGGAGGAGCTGTATTCAAAATTTCGGGACAAGCTGCGCCTCAAAGGCCTGGCCTACACCGGGATGATATATCGCGACGCGGCCGAGGGCGTGGGCGGAAACGCGTGGGACGACGGGCGGAAACGCTACGTCTTCATAGGGTTCAGCCTCCTGAGCCGCGCGGAGGAGGCCATAATGGGCAGGCTGTCCAAGGCCGGCAGAGCCGACTTCTTGTGGGACTACGAGCCTTGGATGCTAGAGAAAGGCGAGGGTGACGACATCCACGGCGCGGGCTACGCCGTGGCGCAATGGGTGAAGAAATTCCCAGCCCCGTTTGGCTACAAGCCGCCACGGGCCACGCCCACGGAGCGTCAGCAGGTGCGGCTCATAACCACCACATACCCGCAGAGCCAAGCCTCCGTGGTGGCCTCGACCATATTGGCCAGCTGCACAGACCCGCAGGCCACGGACGAGCAGCGCAAGACGGCATCGCGCACCGACTTCAAGAGGAGCGTGATTGTGATAACCGACGAGCAGATGCTGCTGCCGGTGCTCAGCGTGATTCCGAGCGACATTGTGGGCAACATCAACGTGACCATGGGCTACGAGCTGCGCTACACCAACGTGTCTGGCCTCGCCCACCTGATGGTCGACGCGCAGAGCGGCCGCAACAACAGAGTGTATGGCGGCCGGCGCATGGTGAGCGCGCAGGTGGCCCTGTCCGTCTTGCGGCACCCCTATGTGGTGGAGGCCGACGGCAAGGAAGAGACGCGAGCCGCGATAAAAGAACTGATCCGCAACAACAGAAACTTTGTAGACCCGACCGTCTCGCCCCTGGCGGACCTGCCCCTGACGTCAAAAATGCTGAGCGGCACCACACCCGCCGAAGCCACGGTCTACGCCACGGGCGTGTTTGAGGCCGCGCTGGAGCATTTCGCACACAAAGAGGGCGCGGAACTGGACCGCGAGACCATATGGGAGGCACTGAAAGTGGCGCGGCGGCTGAGCACCGTGGTGGAGATGGTGGCGGACGACATGACGGACGCGAGGCTCCTGATGCACATCTTATGCTCCATGATAGACCAGCAGAAAGTAGACTTCCAAGGCATGCCCCTGGGAGGCTTGCAGCTTATGGGAATATTGGAGACGCGAGCCGTGGACTTTGACGACGTGACGGTGCTGGACATGGTCGAGGGCAACTGGCCCAAGAAGCCGCAGGCGGCGGAGACGATGATCCCTACAGTGATAAGGCGCGGCAACGGGATGCCCACGTCCGACGAGCGCGACAGCACATATAACTATTACTTCTACCGATTGAAGAGCAGGGCCAAGCGCCTGACACTGATACAGCCCCAGATGCTCAACAACTCGCAGCCAAGCCAACAGAGCCGCTACGTGATGCAAATGCGGATGCTGCGCGGGCAGAAGGTGGAGGAGCTGTCGGCTCAAAAAAACATAAGCGCCAAGCCCGTG
>CAKUYZ010000038.1 GCA_934717675.1 uncultured Bacteroidales bacterium
GTACAGACTTAACGGCGCAAAGTTATGGACTTTAATTGATAATTGAAAGGACTAAATTGCGGGGTAGCGGAAAAAACCTTATCTTCATTTCCCGAAAGCAGGGCTGATGTTCAATTTTTTCTAGAGCCTATGGATGACGGTATGGAGGCCCTTGTGCCATTGCGCGTGGCTGCCATCTTGGATGGCGGCGGCAACAACATATATAACCTTGTGATGCAAGAGATAACGGGGCGGCGGCGAATGGTCATCACCATAGGGATGTCCGAGGCGCAGGCCATAGCCGTTTTCATGGAGGGCATCGCCATGCCCCGCCCGCTCACCCACGACCTGATGGCGCGCCTCATCTCGGCTTTTGGCGGGCGGCTGAGCCGCGTGATAATTGAGGGGCTCGAGGGCGGGCGGTTCCGCACGAGCCTGGTGATGGACAAGGGCGGCGCGCCGGTGATCCTAGACAGCCGCACGTCAGACGCCGTGGCCTTGGCCATCAGGTGCCAAGCCCCCATCTTCGCCCGCGAGGCCGTGCTGAGGCTGGCCAATGGCGATGCCGACGCCTTGCGGAGCGGAGCTGCCGGAGGGGTGGAGGGAACCCCGTCAGGCCTGTTGCGAGAGAAGTTGCGCCACGCCGTGGCGGCAGAGGACTATGAGGCGGCCCAAAAGATACAAGATGAGCTGCGGCGGCGAGGCGAGGCCTAGGCCAAGAAGCTGAACCATGAGTCGAACTTGCGCCCCAGGACGGGCTGGTAGCGCATGATGCCCTTGTTGACGCCGCGCACCCCGATGACCATCATCAGGAAGAATATGATGGTGGCCACCTGCCACGCCAACCAAAAATTGAGAAACTTGAAGACCAGGACGTAGGTCAGAGTCTCGATGAGGGCCAGGCCAAGCCCTTGCCGCAAGTGGAATGTGGCGAACTCCGACCTGTCTGAACACACAAGGCGGGCGGCAAGGCTCACGAGCCACCCCACGGGGGTGATGTAGGCCGCGAAGGCCATGTTTCTTGATGTCTCGCTAATCTTGACCATATTTTAAAATCTTTACGTCGCGGCCGTCGAAGACGGCGTATGTGAAGTGGCGAATCCAGTCCCCTATGACGAGCAGCCGCTGCCCGCGCCCGCCCACTTCGCAGTCTATGACCTCGTGGCGGTGGCCAAAGATGATGAAGTCAGCAGGGTCGCCATTGGCCACAATCTTGCGGGCATACCTCACTTGAGTCTCGCTCTCCAGGTCTTGCAGGCCGCGCCCGCGCTTGCGCTCCTCGGCGTAGTGTCCCATGCGGCTGCGGTGGCTCCACGTGGTGGCAATCAGTCCGGCCAGGTCGGGGTGAAGCCATCGGTAGCAGGCCTGCAAGAATCGGTTGTGGAAGCACCACATCATGACGTGGTACCAACGGTCATACCCCAGGTCGTCTCCGTGCCCCAGCAGAAATTGTTTGCCGGCCGCTTCAATGCGCAGGTCGCCGTGGTGGACCGTCACTCCCAGCTCGGCGGGCAGGTAGTCAAACATCCAGACGTCGTGGTTGCCGGTGAAGAAGTGGACGTCTACGCCCCTGTCCGCCAACTCCGCCACCTTGGCCAGGAAGCGGACGTGGCCGCGCGGCACCACGGTGTGGTATTCAAACCAGTAGTCGAATATGTCGCCTAGCAGGTACAGGGCCTGGGCCTTGTCTTTTATTGAGTCTAGCCACGCCACCACCCGGGCCTCGTGCTGACGGTGGTCCGCTAAGTATGGCGCGCCCAGGTGCAGGTCGGAGGCGAAGTATATGTTCTTCATCTGTGGTCTGTCATTCATTAGGAGCGAGGGAGGCCGTGGCGCGCTGCGCGTCATGGCCTCCCTCGCCTGTTTCCCTTCCCCCATTACCGTGCGGGGTGGCTCGTCGCCTATCTCAATATCTCCTTGAGCTTGTTGTCCAGCCTGGTGCCGAAGAGGTCTTTGCCAATCAGGCGGCCGTCTGGCGCCAAGATGTAGTCAGACGGGATGCTTGTGACGTTATATGTGGCGGCTGCGGGGCTGGAGACTCCCTTGAGGTCGCACACGTTGACCCACTCCTCGCCTGTCGTGGCGGCCTCCCACAGCACCTTGCTCGTGTCGAATGAGACGGAGTATATCTCCAGGCCGCTGCCTCTGTATTTTTTGTATATAGAGGCCAACTGGGCCTGAGCCTGCCGGGCGTCATCGTTGGCCGCCATCCAGAAGAAGAGGATCACCGTCTTGCCGCGCAATGAGCTGAGCGTGCGCGGTTTGCCGTCTTTGTCTGGCAGCGTGAGGTCTGGCGAGTTGAGAGGCTTGGCCTGCTGAATGAGGGAGTCGCGGCGTGCGTTGGCCTTGCGGGCCGCGCGTGCGCCAAGGACGTAGTCGCACAAATATTTGACCTGCTCGCTGCGGGGGTAGGCCATTTGCAAAGACGTGGCCACGGCCGAGAAAAGCTGATGGTCGCGCTTGTCCATCACATCGAAGAGCGGCAGGCCTCCAATCTTCTGGAAGACTATGTAATAGCCCACCATGGAGCGCGGGTTGGCGAACACTTTGCCGGTCATCTGGTCTTTCACGTCGCGGATGAGCGAGTCGGTGGCCGTGCCGTCTTGGAGCTTGGCCAGCAGGCCCGACGCCGCGGACATGACGTCTTGCAGGTCGGCGTTGGCCGCCGAGTTGTCAAACTTCACGTTGCCCACCAGCGCGCCCGCGCCGGCGTTGGCCGTGAGGGTGAGTGTCTCCGCAGAGTCCAGCACCACGGAGAAAGACCGCCCGTCGGCCAGACGGATGTTATAGAACGTGGGCTCGGTCTGGAGCTGCCCCCTGAGGCTGAACTCACCGTCCGAAGCCACGACCTGAGAGTCGCACAGCGTGGTTTGGGCGGTCAGGCCCATGGCCTCCATATACACCTTTTGCCCCTCCGCGCCTTTGATGACGCCGTGGACCTCTGACCGACCCTTTCCGGAGTCGCAGCCGGTGAGGGCGGCGCAAGCCAACAAGAAGGTGGCGCAAGCAGCCGCGCCTTTGAGTAGTGTCTTCATCAATGAAACGATTTTTAGCGACCGCAAATATACGCATTTGTCGGCCTAATTTATTGTGCCGCGAGAAGTGTGCCGGCGAAGGCCCATCTATGGGCTCTTCTTCAGCGCTTTAGGCTCAGTCCGAGCCAGAGGCTGGTCACTGTGCCGTCTGCCCCCACGCTCATGACGGCGGGAGCGAACGCCTCGAAGTCTCCACGGCTCTCAAGCCCCGCCAGCCGCCCGCGCAGGCAGTTGGGTCTCTGTGGCAACTCCACGCCCGCTGGGGCCTCGACAAAGACCCGCGCCCCGCCAGCCACGACCTCGGCCACACGCCCCATGGCCTCGCGTGTGGCCATGAGCGTGTCTGTCATCAGCACCATGGCGAACTTTTTGCCATTCAAAGCCTCAGACGGCACGCTGTCTCCCCTCTCGCTCACAAAGGTGAAGTCGGGCGCGTGGCCTCCGGCGCCCATCCTCTCGTTCAGGCTTATGAGGCGGCCTGTCATGGCCAGCTTGCCGGCTCGGCGGCGCAGCTGCGCAATGTCGGGGTGAGACGCCGCCATGCGCCCGAAGCGGCGGGCCAAGAGGCGATAGTCCGCCACGTCGGCATATAGCCCCGGCAGGCCAAGGATGGCGGCGGCGGCGAGCGACGTGTCTGGCAGCGTGGCCAGCAGGGCGTCAGCCTCGGCGCGCGCGGCTTCCCTAAGCTCCATTATGCTGTCGGCAGCGGCTTTGCACCGTTCTGCGCTGGAGAGGCCTCCTTGTGCCGATATGGCGGCGTCGGTGGCCGCTGTCAGACGCCTGAGCAGCCGCTCCGCGGATATGGCCGCGCGCGTGTCGGGGTCCGAGGCGGTGATTTTGTCCCACTCCTGCCATGTGCCGCAGAGCCGTTGCGCAGCTCCGTGTCTGACCACCAGCGGGAGGCAGTGGTTGTCGTCCCACTTGGCCAGGTATATGCCCTGGGGCAGGGTGTCGGCGTGGGCGGCATAGACGCCGCTGGCGTCAGGGGAGATGGAGGCGGTCGCGCTGTCTGCCGTCAAGACGGAGACGAGCGTCATGTCGCCTGTGGCGGTGCGGTTGAGGTCAATCAATATCACGCCATCGTCTTGGGCGCGATGGGCGCAAGATGGCAATCCCGTCGCCGCTAGCAGAGACAGGGCCGCGAGGGTGAGGGCGTGGCGCGTCATTTGAGCAGGGCCGCGATGGCGTCGTTGACCTTGGCGAATGTGAAGCGCGAGCGGATGCGATCCATCTTCTCGCGGATCTTGTCATTGCACAGGTTGCCAATTGAGCCCTCGTGGGTGTGATGAATCTGCCCGTTGAACTCGAAATGTCCCTGCTCAATCTCCATACCCACCTGCCTATACGCGTCGCGGAAAGGCGTGCCGGCCAAGGCGCGGCGGTTGACCTCCTCCACGCTGAAGGCGTACTTGTATCGCGGGTCCTTCATAATGTCGCGCTCCACCTCAATGTTCTCAATGGCGTAGGCGGTGATGTCGATGCAATCCTTTATCTCGTCAAAGAGGGGAATGAAGACCTCCTTGATAATCTGCATGTCGCGGAAATATCCGCTGGGCAGGTTGCCGCTGATGAGGCGGATGGTGTTTGGCGCGCCTTGGATTTTGTTGCAGTGGGCGCGGACGAGCTCGAAGACGTCGGGGTTCTTCTTGTGCGGCATGATGCTGGAGCCTGTCGTCATCTGCTTGGGCAGGTGGATGAAACCGAAGTTCTGGCTCGTGAAGAGGCACCCGTCAAAGGCGAGCCTGCCAATGGTCTCGGCAATGGCGGCCAGGGCGAACGTGACGATGCGCTCCGTCTTGCCGCGCCCCATCTGGGCATAGACCACGTTATATGCCAAGTCGTCAAAGCCGAGCAGGCGGGTGGTCATGGCGCGGTTGAGGGGGAATGACGAGCCGTAGCCCGCCGCCGCGCCGAGGGGGTTCTGGTTGGCCACGTCCCACGCCGCGGCCAGCATCGTCATGTCATCGGTCAGGCTCTCGGCGTAGGCGCCGAACCACAGGCCGAAAGATGACGGCATGGCCACCTGGAGGTGCGTGTAGCCGGGGATGAGGATGTCTTTATATTTCTCGCTCTGCGACTGCAAGACGTCAAACAACTTGGAGACGCGGCCCACGAGGTCCTCTATCTGGGCGCGGATGTAGAGCTTGAGGTCGAGCAGCACCTGGTCGTTGCGAGAGCGGCCGCTGTGCACTTTCTTGCCTATGTCGCCCAGGCGGCGCGTGAGCATCAGCTCCACCTGTGAGTGGACGTCCTCAATGTCGTCTTCTATCACAAATTTGCCTTCCTCAGCGGTCTTGTATATGGCTTTCAGCTCTTTGAGCAGGGCGTCCAGTTCGCCCTGCTCCAGCAGGCCTATGGTCTCGAGCATGGTGATGTGGGCCATGGTGCCAAGCACGTCGAACGGCGCCAAGTGCAGGTCGAGTTCACGGTCGCGCCCCACGGTGAAGCGGTCTATGCGCTCGTCTTCTGAATATCCTTTATCCCAGAGTTTCATTGTCTTAGGAATGGTTATTTTTGTCTGTTTCGTGTTTTTTTCTTAGAGGCGCAGGCCGGAGAGAAGCTCCACGTAGGTCTTTACGCCGCTATCTATCTCGTCGAGGCCAATGAACTCGTCCGCCGTGTGCGAGCGCGCCGACTGTCCCGGCCCAATCTTGATTGATGTGAACGGCATCAGGGCCTGGTCGCTCATAGTGGGAGAGCCGAAAGGCTTGAGGCCCATGGCCAGGCACTTCTGCACAATGGGGTGGTCCATGGCGATGGCCGAGCTGCCAAGCCTTGTGGACCTCTCGCGCACGCTCACGGGCACCGCCTTTTTGATGAGGCCGAGCAGCTCGGCGTTGGAATACAGCTCGTTCACCCTCACGTCCACCACGAAGCGGCAAGTGTCTGGCACCACGTTGTGCTGTGTGCCGGCCTCAATCTGCGTGACGGTCATCTTGACGGGGCCAAGGAACTGGCTCACTCGGTCGAACGTGTGGCTCTTGAACCACTCTATGGCCGGCAGTGCCTGATATATGGCGTTGACCCCCTCATTTCGCGCGGCGTGTCCGCTCTTGCCAAACGCCGTGCAGTCCAGCACCATGAGGCCTTTCTCCGCCACGGCGGGCTGCATGCCCGTGGGCTCGCCCACAATGGCCAGGCTCACGGGGCCAAGCTCGGGCAGTATGCTCTCCACGCCACCGCGCCCGCTGACCTCCTCCTCGGCCGAGGCGGCGAAGACGAGCGTGAAAGGCCTCTCGGCCTCCTCTTGCGCCATGTAGCGGAATGCGGCCAGCAGGCTCACCAGAGGGCCGCCGGCGTCGTTGCTGCCTAGGCCATAGAGCTTGCCGCCCTCCACTTGCGCCACGAAGGGGTCGCGGGTGTAGCCCGCGGCGGGTTTCACGGTGTCAATGTGTGAGTTGAGCAGCACCACGGGCTTGCCCTCGGCGCAGCTGAGCTCGCGAGCCCAGAGGTTGTTGCCCTTGCGGCACACGGCCATGCCCCACGCCGCCATCTGCCCTTGCAGCAGGTCGGCCACGGCGGCCTCGTCGCGGCTGACCGATGGTGTGGCAATCATCCGTTTCAGCAGCTCCACAGACTCGGCTGTGAGGCGTGAGAGCAGCGCGTCGTTCATAATCTTAACGTTGTGCCTAGGCCTGTGCGGAGGCCTTGCACGTTGGTTATGGTCACGTTGGCCACGCCTTGGCGTATGGCCTCGAAACCATTGTCTAGCTTAGGAATCATGCCGGCCGCCACGATGCCGTCTGCCTGATATTTCTTGAATGTGTCGTAGTCCAGGTCGGAGATGACCGTCGCGTCATCGTCTGGGTTGAGCAATACGCCCGGCTTCTCAAAGCAGAATACCAGCCGCACGCTGTGGCTCTTGGCCATGGCGCGCGCCAGCTCGCTGGCAATGGTGTCGGCGTTGGTGTTCAGCAGGTTGCCATGCCCGTCATGCGTGATGGGCGACATGACCGGCACCACGCCTTGGCCTATGAGCTGCGAGAGCACGTCGGCATGAACCTCGCGCACGTCGCCAACAAAGCCGAAGTCCACCGTCTGGCCGTCGCTCATTTTCTTTGGCGCGCGCCTGTCTGAGCGAATCACGCCCATGTCGGCCCCCGTGAGGCCCAGGGCGTTCACGCCGCGGCTCTGGAGCTGCGCCACAATGTTTTTGTTCACCAGTCCGGCGTAGACCATGGTGACAATCTTGAGCGTCTCGGCGTCCGTCACCCTGCGACCCTCTATCATATGGGCTTCCACGCCAAGGCGCTCTGACAGTTTTGTGGCGGATCGGCCTCCGCCGTGCACAAGGGCCTTGGCTCCGCTCAGGGCGGCGAAGTCGTCAAGGAGTGAGGAGAGAGACTCCGCCTCCTCCACCACCTTGCCGCCCACTTTTACTATGGTAAGATCCATTGTCGGGATTTTATATTCTGGTAGTTCGTGTGATATATATCCGCGAAAGTAGAAATAAATATTGAGCGATGGCCGCCTTGCGGCACGGGTCACTTCTCACTCTCCTTACCTTCCTCTTCCTTTTTCTTGCGTCTGTTCAGCACTTTGGCCACTGCCGCGCCAATGCCGACCACCGCCACGGCGATAATCTTCCACGCTTTGAGCAGGAAGAGGCCAATCTTGCCCAATATGCCCGTCTTGGCCAGCACGGTGCCTGCCACCAGGCCGCCCAGGCCCCATTCTGACGCCGCGTCGGTGTCGGCGTCGTAGTCCTCATACCGCAAGCCTTTTTCGTAGTGGACGCTCTCAGACAGCCTGTCTCCCGTGGCGATGGCTTCCGCGGCGTCGTCCAACGAGGCGATGGCCTTGAGCTCGACGTATCCGCGGCGGCCCAATATTCTCACGTCATAGTTCACCACCTCGTTCTCGTAGTCCTCTCCCGTCTCGTCATCATGCGCAGAGAAGCGCAGGTGGCGCGCCCAGCGGAGCATCTTGCGCCCTTTGTCATATTCTGGCTCTTTGGCCCATCCCACAATGTCTTGTTTCGGGTAGCCGAGCGGCACCAGGGTATCGTTGACAGCGGCGGTGTTGAGGCGCATCTCTTCCATAAGGTTGTCGGCGTTGATGTCCGCTGCGTCGTCGTCACTCACGTAGCCTGCGGCGTCATAGTAGATTATGAAGGCGATGGAGGTTTGTGACAGTAGCGTGTCGGCCGTTGGCACCAGTGCTCCCAGCACCAGGGTGTCTGTCGAGTTTCCCCAATACAGCTCCAGCAGGCGGCGGGTGTCATATTGGTCAATGAGTGTCATGTCCGTCGGAACGTCTATCCACGCCCCGCTGCCGCCCCCAATTTCGGCCGCCTCGCCACTCACGCCCACAATGGTGTCCGTGGCCATATATTCCTCAATGTCGAAATCTTCATCGGCAGCGTCCTCGTCGCTTGTCTGCGCCATTGCGGCGGGCGTGGCCGCCATAAGCATGGTGGCGAGCCAAAGGTAGTGTCTCATTGTCATTGGTAATGCTTGAAAAAGAATGGAGTGATAATGTAGTGGTAAAATTAATTAAAAGAGACAACAAAAGAGCCAGTGTCGCTAGTCAATATGTAACTTTACGAATGTCATAATTAAACCAACAAAAATAATGAATAAGAACCTACGCTTTCGCCTGGCGGCCACGCTCTCTTTGGCCGCACTAGCCGTGGGGGCTGTGGCGCAGCAGCCGCAGCTCACGCCGCTCCAGGCGGACACGGCCGTCTTGCGCGGCACGTTGCCCAATGGGCTGACGTACATAATACGCCACAATGAGCTGCCTAAGAACACGGCGGAATTCTATATTGCCCAAAAGGTCGGAGCCATCTTGGAGGAGGATGATCAGGACGGCCTCGCGCACTTCTTGGAGCATATGGCTTTCAACGGCACCAAGAATTTCCCGGACAAGGGCATCATCAACTTCTTGGAGCGCGTGGGCGTGCGCTTTGGCGAGAATGTCAACGCATTCACCAGTCTTGACGAGACGGTCTATAACCTGTCCGCCGTGCCTACGACGGACCCCGCCATTGTGGACAGCGCCCTGCTCACACTCCACGACTGGAGCGGCTTCATAACCCTGGCGGGCGATGAGATTGACAAGGAGCGAGGCGTGATTCGCGAGGAGTGGCGCACGCGCGCCTCGGCCAACAGGCGTATGTATTTCGCCCACATGGCCAACACCATGCCCGGCACGCGCTATGCCGTGCGCGACGTAATCGGAGACACGGCGGTCATCAACAACTTCTCTTATGACGCCTTGCGCGCCTACTACCACAAGTGGTATCGCCCCGACCTCCAGGGCATTGTCATTGTGGGCGATGTGGATCCCAAGGCCATCGAGGCGCGCATCCGTCAGATGTGGGCCGACATCCCCGCGCCCGTCAACCCCGCCGAGCGAGTATATTTTGACGTGCCGGTGAGCGACAAGCCCGTCTTCTCAATCTTGAGCGACAAGGAGGCCACCCGCACCTCTTTCCAGCTCCAGTTCCGCTACAAGCCCGCTCCGGCCAATGTGCGCAACACCGTGGAGTATGCCGCCCGAGACATTGTGGCCAGCCTGGCCTGCCAGGTCTTCAACGCACGCATGCAGGAGCTGGCGCAGAAAGGCGCGCCGTTCGCCTATGCCGTCATGTACGACACCGACTACATCCCCACGCTCAACATGGCTCTTGTGGCTTGCGTGCCGCAAACAGGCAAGACGGCCGAAGCCGCGCAGGTGGTCTTTGACGAGGTGGAGAAACTGCGCCGCTTTGGCGTGAACCCTGGCGAGCTGCAGCGCGCGGTGGACAACATAATAAAGAGGTATGACGATGCCTATGAGGCCCGCAACAAGGTTCAAAACGATGATTATGTCTATGATTACTACTCTGCGTTCTTGAGAAACGATGTCATCACCTCGGCCGAATATGACCGTGACCTTGTCCACAATGTCGCGCCAAACGTCAACGCACAGATGGTGAACGCCTACATCGCGGAGGCCCTCAAGCCGCAGCCTGTGCTCCAGGTCTCGGCAATGGAGGGCGACGCGGGCGTCAAGACTGCCGATGAGTATTTGGCCATGCTCCAGGCCGAGCAGGCCAAGGAGCTGACGCCTTACCAAGACGAGGTGGTGGACACCAGGCTCGTGGACAAAGATCCAAAGGGCGGCAAGGTGAAAAAGTGGGCGGATGACAAGGTCTATGGTTGCCGCGTGGCCACGCTCTCCAATGGCATTCGCGTATTCCTCAAACCCACCACTTGTGCCGACAATGAGATAATCCTCAGCGCCGTGAGCCGCGGCGGATATTCGCTACTGCCGTCCGATGTGGCAACCTCGGCCGCCCTGTCGGGTCAGGCCTGCGGCCAGATGGGCCTCGGCAAGTTCTCTTTGAGCGACCTGCGCAAGGCCTTGGCTGGCAAGTCCGCCTCCGTCTCCACCAATATCGACCTCTACTCCGATGGCGTGAGCGGCTCCAGCAGCAAGGCCGACTTTGAGACCATGCTTCAGCTCGTCTACCTGACTTTCGCCCCCCAACGCGTTGACAAGGAGGCGTTCGGGGCGTTTGAGGGAAGGCTGCGCAGCTATTTGGCCAATGCCGACAAGAACCCCGACAACATCTTCCGAGACAAGTATTACAAGACCATAACCAGCGGAAACCCATACAACGTGACTCTCTCTTCGGCCGCTGACCTCGACGGGCTCACGCTCGATGGCGTCAAGACCGCCAAGGACGCGCGTTTCTCCTCCGCCAAAGGTTTCGATTTCATCATTGTAGGCTCTTTTGACGTGGACTCCGTCATGCCGGCCGTGTGCAAGTGGCTCGGCTCGCTGCCCACTGGCAAGAGGAAGGCGGCTTGGGAGGCGCGTGGCGACTATATGCCGCAGTCTGACACCACCATTGTCTTCTCCGTGCCCATGACCACCGAGAAGGTGACCTATGGCCTCTCGCTCAGCCACAAGCACGCCTACGACCGCAAGGAACAGATCGCCCTCACCATCCTCAAGCGTTGCCTAGACATGCGCTACCTGGAGTCGGTGCGCGAAGACCAGGGCGGCACGTATGGCGTTGGCGTGCGCTCCTCGTTGAGCAAGTCCCCGACAGAGGAGTATGACCTTTTCATCACGTTCGATACCGACCCCAAGGCTTTCGACCGCCTGGAGCCAATCATTATGCAGGAGCTTCAGAAGATAGCCGACCAAGGCCCGCGCGCCGACGATCTTGACAAGGTGAAGAAAAACCTGGTGAAGGCTCGCGCCGAGGCCCTTCAGCAAAACGACTCCTGGGTCAACCTCATTGAGCAGCTGGCGCTCCGCGGCACAGATGACAACGCCTATGCCGAGACAGTGGAGTCCATAGGCGCGGCCGACATCCAAAAGTGGGCCAAGCTCATCATTGCCGAGGGCCATAGGGTCAAGGTGGTCATGAAGCCTCAAGCAAATCAATAGTCTTTAAAAGGCAAAAAAAAGCGGCCAGCGGGACAAAGTCCCGCTGGCCGCTTTTTTGTAGTGGCGTTGTTGACAGCTATTTTGCAATCACTGCGCGAACGGGAAGCCCAAAGTTACGCTCCACGCCAAGCTCATCATGATATTTTGACGACACGCCGGCCTCCTTCAGGTCGTCCAGCGTGGTGCTGTCGTTCTCGGGGTAGCCCTCAATGATGCCGTAGGCCGCGGAGTCGGTGTCTTTGCTCGTCTTGTTGGACCAGAGGAACACCTTGTCTGGCGTGTTGAGCCTGTTGTCGTGCCAATATCCGCTGGCTGGGATGAAGATGGAAGCGCCGGCGTATTGGCCGCGGCCGGCGAAACGCAGCCCTCTCACGGTTTTTCCTCCGTTTGTCTCCAGCTCCTCTTCCGTCACGTCGCAAAGGTCAAACAGCTCTTTCAGCTCGTCTGGGCTGGGGGTGCGGGCCTCGCCGTCTGTGGCCACGTAGGCAATGTCGTCTTCGGGGTCGAGTGTCACTTTGTTGTCATATTCGCCGGAGTAAGATTGCCCGTTGTTGCTTGCGTGCTTCTTTGGCTTTGTCTCGCTGTCGGTCGTATATTTCGTCAGGTTGGCCCAATACTTGTCCGCTGCCACGCCCGCTGAGTGGCAATATTTGTAAGACACCCATCCGTACCTCTTGTTGGCCTGCACGGCGGTGTCGGCCCATGCGAAGTAACTCCCGGCCTCGCCCTCGCTTGTCGCGCCTATGTTCGTCTTGGCCCACAGCACAGAGCCGCCAAGGTCAACATACTCTGGGTTCCAAAGCGTTATGCGGTCAACGCTGTCTGTGGCGTAGCCCTTTTGTGTGCCATCGGCCATCTCCACGGTTATCATGCGCCGCCCGTCCGCGTCTTGCCCGGCCTCCGCCAAGTGGCTCACTTTGTCCACCGCGTAGGTGTCAAAAGTGCTGTCGGCCTTGACCACATACACGTTTTTCTGCGCCATTGTGGCGGCGCATGCCATGATGGCCACAGCGGCCGTCAAAAGTCTCAGTCTCATGTTCTTTGCTTCTCTGTCTAGTCTTCTCCCGCGGGGGCTGTCTTGCGCCCTCCCGTCGCGTTGTTGCTTTCTTTCGCTCTATTTTTTGATGAATCGTGCCGATGTGCTGCCCACAGAGACGACATATGTCCCTGGCTCAAGAAATGACACATTGGCCGTCTTTTCACTCTGAGACAGGCGCAGTCTGCCACTCAAGTCTCTGATTTCTAGCTTCGCTCCGTCCTTCGTTCCATCGATGCTGATGTCGTTGATGACGGGGTTGGGGTAGATCCTGATTCTAGCTGTCTCCAGGTCTCTGCTCGCGGTAGGGTCTTCCGGTTCCGGGGTCGGCACTTCCACGTCTCCAAAGCGGATTACGGAAAACCCGCCAATGGCTTCTGTGTCATCGTTAAGTGCCACGCTCATTGTCGTGCGCCCGTTCGCCTGCTCAAACGTTATCTTGCTCACGGTGGTCAGTGCGAATCCTGTTTCATCTCCGTCTGCGCGTATGCAGATAATTCCCGGAGCCTGATCCGCTTGCGCCTCAAGGCATATGAGGCAGCATGCTCCTAGTAGTAGATTTTTTGCTTGCATAATGGTTTTTCCAAAATTCATTTCTTCCACTCCGCTCCTACGTCGCTAGCGACATATTGTTTCTCCTGTCCGCGTGCATTAACTAGTTTTATGCCATGTCCCTCACCAGGGCAAGACAGGCCAACGCCCCGTGCCGGCGCCTTTAGCGTCAGCGCGGGGCGTCAATGCCCAGCCTTTTGTTATCCTTTTTTTTAGATGCCGAAGTTCACGCCGACGGTGTATATGCCGCCGATCTTGTCAGTATAGATAAATTCTCGCTTGTTGGTGTTGAAGAGGTTGTGAGCGTTGAAGAAAATCTCGCAGCTTTCAACAGGCTTGTAGCCAATTTTCAGGTTGACGGTGCATCGCGGGTCTATCTTCTCTGTGCCGAAGATGGTTGTATACTCCCTCTTGCCCAATATGTTGGCAAAGGCGGAGAGATTCCATTGGCTCGTGGGCTTGTAAATCAGTCCCACCATGCCATAGACGGCCGGTGTCGCTTTGTGGCGGTAACCGTCTTGCGTGGTGTAAGGCTCTGCCACGTTGGTCCCGAAGTAATACTCGTCCGCCGATTTGTTGTAGCGAATGTTATATTTGAGTGCGTAGTACAGGCCAAGCGGGCGATCCACGCCATCCACCGCGGGGCCGCCGTTGTATGCGTCGAGCAGGCGCTGAAGATATGCGTCTTGCTGCTCCCGGCTCATGGCCTCGTAGGTGGGCTGCACGTTGGCCAGCTTGGTGTAGCCGGTGCAGTCTTGCACATATTGCAGCGCGCTGCCGCCCGTGGCCTCGGCGGTGGCGGCCCCGGTCATCAGCTCAGTCACGAGGGCCGAGATGCCGCGTTGGTCGTCTTGCACGGCGGCAAGGCTCTGTATGAGCTGTCGGCCTATCATGTCGGCTTGGGAGTATTGGTAATAGTTGTCTATCGTGGTGCGCTGGATGTTGGCGTTCACTTTGGCAATGAGTTTCGGCGATATGATCCAGTCCACATTGAGCCCTATGCCGAACTGATGAACCACGAACGGTACTTCGCCGTAGCGGATGTAGCTCTTGGTTGTCAATGCGTTGGATATGACGGACGAGAAATCTCCCATCCCAATCTGACCTGTCAGGGCGCCCTGCATAATGCTCGTGAGGGAAGTCCCGGTCAGGGCCACCATGCTCTGATGAGACTTCAGCTCCCCATAGTCGGTGCTGCGGGAGTAGAAGGCCTCGCCGTCCAGCAGCAAGCTCTGTGTCGGTTTCCAGCGATAGCCCACTTCAAAGTTGTCTATGTGTACAAGCGGGGCGTCCTCATTTCCGACGAACTGCATCTGCTGCGGTGTCTGCCCTTCAGCGCGCCTCCACTGGTAGTTGCTGCTTGTGTTGGCCAGGGCGGCGGAGCGGAAGGAGCGTCCGTATACCAGGCGCGCGAAGTTGGCGTCGTTGATCATGTAGCTCGCGGCTAGTTGCCAAGATGGGTTCCATTTGTCGGGGATGTTTGTCTTGTCGGCCCTAACGGCGGCAATGACGCGGAGCCCGCCGACCTTGTAGTCTAGCCTTACGCTTGGCGCCCAAGAATACAGCTTGGCCTCGTTGTCGCCCTTAGAGTAGTAGCCCCAGTAGCCCGGCAGCTCCACTGGCCCGTTGCCAAAGTCAAAATATCTGGTCTTGTGGTCTTTATATTTGGCATATTGGTAGCTCACCCCAGGCCGGATGCTCACAGGCCCCGCGTTGATGTCATATTCTGCTTGAGCCGTGATGTTGTGGCTGTTGGCCATGTCGAAGCCCTTGCTGCCGACGCAGAAGTCGGCCGGGCCGCCGGCGTAACTGGCCATGACGCGCAGGTCGCCAATTTCCGCGCTCACGTTGCCGTAGCCAGTCTGCTGTTTGCGAAATCGCAACGCCACGTCCTCATTGCCAATGGGTGTGGTGGCGTACATGGCGTATTGGAAGCCGCCCTGGATGTCAATCCTCACCCGCTCGGCGGGCGTCAGGCTCACGTAGCCGTTCACTCCAGCGGTGCGGCGCGCCAGTCCGGGCTCGGGCCATTGGGCGTCGACGTCGGCGTCGGCTGCGAGGGTCGATGTCAGCGTGTGCGTGTCCGTGGCCTTGTCATATGAGGCTGTGGAATACATGTTCTTTATCTGGCTCAGGCTCAGATCCGCGCCGCCAGATATGTCCGTCATCTTGCCGTTGGCCAGTGCTTGGCCAATCTGCTCGCTCGTCAGAGTCGTCCCGTTGGCGAGGACGCTCTCGTCATTCACCACATAATAACCCGCCTGCGGGATGAATGGCAGCTTGTCGTCTTTGCGTTGGCGCAACTGGAAGTTGCCCGTAAGCCCCAGGGCCACAGTGCCGTTCACAGCCTTGCGCACTCCAAAGTCCGCCACGGTCGTCTGGTTGCCCATCATGATGCTGCCTTGCGCCGTGTTGCCGGCGCGGTCCGGCTTCTCCGTTATGATATTCACCACGCCGTTCACCGCGTTGGGGCCATAGAGGGCTGATGTCGCGCCGCGCACCACCTCAATTCGTTCCACATCCTCAATGCCCACGGGCAGAGCCTCGAAAAAAGGCGCGCCTGTGGCGTAGCTGTGCGTCACGCGGCCGTCCACCATCACAAGGATGTTGGCGTTCTCCGTGTAGAGGATCATGTTGTTGTCTGGTATGTTCGACAGTCCGCGCA
>CAKUYZ010000039.1 GCA_934717675.1 uncultured Bacteroidales bacterium
AAGAGCATGGCGAGGCCAAAGCTAGCCATTTATCTCATAAGCACAAAAACTAGCTATCTTTACGACCATATGAGCAAGAATGATGACATATTCCACACGATGCCACAATGGGACATCAGGGCAGGACAGCACCCCTTCACCTACCCTTTTGCCTACACACCCGACTCGTATTGCAAAGAGGCTGTGAAACAGCTGCAAGCAGAAGTAAAGAGGCACACCGACTGGAACGAAGAACTCAAGGGCGGGAAGATGTTCGGCGTGCTGACTTGTGAGGCGGAAGATCACCAAGTGGGTTTCATAGCCTCATTTTCAGGAACTTTAGGTGGGCGGTTACGCCAAAGTTGGTTTGTGCCGCCCGTCTTGGACTACGAGCAAAATGGCGGGACTTTCAAGAATGAGGAGGAGGCCATATCCGGCATCAACAAGGCAATCGAGGAATTGGAAAACTCCGCGGAACTGAGGATGGCAAAAGAAACATTAAAGAGCAAAGAGAACGAGAAGGAGGCAGAACTTTTGACAATGAAAGCCATGATGGCAGCGAACAAAGCCACCAGGCAGCAAAAGAGGCAGGAGAACCCGGCACTTGACGCAGAACTTACAAGGCAGAGCCAATTTGAGAAAGCGGAGTTTAAGCGAGCTGTGAAAAAAATGCAGGCTGAAATTGATGACGTGAAAAAACAGATTGCCACAAAAGAGCAAGAGATAACCCACCTCAGAGATGAGCGCAAAAGACGCTCAAACATTCTGCAGCGATGGCTCTTCAGCCGAACAAAACTACACTGCGCCGATGGCACGAAAGAGAGCGTGTGGGACATATTCAAGTCTGCCCGCAGAGGCGTACCGCCTGCCGGAACGGGCGAATGCGCAGCGCCAAGACTGCTCAATTATGCATTCTCACAAAACTTGAAGCCCATATCAATGGCAGAGATGTGGGTGGGTCAGTCGCCCAAAGGCGAAATAAGGATTGACGGCGAGTATTATCCTGCCTGCCAGACTAAGTGCGGCCCAATTTTAAAGAGAATGACGCACGGCATGGATGTGGCAACAAACCCACTGACAGCGCAAGACGGACATATGAAAGTGCTGTATGAAGACGAATGGCTGATTATTGTGGACAAGCCCGCAGGACTTATGACAGCGAGCGACGACATGGCGCTAGACACGCTCATGAATCGTATGAAGAAAATGCGCCCAGACATTACAGGCCCCGGCTATGTGCATAGGCTGGACATGGCGACATCTGGCATTGTGATAGTCGCCAAGGACAAAGAGACGCACGCCGCGATGCAACACCTATTTGAGACGCGACAAGTGAAGAAAGTCTACGTCGCCATAGTTGAGGGAAGCCCCAAATCTACAAAGGGAACAATAAGTTTACCCCTCATCCCGAACATTGAAGACAGGCCACGACAGATGGTGGACTTTGTGCGCGGCAAGGAAGCCACAACGCGCTATGAGGTCGTAAGCCGTGACGCAGGGCGCAGCCGCCTGATGCTATACCCCAAGACGGGGCGTACGCACCAACTGCGGGTTCACGCGGCAAGCCCATTAGGACTTGGATGCCCGATTGTTGGCGATAACTTGTATGGCCACCTGGGTGAGCGCATGCTGCTTCACGCCAGCATCGTGGAATTTACGCACCCCAGGACAGGTACGACAATTGTGGTGCGCAGCAAGCCAGAATTCTGACACTCACGCCTGCGCGCCGAAGAAGAAAGCAATCGTTATCCATTAACCCCATCCGCATTTCAACGGTCAAAGGTATGGCATGACTTTGCAGGAATGGGAGATCAGTCAGTCTGACAAAAAAGGCGCGGAGGCCATATGGCCTCCGCGCCTTTTTACTAATCTGCCCAGATGAAAACACTTCGCATCATCGGGCTAACTCTTCTCGCAAAAATTTAGCTGTGTAGCTAGCCTCGCATTGCGCCACCTCTTCAGGCGAGCCTTGCGCCACTATGGTGCCGCCGCCTCGTCCGCCATCGGGACCCATGTCGATGATATAGTCCGCCATCTTGATGACATCGAGATTGTGTTCAATGACAATTACCGTGTTACCTCTGTCAACAAGCTTATTGAGCACGTCCATCAATATCCTTATGTCCTCAAAATGCAGACCCGTGGTAGGCTCATCAAGCAGATAGACGGTGCTGCCAGTGTCTCGCTTAGCCAATTCTGTGGCGAGCTTGACGCGTTGGCTCTCTCCGCCAGAGAGAGTTGTAGAAGGCTGGCCCAGAGTTATGTAGCCCAGCCCGACACTCTTCAGAGTGTTGAGTTTGTTATATATTGAGGGGATGCTCTCGAAAAATTCCGTGGCCATATTGATGGTCATCATCAAGACGTCGCCAATCGACTTTCCCTTGAATTTGACCTCCAACGTCTCCCTGTTATATCGTTTGCCCCCACACTCGGGACACTCAACCATGACGTCTGGCAGCAAGTTCATCTCAATGACCTGCACGCCGGCGCCTTTGCACGTCTCACACCGCCCGCCGCTTACGTTGAACGAGAAACGGCCACTCTTATAGTTGCGTAACTTGGCCTCCGGCAGCTCCGCATATATTTTCCTAATATCGTCAAAGACTGCGGTATAGGTTGCAGGATTGGACCGCGGAGTGCGCCCGAGGGGTGACTGATCTACGGTGACAACCTTGTCAATGAATTCCAGTCCCTCCACAGAGTCGTAGGGCATAGGGTCTTTAAGGGAGTGGTATATGTGTTGGCTCAAAATGGGCGACAGCGTCTCGTTAATGAGCGTTGACTTTCCACTGCCAGAAACCCCTGTCATACAAATCAGCTTGCCGAGCGGGAAGGAGACGTCTACATTTTTGAGGTTATTGCCGCGGCAGCCCTTGATTGTGAGCACGTGTCCATTTCCAGGCCTTCGCACGGTTGGCACTTCGAGGCGTCTGGAACCATTGAGAAACGCGGCCGTCATGGTATCCGTCTTGAGCACCTCGGCCGGAGTGCCAGCAGCCACGACATAGCCTCCCTTGCGCCCTGCGCCTGGGCCAATGTCCACAATATAGTCGGCGGCAAGCATCATGTCGCGGTCATGTTCAACCACAATGACGCTATTGCCTATGTCGCGGAGATGTTTCAACGAGTTGATGAGCTTCACATTGTCTCGCTGATGGAGGCCGATGCTTGGCTCGTCAAGAATGTATAGCACGTTGACGAGCTGTGAGCCAATTTGTGTGGCAAGCCTTATTCTTTGGCTCTCGCCACCGGAAAGGGACATGGCGCTGCGGCTGAGCGAAAGATAATCCAGGCCCACGTCTAGCAGGAAACCCACGCGGTTCCTTATCTCCTTCAGCACTTCCTTGGCAATGGCCCTCTGCTTGTCATCCAGCCTATCTTCCAAGCCTTTCAGCCAGTCGAAGAGCTGGAGCATATCCATATTTGCCACCTCGGCGATGTTCTTGCCGTCTATGAAGAAATGAAGCGCGATCTTGTTGAGCCGCGCGCCGCTACACTCGGGGCATACAACGTCTGTAATGTATTGCTCGGCCCACTTTCTCTCTTTGGCCGAAGTGGCAGAGTCTTGAATGGAAACGATGTAGCTCACAATTCCGTCAAAAGACGGGAAGAAGTTGCTTGGCAAACCAAGGTCGTCTTTGAGGTGCAGAGGCTCTGTGGTGCCATAGAGCAAGGCATCCAGCCCTTCTTCCGGAATGTCTTCGACCGGAGTCTGCAAATCAAAGCCATACAATTCACCAATGGCCTCCAATTGGGCGAAGATAAGGTTCTTCTTAGCCTTGCCAAGTGGCTCTATGGCCCCGGCCGCAATGCTCAATTTGGGATTGGGAATGATGCGGCCGACGTCGACCGACGCAAAATGCCCCATGCCCTTGCACTTTGGGCAGGCACCTTGCGGAGAGTTGAAAGAGAAACTGTGCGGCGCAGGTTCTGGATATGAGATGCCAGTGGTGGGGCACATAAGCTGGCGGCTGAAATACTTAGGGGTGTCGGAATCAGCGTCCAATACCATCATGACCCCCTTGCCCACCTGAAGCGCTGTTTCAATGGATTGTTTAAGACGCTTTGTGTCAGTGGCCTCGGCACTGTCATCGTCAGCCTTTTTCACGGCCAACCTGTCCACCACAAGCTCTATGAAATGGACCTTGTAGCGATCCAGTTTCATGCCTGGCGTCACTTCACGCAGCTCGCCATCTACACGGACGTAGATGAAGCCCCTTTTCCGAATTTTTTCAAACAGCTCCTTGTAATGACCCTTTCGCCCTTTGACAAGCGGGGCCAAGAGATTGACCCTGCGCCCGTCAAAAGACGACTCGATCATGGAGAAGATCTGCGCCTCGGAATATTTCACCATCTTCTCTCCAGTCTCGTAGGAGCGAGCCTCGCCGGCCCTGGCATAGAGGAGGCGCAGAAAATCATATATCTCCGTGATGGTGCCGACGGTGGAACGCGGGTTCTTGTTGGTGGTCTTCTGCTCAATGGATATGACTGGGCTCAAACCCGTTATCTTGTCAACATCGGGGCGTTGAGACCCGCCAAGGAACTGGCGGGCATATGAAGAGAACGTCTCAATATATCGCCTTTGGCCCTCGGCGTATATGGTGTCAAACGCCAAAGATGACTTTCCGCTTCCGCTCATGCCTGTGAAGACCACCAGGGCATTTCTCGGTATTGAGACGTCAATATTTTTCAGGTTATGCTCCCTGGCTCCGTAGACGTTGATCCTGTCGGTCTCCTCGAACTGGTCGGCCTTTGGCGTAGCGTTATTAATATCTGACATACTGTTATTTAAGGAGCGAGAAAAAATGGCAGACCGGGCCATGCCCCTTGCCTATGGCATATTCTGCGCCTGCCTTTATGGCCTCCGATATATATTCTTTAGCCGCTACAACGGCGGGCGTCAGTTTCTTGCCCTTGGCAAGCTCGGCCGCAATGGCGGAAGACAGCGTGCAGCCGGTGCCATGGGTATTTTCGGTCTTCACCTTGTCACTTGGCAGCTCAAGCCTCTGCAAGGTGTCATTATTGCACAAGACGTCTATCATGACGTCTCCTTTAAGATGCCCGCCCTTGAGCAACACGGAACAACCTAGATCAGTCAACTCCGCGGCAGCCCCCTTCATATCGTCTACGCTTTCTATCTTCCTGCCATTCAGCAGTTTCTCCGCTTCAGGGATATTTGGGGTTATAATTGTGGCAAGTGGACACAGCTCCGTCTTGAGGGCATAGATTGCCTCGTCCATCATAAGGTTGCCGCCAGACGTCGCCACCATGACAGGGTCCAAGACGACATTTTTCACACCTCTCTCACGAAGGACGCCCGCCAAGGCCACAACGAGCTCTGGCGAGTGGAGCATTCCTATCTTGACAGCGTCCGCGCCAATATCATCAAGGACTGAGTTGACCTGCCCAACGACAAAGTCCACCGGAATGTCATGAACCCCATATACGCCAACCGTATTCTCATTGACAACGGAAGTTATCGCAGTGGCGGCGTAGCAACCGCGCGCGGAGATGGTCTTGATATCCGCCTGAATGCCCGCGCCTCCGCTTGGGTCGCTGCCCGCAATGGACAGGACGACGTTATATTTCTTGCTCATGAGTAATCCTTATACGTTGCAACTTCGCGAAGATACCGAAAAATAAAGAGCCAAGCGCACCGATGCTTTTCACATCTCATTCATCCCCAGCTAATCGCTTAATGGTGTTTTGCTCCACCGTTTTCACATAGTCTCGCAACTCGAAGTAGAATTTGTTGTGGGACAAGGTCTCAGCGTTGCCAATCAAGACGAGTTTCTGACGGGCGCGGGTCATGGCCACATTCATTCTCCTGAGGTCGGACAGAAAACCAATCTCGCCATTGTCATTTGACCGAACAAGGCTCACGAATATGACATCCCTCTCCTGCCCCTGGAACCCGTCTACCGTGTTGATGGTTATCAGCCCCTTGAACTGTCGGAAGAACGGCTCGGAGGCCACAAGTTGGCGCAACAGATACACCTGCATACGATATGGCGATATGATGCCGAAATCGATCCTCTCATCCATTACTCTTTGAACCCCTACGCTCTCCAAACATTCCCTAAGCCTCCGGACCACGACACGCGCCTCGGCCTTGTTGATCCTGCCAAAATTGGCTCCCACAAACTCCTCTTTATAATCATCGGCCACATCGGACGATACGTCTTGCCACTCCACAGGGCTTTCAAAGTCGAAAGCGGAGTCGCGATCTTTGAGCTCAGGAGCGGCGGAAAGCAACCCGCCGTAGAACCAATCGCTAGAAAAGCGCATTATCTCCTCCCTCATTCTGTATTGCACCGTCAGCAGCGACACTGCCTCTCGCTGGCAAGCTGCCGCGACCTCCATAAGAGATCGGCCCAACCCACCACGCATGGCCTCTACACTCTTTACAGTTGGTGGCAATTGGCAGTGGTCGCCAGCCAATATCACACGCCCCGCCTTAGCAATGGCAATCCAACAAGCGGGCTCCATGGCCTGCGCCGCCTCATCAATAAAAAGCGTTGAGAACTTGCGCCCCATGAGGGTGCGGCTAGCCGCGCCAGTAAGGGTGGACGCAATGACGCGCGCACCGCCGAGGATTTCGTCTCCTATGCGAATCTCCAATTCAACAGCTCGCTCCGTGAGGCGCGCCAAGCTCTGATGCCCACGCCCCACACTCTCTCTGCATTTTCGCATCCGCCTGATGGTCTGGCGCAATGACCACAATTGGCCATAATCCGGGTGGTTGGCGAAACGACGTTCATACGTGTGCTCAAGCATCCCGTCCGTGACACGCGCGGGATTACCAATGCGGACCACGCTGACGCCACGCGAAGCCAATATTTCACAAATCCAATCTACGGCCATATTGCTCTGCGCGCAAACCAGTACTTGCGTCTCTCGCCTCAGAGTCTCACATATCGCCTCAACGAGCGTCGTGGTCTTTCCCGTACCTGGCGGGCCATGGACAATGGCTACATCTTGCGCCGCCAAGACATTGTTGACGGCCTTTTCCTGACTGCCATTCAGCCAAGGGAACGACAACGGCATTACCTTGGCGAAAGCCGCAGGGCACAAACCATGGAGGACAGACCGCAATGCGGCGAGCCGTCCCGAATCTGCCGCCATGACCTTGTCCAAAGCCTCAAACATGAGCCGATAACTAGTCTCGTCAAGAAAAAGCTGCACTCCAAGTCCGTTGGCATGAAGAAGCTGCGACAAACGGTCGGCCGTAGGCAGGGTGACAACCATGCGGCCGTCATCGGCATAGCTGACAGTGGACACGAAGTCAATAGGCTTGCGCACGCTTCCGCCATCGGACGAGAAGAAGCGCACGGCTTTGCCGCTCTCAAATGATGATTCCGCCTCAACGTCGCCTTGCCTCCAAACCTCCACAACGAACTGATTTAGCGAATTGTAATAGCTTCGCCCCACCCTTACGGGAAACCACGCCACGCCCCTCTTCGCCAGGCGGTCTAGCGGCATCTTCTTGTTCGTCACGAGAAACTCCTCCCGCTCGTTGTCTCGCTCAATCTCCAGCAGGCTCTTGAGCCGCCTTAATTCCTCTATCGACTTATCTGCCATGACGAAAAATAAAAAAAAGCAGGCCGAGGCCCGAAAGCCTCGCCTGCCTTGTAAAGTTAAGACAAATTGCCCGAAGAGGACTATTGCTGCGCGTCAAGCTGATCAATCTGCGCCTGGACCTCCTGGTTTTTGCCATACTCACCAATGGTGTAGTAGGTAGATTTGAGGTTATTGAGGACCTCGCGCTTATTGGCCTTGTCGGGAGCTACGTTAGCAGCGCGCTCGAAATACGGGATGGCCAGACGGAACGTGTCGTTGGCATCCTTCATCTTGGCGTTGTACTTGTCATTGTCTCGCTCATTGCTGGCATCTTGCTTTTTGAGAAGCGCCTGGTTGTAATAGACAATGCCGAGGTTGTAGATTGCGCCGAAAGAGTTGGCATCCTTTTCGATGGCCGTCTTGTAGTCCGCAATGGCCTCGTCAATGTTGATCTTCTCTTTGAGGCATCCGCGGGCGAAGTAGTACTGCGCATTGTTCGGATCTTTGGCAATTGCGCTGTTGAGATATACGAGGGCCTCGTCATTCTTCTGCGCCGAGAGGTAGTAGTTGATTAGGGTGTTGATCATGTCCGTGACACGAGGATAGGCCTCAAAGCCGGCTTTGAGCGTCTTCTCCACGTTGGCGGAGTCTTTGAGCTGCTCATAGCAATACTTGGCACGGAGGAAAGACATAGCCTCGCCTACGCGCAGCTGGCCAGCCTTGGAGAAGTACTCAGCGCCCGTCTTCCAGTCCTCGGCCTGCATGCTGGTGAGGCCGACGTTGATGATGATGGAAGAGTCTGCCAACTCATTGTAGTCTGGCGCAAAAGCGTGAGCCCAAAGCTCGAACAGGAAGCCGTTCTTGCTCTCGTTATAGTTCTTGGCGTTATATGCCTGAATGGCGTGGTTCTCAGCCAATTCGCCGAGTCGGACAAGCTTCTTGTTGATATCCTTAGTGAACTTGCCAATGCCCTTGCCCTTGGCATCGCCCGTCTTGTCGAGTTCCATGGCCTTCTCGATGAACTGCTTTGACTTTTCGAGGCCGAGCGAGTCGATGCCCTTGTTGGCGAGCTGGAGATAGACCTCAGAGGCCACGATATAGGTCTTGGCGAAATCTTTGGTCTTCTCATTTTGCATGGCCTCGTCAATGCTCTCCTTAGCCTTGTCGAACTGCTGGAGAATCAGCGCATTTTCGGCAGCGTTGACGTTGCTCTTCTGCGCATATGCCGAAGCGGCAGAGAGAGCCGCGGCGGCGAGAAAGAGTACTTTCTTCATTTTAGATTGGTTTATGTTTTGATGGTTATCTTGTTTTAAAAGCTATTCATTGGGCTCCCCATCTTTATCGGAGTCGTCATCGGGCGTCGCGTCACTGATGCCTTCGGCCTCTGCCTCTTCATCGTCCATATGTGGGACGACCGCGCCAGAAGCAATCTGATCCTTCTTCTTGCTGAGGTTGATGAGGCACAGCCCTTGCGTAGCCCTCCGCGTGAGTTTGACATCGGTGGCCTTGATGCGTATGGTGATGCCGCTCTTGTTGATTATCATAAGGTCGTCATCGTCCGTCATGGTATCAATGGTCACAAGATTGCCGGTCTTGTCCGTAATCTTTATGGTCCTGATGCCCTTGCAGCCGCGACCTTGCACGCTATATTCTTCCAAAAGCGACCTCTTGCCAAACCCTCGCTCAGACAAGACGAAGATGTCCCTCTCGTCATCGGGGCTTACGGCAACGAAGCCAACAGTGGTGTTGCCCTCGCCGACGTTGATACCCTTGACACCCATGCCAGAACGGCCAACGCACCTGACAGAATCCTCCTTGAAGCGCAATGCGCGTCCGTCTGACGTGGCCAAGATAAGGTGCTGGTTTCCGTCTGTCAAGACGGCCTTCAACAGCTCGTCCCCCTCGCGTATGGTAATGGCGATGACACCGTTAGCCCTCGGGCGCGAATACTCATCAAGGCTCGTTCTCTTCACGATGCCGTTGCGAGTGGCCATGATGATGTAGTGACTTGAAGTAAACTCCTTATTGTCAAGACCGCGGACGTTTATGAACGCCTTCACTTTGTCTCCGCTCTCGATGTTGAGAAGGTTCTGAATGGCGCGTCCCTTGTTGTTCTTGTTGCCTTCGGGGATGTCATAGACCTTGTACCAGAAGCAGCGGCCACGGCTCGTGAAGAACATCATGGTGTCGTGCATACGCGCGTAGTACATGTGCTCAATGAAATCCTGGTCTCGGGTGCTGGAGCCTCTGGAGCCTACGCCGCCGCGGTTTTGGGTCTTAAACTCGTTGAGGAATGTACGCTTGATGTAACCCATGTGCGACACGGTGACCACCACGTCGTCATCGGCATAAAAATCCTCTGGGTTGAACTCCCCATCGGAGTACTCAATGTCTGTTCGCCTCTCGTCTCCGTATTTTTCTTTAACCTCCAGCAACTCATCTTTTATGACGCCCATCTGCATGGTTTCGTCGGCCAAAAGGCGGTTGAGGTAGTCAAGATAGTCAGACACTTTCTGATACTCCTCACGCAGTTTGTCTTGCTCAAGTCCCGTAAGCTGCCCGAGCCTCATCTCTACAATGGCGCGGGCCTGAATCTCAGACAGTCCGAAACGGTTCATAAGGTTGGTGCGAGCCTCGTCTCGGCTGCTAGCCGCCCTTATTATCTGCACGACCTCGTCAATGTTGTCACTGGCTATTATGAGCCCCTCCAGAATGTGCTTGCGTTCCTCCGACTTGCGCTTCTCATAGAGAGAGCGACGGATTATGACGTCGTGCCTATGATCAACAAAGCACTGGATGATGTCTTTAAGGTTGAGGACCTTAGGGCTACCATCGACAATGGCGATGTTGTTGACACAGAAGCTCGACTGGAGCTGCGTGTTCTTAAAGAGGTGGTTGAGGACAATGTTCGGTATGCAATCCTTACGGATTTCGATCACGATTCTGAGCCCTCGGTCGAGGTTAGACTCATCGCGAACATCCGTGATGCCGTCAATTTTTTTGGTGTTAGCCATCTCGGCAATTTTCTCCACCAAATCTTTCTTGACGACCATATACGGAATCTCCTTGACCACGATGCAGTCGTGTCCATTGATGTTCTCAATGTCGTATTTAGACCGTACGATAATGCGGCCTCGGCCTGTCAGATACGCATCGCGGACCCCGGCGTAACCAACAATGGTAGCGCCCGTTGGGAAATCAGGAGCCTTGATGATTTTTATCAGCTCCTCAATGTCGATATCCTTGTTTTCAACATAGGCGACGCAGGCGTTGATGGCGTCCCTTATGTTGTGCGGAGCCATCATTGTCGCCATACCAACGGCGATGCCGGAAGATCCGTTGACGAGCAGCGTCGGCACGCGTGTCGGCAAAACCGTAGGCTCATCGAGCGACTCGTCAAAGTTCTTTCTCATATCGACAGTCTCCTTGTCGATATCCATCATGAGGTCCTCAGTGATCTTCTGCATCCTGGCCTCAGTGTATCGCATGGCCGCGGGGCCATCGCCATCAATTGAGCCAAAGTTGCCGTGGCCATCTACGAGCGGGTAGCGCAGCGCCCAATTTTGCGCCATATGCACCATCGCCTCATAGACCGAAGAGTCGCCATGGGGGTGATACTTACCCAAAACATCACCGACGACCCTGGCCGATTTCTTGTATTCTTTGTCTGATGTGAGACCTAACTCGCTCATACCGAACAAGATTCGCCGGTGGACAGGCTTAAAGCCGTCTCTGGCGTCGGGCAGCGCACGCGCAACAATCACCGACATCGAATAATCGATATAGGCTTGCTGCATCAGCTCCTCAATCTTGACGGGTATTATCCGTTCTCCTTCTGCCATTATTTACTGTTAACGTTTCTGATTAGCAGCCCGAACTCTAGAAGCGAGTAGGAGCTGGAAGAAATCTCACGAAAAATCGCACAGATTCCACCCTACTAAGTTACGACATTTTCACCCATGGGCAAAGCCATTGCGCCATTTTGCGCGTCAGAAGCCTATATTTCGGCCAACAGACGGGCATAAAGGGGAGGCCGAAGATGAGGTCGGAATGGTGTAATTGGGCCTATCAAACACAAAAGGCGCCGACTCACGTCGACGCCTTGTCCTAACCTAACCCAAATTCATGAAAAAACTTGTGCTCATAAGCATCTCGCACCGATGGTGCGGACGGCTAAGCGCACGTGCAATGTTAACGAAATATCATCAAATAAAAAAATATATTCTCGCATTTGTGCTGTTTCCCAATCGCCATCAAAATGTACCCTTTTGCTCTATTGGCGCGGCGCAAGAGGCTTCTAATTTGCTAAGGATGGCGACTGCCTCTTCATTAGAGTCGCCACAGAACTCACGCTCGGCCTTAAAACCGCCGCAAACAGCGGGCCGGCGCGGGTCGCCCCACAGACCACAAAGGTTTTCTTGAGTCAGATGCGGACACCGCACACCCGCCGGCTTGCCGTTTGGCAAACCGGGGATGGGCGAACTGATGGATATGACGACGCAACACGCCCCGCAGCCACGCCTACACTCCATGAAGGAATCTGAATTATGACTCACGGCCTATTTCTTCGCTCGGGACATCGCATTGATGAGCGCAGCGGCCGCCGCAATGTATTGGTCGGCTGTGTGTGACTTCCTGACCGCCTTAACCTCACGACGGAAGTTCTCATCTTGGCAAAAATAGTCCCAATAGGGTTTCATGTGCTCAGCCACTTGCCTGGACTCTGTCATACGCGCTTGCGCATCGGCGAGCATCCCATCATGCAGCTGACGGAACGCGGCGTCGATGTCGGCCTCTGGCAGACCTCGGAGTTTTGCCGCCAGGGCAAGGTCGGCAAGTAGGCCTCTGCCAATCATGATGCCACGGACACCAGGCCAACGATTTACGACAGCCTCAACATCGGCAGGCGTCAGCAGGTCGCCATTGTAAATGACAGGATGCGAGCAACGGCCATAGAATTTGTCAAACGCCTCAGTGTCGCACACGCCCCGATATTGTTGCTTGGCGATGCGCGAATGCATGGTGACATGACGCAGCGGCGTAGCGTTGATTGCGTCTATCACATTCTCCCATTGGAAAGGGCTTGAATAGCCCAACCTCATCTTGAGACTGAACTCGGCCTCGGACGAGAGAGATGAGATGCCCTTGAGCACATCGTCCAGAGTGTCTGGGTTGTTGATGAGCGCGGCACCGCGTCCATGAGACATGACGGGAGGGAACGGGCAACCAATGTTGACATCAACGCGTTTGAGTCCCTTGGCGAAAATTGGCTCGCAGAGCCTCTTCAGTTCGTCAGCAGAACCCGGCAGCACCTGCGGCACAAGGTTTGGCAATTGGTCCTCTGACAGGTCCCGGAGATCTTTCTTTCGGAAAAGCCCGCGTTCAATGCGCAAGAACGGAGTGTAATAAAAGTCCACACCGCCAAAGAGAGTGGAGTGCAGCCGCCGAAACGACACGTCAGTCAGCCCCTGAAGTGGGGCGAAATGTATCTCGTACTTATTGTCTAACAACATGGCTATAAGAAAACAAAAAGGCGAGGTTGCCTTTGTTCAAGACCAACCTCACCCGAAGATTATTCCGTGCCCAAGACAGGACTCGAACCTGCACGATATCACTACCACTAGTCCCTGAAACTAGCGTGTCTACCAATTCCACCACTTGGGCCAAACGGCGACTACCACGCTCGCGACAGCAAAAATAGGCAAAGAAAGCGGCCTCCACAATACGGTTATCTATTTTTCCGTCCCAACATGGCAAGCACACCATTGATGAAAGTGAGCGGATGCACGGGATTGCCAGGCACGTATAAATCTACACGCAAGCCGTCCAACACTTTGCGGTTGAGGGCCGGGCTTCCGTCAAAAATGCCACCACTTATGGCATCGACTCCGGCCAAGATCAAGATTTTGGGGTCTGGCACCGCATTATAGGCATCGAGAAATGGCTGCGCCATATTCTCGGACAGTGGGCCAGTAAGGACAATGCCGTCGGCGTGACGAGGCGAGGCGACAAAGTCAATACCGAAACGTCCGATGTCAAAGTTCACGTTGCCAGTGGCGTTTAACTCCATCTCGCAGCTGCCATCGCCACCCGCCGACACCTCACGCAGTTTGAGGGAACGCCCAAAGAGGCGACGCACTTCCGCCCGGACTTTGTCTGGATTGACCTCGATGGGCCTGTCTTCGCCAGCCTTCACAATGAGGTCCTCACGCTCGTTGGACGAGATATGATAGTCTTTGGAGAAAGAGATTTTCTGTGGGCAAGTGAACATACACTCGCCACAGAAAGTGCATCGCCCCAAATCAATGCTCAGAGGTCTCGCACCGATAGCCCCCGTGGGGCAAAGATCCACCAGGCTATCCTCATCGACCTCTGCATCTGAGATGACGGGACGGCCTCTGAAGATTCCTGGAACATCGGCCGTGGTTACGTCAGGTATGTATTGGCGTCCTTGGTGAAGCCAAATTTTGAGAGACTCTAACACTTTCGTAGCTAAATATTCGGAACGGCACGACTAAAGGTCGTGGCCGCAATAGCTCAAATCAAAACTTTTATTACAGATGGGGAAGTCGGAAATGCCATTACCGCGGACTGCCATAGCGAGCCCCATCCAATTGTGGACAGAAGGATCCACCACTTTATATGTGGACAAGGCGCCATTGCCATCAGTCTGAGCCACATGGCACAAGACCCCGCGCCACCCCTCCACGAGCGCCACGACAGTCATGCCGGGCCGCAGACTCAGCTCGGCGCAACTTTCACGAACGTCGCTCTCGGGTCTCATCTCTATGAGTTTGCGCACATTAGCGAGAGACTGCAAGACCTCCTCATATCTCACTTTGGCTCTTGCGAAGACATCGCCACTTTGCAAAACGACCGGCACCACACCTAAAGACTTGTAAAGCAAGTAGGGATGCGTAGCCCTCACGTCGCGACCTAGCCCCGAGGCTTTGGCAGGCATCCCGACAAGGCCCAAGCGCAATGCCGTCTCGATGGACACTACGCCCGTGCGCTCAATGCGCGACAAGACGGACGGCAAGTCAAACATTTGCTCGGCCATTTCTCGGAAATCGGGTTCGAAAGCCGCGGCGGTCTCTAGCCAAGTGTCCGCCAAAGCCCTGGTGAACGCAAAGTTAGTCCGGCCTGGCCGTATCAGACTTTTTGCAAAACGGCTGCCACACCACTTCTGAAAGAAGTTTATCATAGGTGTGCGGAGGCGGCCGAAAACGGCATTACCCAGTTGGTACGCAATGTCGGTGCATATGGCGCTCAGATCTCCTGTATGCACCGCAATGCGCTCATGCTCAAGTGCCACCGTGCGATCGTAGGCCAACTCTGGAGAGACTGAGACGCCGGCGAGAGCCTCGTAGGCCGCAGAGAAAGCCGTGGCGTGCCCCACCACTGTGTCTCCCGCAATGTTCTCAGCCAAAGTGGCGCGTTGGAGGGGCTTAGTCTTTTCTAGCATAAGA
>CAKUYZ010000040.1 GCA_934717675.1 uncultured Bacteroidales bacterium
TCGATACCGTGTTCAACCATGAATTTGATTTCCCAGTCGGAGGTTTCGGGAAGTCCCTCATCGTAGAAGCCGAGAACGGTGTTGACATCGTCATACGGCGAAATGCAGTCCCAGCCGGCGTGCGAACCTTCACGCCACAGCGAGCAGATGTTCATGCCGACCACATAGTCGCCCTTCTTTTTGGGAACAACGGGTGCCGGGACATAGTCTTCGGGTTCTTCGGGCTTGACCCAGGCGATGATATCCGAGAACATGAGAAGCGAATCTTTATAGGCTTCATAGGAGATCCGGAAGCCGTCCACGAACTTCGCCGGGTTTTCGAAATCGACTACCTTGGTCTTTTTGCCGTTGAGCCAGATGGTTGCCTTGCCGGAATCGGTATCCGCCTCCATGCGGAAGGGCAGTCCGTTCTTCTATATGAACTTCTTGTGCTTCGCGGCGTCGTCTACGCTCACACCCACCACCTCGTAGCCCGCCGCGCGCATGGCGGCATAGTTGTCTCGCAGGTTGCAGGCCTCGCTAGTGCAGCCTGGCGTGCTATCCTTTGGGTAGAAGTACAGGGCTATTTTCTTGCCGGCGAAGTCGCTCAGGCGCACCTCTTTGCCATCTTGGTCCAGCCCCAAGAGTTCCGGGGCGGCATCTCCAACGTTTATCATTGCCTTTTTATTTTTTCAGTTCGTTATCTCGTCTTTATTCTCAAGCCCTCGGAGTGGGCCGCGATCTCGGTGTCGTACATGCACGTGGCATCGGCATAGCCACCGGCGAAGTCGCCGCTGTTGGTGACCGTCATGACGTAGCTCACCGAGTGCCACCCGTCATTTAGATAGTCAATGAAGAACTCCACCGTCTCGTCAGCGATGGACATATAGTGCGGCGGCGTCGGCACGTCGGCATCAGTCCATCGCCACCACCACCAGCCGCGGTAGCCAGAGAGTTTGTCTTCCGGCTCCAAGGCCGCCGCCCTGTGGTCGCGCAGTCTCACGAAGCTCAGAGGCTCGTCATTATAGAATCGCAGCGTGGCGCGCACCTGGTCTCCTATGGCCAGCGATTCGGAGCCCAGAGCCACCCACTCCATGCGCCCATTCACTTGCCGGCGCACCTCTAGCCGCCTCTCAACCCTCAGTTTGTCAGAGCCATCGGCCTTCATTTCCCCGTCTTGGGGAACGAACGCCACGCGCTGCCAACTGCCCCACGAGGCCACGCCATCGCTCTTTGTCACCTGCGCCTTGGCCACATCGGCCGCAGGGTCTAGCGAGACGTCCACTTTGGGCTGCTCCACATCGCAGACAATCTCCTGCCCACCTATGCGCACCACGTCTCTCGCCTCCACCTTGGCTTGCGAAGCCAACAGAGCCAGCACGGCTCGGCTGGAGCTTTGAGCGTCGGGCCAATCGGAGCCGCGCTTCATCAGCACAAGATGGTTGATTAGCTTTGGCAGGTTTGGGCTGGTGTGATTGAGCCGCTGGAGGGTCATTATGAGCATGGCTTGCGCCTCGACAAGGGCGCGGCGGCGCAAGAACCCGGTCTCGGCAACGAACGCCGTGCCGTCTTTGGTCTGCACCAAATTTCCTTCCAAACTCTTGACAATCAGCCGCGCCTCTGCCGTGCGGCCAGCCTGCGCCAAGATGGTGGATGCCGTGATGCGGTCGCACGCCGACGGATATTGCCAATGTTTTTGCAAGACGTCAAGGAGCGACTGAGCGTCGGCGCCTACCTTGGTGCCCATGAGCAGGCGGGCGTGGAGCAGCTCCAGGGTCATGTTGTCTAGGAGCAAGTCTCGCTTGCCCCCAGCCTTGCCCGCCTCAGCCAGGCACTTATTGTACTCTTTGAGGCTTGCCGCCAGTTGTTTGTCAAGATAGGGGATGGCCTTTTGGCATATCTGTGCCACATATTTTTCATCGGCCCTCACCACGCCCAGCCGCATCATCTCGCCAAGGGTGCTGACGACGTTCACCGTCATCCACCGCGAGCCATCCATGCCGCTAAACCACGGGAACTCGCCGCTTGGCAACTGCATATTGGCAAGTTTGGCAATGGCTTCGGCCTTCATCTTGTCAGCGTGGCTGCCGCTCATGAGCTTCACCACATCCTTGTCATGCCGCCTCAACGCCTTGGCCACATAGAGCCATGGCGTGTGTTCCGCGTCGGCAATGCGATAGGCGGCGGTGTCGGCTGCGGCATGATCCCGCAAATAGTCCACAGCCTTGGCTACCTCTGGTTTCTGCTTGAGCATCTGGGCTATGGCGGCCGTCTCGTAGCGGCACAGGTATGTGTCTGTGCAGGGCTGCCATCCGCTCCCGAGTTGCGGCAGCGAGCGCAGCACCTCAATGAAGGCGTTGCTGGTGTAGGAGAATGTGAGAGCCTTAGTGCCTTTTCCGTCAAATGGGTTCTCAATGGTGTGCTCCCCTTTCTTGTTCAGCACAAAGGTGTGGCTCTCTGTCACTTGCCTATACAGCTGCGCCACAGGCAGCTCCACCCTCTCGCCATCTGACGCTCCATTGGCCTTGGCAATCACCTCTAGCCTAATGCCTTCTACGCCAAGCGGCACCGTGAGCTGCCAAACGGCTTTTTGTGACAGCACGTCACCGAACTCAACCTCAACGGTTGGCAACGTCATCAACGTCCGGCCCGTCTCCGCGTCCGACACTGTGAGCGAGACCGCCGCGTGCGAGACTGCCGTGTCGGCCGCCGTGACATCGGCGGCTATGGAGACCGTGTCCCCCTCGGTAAGGAATCGCGGCACTCCAAGGCGGACGTTGAGCGGCTTGCTCACCGTGAGCGTCTGGGTGACCATGGCGCTGCGCAACCGGCCGTCGGTGGCTAAGGCGCGAAATTTATATGTCGTGAGGTTGTCAGGCAAATCAAAAGAGAACGTCACCAGACCTGCCGAGTCGGCTCGCAAGTCGGGCTCAAAGAACACGGTCTCGGCAAAGTTGGAGCGCAGTGTCACGTCATCGTCACCTTGGCCCGCGTCATCTTCATCACTGGCCAAGGCATTGCCTTTGCCATTCACAACAACCTCCTCACACAGATCGGCATCGGCCTCAAAAACCTCATTCAAGACGCCAGCCGACTTATTCATCCTGCAGCCTCGGACATGAGGCGAGCCATAGGCCATTGCGAACATCGGAGCCTCCAAGTATTGCCATGCGTCTCCTTTGGCCGTCAGACCGTCCATGGCATTGCGCAAAACACCGCTTAATGAGTAGTCGCACCCACTCCACCAATATTGCAGGCCAACAGGGAAGCCCTCGTTGGGACGATAAGGCAAAGAGGGGGACACGCTCCAATGATACACCCCATTGCCAACCGTCAGCCTGTCAAAAGACGGGTCCCAGTCGCTGCTGACGTACTCATCCAGGCGGCTGTCATACATTGAGGAGACGATGCTTCCCCCCTGCCCCATGTCGGTCAATATGGTCCACGTTTCCCGCGCGCCAGGCCGCGAGTGGTCTCTAAAAGTCTTGAGAGACAGCGTCAAAGCCTTCTCATGACGGCGCACGCGCACTTCTCGGTCTTCCGCGAAGTAAGAACGTCCGTCTTTGCACACATTGGCCACAATGCGCAACGTCTCGCCGTCCACAGCGTCAGCAGGAACGTCATATGTCACATTGGCCACGCCGCAAGACACGTCTACGGTCCGCCGCCAATCCATCTTGCCACGGCGCGCCACGACGACGCTCACGTGAGCATCCGCCAAACCAGAGAAAACCTTGAAGTTGAGCCTCTCCCCGTTTGTCACCTCGTCTGGGGCGAAGACGCCCACATAGTCTAGCCCGGCCGTCGGCCCCTCTTGCGCCAAAAGTGTCACGCAAGACTTGCTCTTGAGAGGCGAGCCATCTAATGCCTTACCTGTCAGCTCAATGGCATATTTTCCAGGAACAAGTCCCAAGGAGTCGAGCCACAGCTCGCGCTTGCCGCGGACGTCATAGTCGGCCTCAAAAGCTGGTCTCTTGGCCAAATTGCCAGAGGCGGAGGCGGGCAGGTTATCAAGATGCGGGGCTGCGCATATTACGGTATCGACCACCGTGGTCACCTTAGGGCGCAAGCCGCGATTGGCCTCGTAGGGGGTGAGCTTGAGGTGTACAGTGGATGCGAAAGGCCATCCGTTCGAGTTTACGGAGCGGAGCCTAAGCTTATGGCCTCCACCCACAACGTCCACATCTTCCTCTTGCTCAACGTTGATGCTGGATCCTTGAGTCCATAAGTGGCAGAACGCCTGGGCTGTGGCAGTCTCTCCCTTCAGGTCGGTCACACGCACCTCAATGGAGTATGTCTCGTCTTCATCCTTGGTCTTAAATGAGAAGCCGAAACGTCCGTCAGAATCTGTTGTGGTGAGGCCATCGCAGAGCACTTCGCCGTCTTCTGACGAGATGGTATATTTTGTGGAGGCTCCCGCCACAGGAAGTCCGGCGGCCGACTTTGCCACTCCGCCCACCGTGGCCGTGGCCCCGGGCAACAAAGCCTCAGTGAACGGGTCTATGCTGACGGTGTTGTCCGTCCTCTTGAAATCTTCAATGCGCACCGACTGCCAACACAAACGCGCGTTCTTCTCCTCCACGCAAACGTAGCCGCCACCTTTGGGCGCATCGGCCGGGACGACCATCTCACCCCAAGCCGAGCCAAGGTCATCTAGGCGCAAGTCTTGGTGCGCCAGCTCTTTGCCGTTTTGCGCATAGAGCGTCAGCTTATAGCGCGCGCCTTTTGCTGCCGGCTCAACTTGGTCATAGCCAGAGTTATAGACAAACGCCTTGAACATCACCGTCTGCCCTGGCCTATATATGGCCCTGTCGGTCAACACTTTCGCGCGCTTAACGCGTTTCTCGGAGTTAAATCTGTCTCGCTGTCCATCGGCGTAGGACTTGAAGCGGAACGTGTCATCGGCGCGGCGAATCACGACTTCCCTGTTGTCTCCTGTCACGTTGAGACGGCACCACCCGTCGGCGTCAGGTTTGCTCTTCTTATTCACGGTGGCGGAAGTCAACGCCTCGCCCGTCAGATAGTCTTTCACAAGCACCATCCTGCCCCCATAGTCTTGTGAGAAATTGCTCACGCAGATTTGCGAACACGTGACCATCTCCGCGGCCCTCAGGCTGTCACCTATGAAAGCGGCCACGACATAGAGCCCGGGCTTGAGGCCGCCAAGCTCCGCATAGGCCGATGAGACGTTTAGTCTGATGTCCGTCTTTGGCAGTCGCATCGCCTTCTCTTCCACAGACTTTGTCGTCTTCAAGACTTTAGCCATCGGCTTGTCTCCTAAGTCTGGCGCGCGGTATACTTTAAGCGTCACCTCGTCCGTGTTCCGATACTTCAGGTATATGGGCAAAAAGCCACCTGGCACCACTTGGCCATCGGAACCCACAAAGACCTCCTGTTTCTCAATGCATCGCGCCTGCTCTTCGGCAAGCGTGGCGAAAGGCGAGCCTGCCAATGTTTTCGCAGCCCCCTTGAACAGAGCCAAAGCCTCGGCCACTTTAGCGTCGGCTTCTGAAATATCTTGTTTGCCAACGGCTTTTGCCCGCTCCGTGAGCCATGCCGCCTTGGCAAAGTTCACAAGGGCCAACTCCTCGCCTGTCCGCGCGCCAATGGTCTCCAGGTCTTTCATCAGGCTGTCTGCCACGTCCGCCTTGGCGCCCTCTCTCGGCATTGTGAAGCGTAAGACGCGGCTCAATATTTTTGACATGCGGTCGTCATTGGCCACAGCCGCGCTCTCCATCTCACTAACGGCCAACGAGGCGGCCTCGGTTGCGGAACTCCTCCACATATGTCCGCGAAGGGCTATGGTCGTCGCTATGTAGTCCAACAAGTTCATCCGTGCCGCCCATCCCTCCACGCCGGCCAGCTCGGCCTTATACGAGCGCAACGCCTCCGGCTCGGCAAGAGCGGCCTTGGCTGTGGACAGCGAGTCATCATTTTGCAAGAACGCCTCCAATGAGAGCAACTGGCGCAGCGGGATCCAGGCATCAGCCGCAGCCTTCGTGAACTCGGCGCTGGGCGTGGTCTCACGCAACAGCCTGCGCCCGTTGAGGCGAATGTCAGTCTTTACCAGAGAGAGCATCCACCGAGTGTCTTGCGCGGCTCGCGCCCTCTTCTTGGCCTCGGCAATGAGCGGCGCGGCACTGAGAGGCTGCTCAATCTTGGCCAAAGAATCTATGGCACATTTCAACTCTTGGTCTGTCATAGTGTTTACAGATTTATCCTTGGCTAGTCCGCAGACCACAAAAAGACCCATCAGGGCCACGCTCATAAGCAATACGAATTTTTTCATGGTTAGTCTGTTTAGACGCGCGACAACGGCACGCCCACTATGCCCACATTCCTCAATAATCGTGCCACTAGAAGGCAGAAAAGCCCCCGCGCCGCATTTACGGGCGCAGGGGCTCATGTCATTGGCAAACAGAAACCCGTTATTTGCTCTCTTCCACGTCAATCTCGCCACCTGGGCGCTTTATCTCATATTTGCTCATGCGGTCGTCGCTCTCAAAGCCGCGCCCCGTTATGAGCTGTCCCTTTGTGGTTATCTTGACAAACTTGTCAGAATAAATTCGCCGTTCTGCCGTGTTCCAAAACATTTGCTCCGTGTTCAAGACATCGCCTTTTTCCGTCACAGCCTCCACGTCATTATCCAACTCCCAGAGGTTCTGTTTCTTAAAATAGCGCGCCTTGTTGCATTTGACGCGGCTTTTCACAACTCGCCCCTGCTCATCATACATCTTAAAGTCCAGTCCGCCAGGGAAGTCAACATACGGTTCTTCCACATTGTCATATTGTTGGAGCTCTGGCGTGATGAACTCATATTTGAAGTTTCCAGAGTCGGTCACGAAGGTATGCAAGTCATAGGCGGAGAGGCTAGCCCTCTCCATCTCCTGCTCCACGGCCGTCAGCTCGCTGCGCTCGTTGCGCAGGCAAGACGTGAAAAAGAACGTGGCAAGCAGTGCCACAGCACCGCTCGCCACGTTGTGGATGATGGTATGAAGCCCCTTCATTCTGAAGTGGTTGCTTACTTCTTGGCCCTTACCGTGGTATTCTCGTTGATGAAACCGCCCACATGATAGGCAGAGCCATCCTTAATGCCCTCGAAGAAGAGATCCTCCTTGCTTGGGAAATACTGAGAATATTGGCGGATGAGGTCGGTAGCCTCTTTCTGTATGGCCTCAGAGGAGTCTATGCTCTTGGCTTTCACAAGTTTGTCAACAGCAGCCCAATAGCCAGCCTTCTTCTCATAGTCCTTCTCGCCTATATTACGGGCCCCAGAGGCGTAGAGCTTGGCCATGAGCACATAGGGAGCGCCCCAATCGGAGCGAAGCTGCGCCGCATTGGCAGCTGCCTGCTTGGCGGCCGCGAAGTTGTTGCTAGAGAAGAGCACGAGAGCTTTCTCGTAATAATATTTGCCTTTCAGCTGGTCGTCAGTCTCAAGGTTGATGGCCTCGTCATAGTATGAGATGGCCTTCTCCACATCGCTCTGTTTGAGATACATCTTGGCAAGGCCGCGGGCGGAAGACGCCTCGGGAGAGATCTTGTGGAGAGCCTCCGATGTGGCGTAGAAGAGGTCGCTGTCGGTGCAGTCTTCATTGCCGAGCAGTTTGTTGATTCGCTTCAGCCAAGCGGCATCGCCCTGATTGGCGGCGAGCTGCGGGGTGAAGATCTTCTCCAGGGTGGCGCAATCGGCAGCGCCGCTGTGCGCGAAGATCTGCTCAATGTTGTCTTTCGATGTGGCCACGCTCTCTTTGAGCTTCTCGCCGCCGGCGGCCTCGACCTTGGGCATAAGGTCTCCACACTTGACGTAGGCGTTGACCACTTCCTCGGCCGAGATTTCGTCATCAGCGAACTGCGCGGCCTTTTGAGCCATATAGGTCTGGAGGAATGCGGGCTGGATGGTGGATGGGTCGCCTGCTATGGACTGCTCGAGCAACTTGATGACCTCGGCGCGGACTGCCTTGTCGCCCTGCTTATAAGCCACCATGTCCAGCGCCTTCATACCCATAAGGTATGAGGTGGGATATTTCTTGTTGTTGCCGTAATATTTGGCGCGCTGGTCGTAGATTTTGAGGATGAAGTCGTAATATGTGTCCTTGTTTGCCTTGTCTGTCTTGATGAGGCCTTTGGCAATCTTGAGGCCGTCAGTGTAGAGGCCCACACCCTTGGCGAGCGGGCACTGCTCGAAGACAATTTTCCAAGGCTCGTAAGCGTCCTTGAAATTCTTCATCTTGACCTGGTCGCCATACTGGACCAGGTTCATGATACACGTGACACTGTCCTCGCCATGGCCATACTTCGAGCCGTCCTCCACGCCTTTCTGGGCGAAGATTGTGGCTGGGATTGCCATGAGAGAGGTGGCAGCCAAGATCTTAATGATATTCATCTCTTATTGTTTGGTTTAATTGTTTCACCTTGCGGCAAAACCGCCTCACCTAGGGTTTCGGCAGCCTTGCTAAAAAACATTAATTCTTTAAACGACGAGGTGCGAGCGACTGTCTTACAGCACTTGCCGACACCACAAATGGTCTTTGCGCCACACTAGACAAAAAGCCTGCCAAAACGAATGCGGAAGGCAGCCTAGCGAGAGTGGAGGCTTGCCTTAACCTTGATTTTCAGAGTTTTGAGACACTCACAATGGCATCAATATTATATTCTGCCAAGTAGGCCAATCCTTGAAGAACTAGGTTAGGGCTCGCAAATATGCCCTTTTTCGCTGTCAAATCAAAATTTTTGTAATCACCGCCAGTGACCACCACTATGGCGTCCGGGGTCATCTCACGGAGTTTGCCGATAAAATGCTCCGCCTCAGCCCACACGCCGCACATGACGCCAGAGGCTATGGCCTGGCGCGTGTCTCGCCCCATCACGTCGCCAAAGTAGTCATCTGCGCCGCACAGCGGCAGTTTGGCGGTGAAGGCATGGAGGGCGCGGAAACGCATGGCTATGCCAGGCGAGATGGCACCGCCGCGGAAATGGCCGTCGGCAGAGAGGAAGTCATACGTTATGGCTGTGCCGGCGTCAATAACAAGGGCGTCTTTTCTGCCCCAAGTGGCCAGCACGCCAACGGCCCCGGCAATGCGGTCTGAACCCAGAGAGCGCGGCGTGACGTAGTCAATGACAAAGGGCAGCCTCATGTCCACCGTCAGCAAGGCCGTCGGCAGCCCGCCTTCCCTCATCTTGGCAACCATCTCTCCTGCGCCTTCGGCCACGCTGCTGACAAGGCAACCCGCCGCGCCGCACGAGCGCGCCATGCGCAACGCCTCGTCTACCGTCGTCTCATGGTCGGCCAGGCGTACGCCTGAAGTCAGGACGCCGCCATCGCTCAACGCGAGCTTGGACTTGGTGTTGCCCACGTCGATGGTCAAAACTTTGGAATTCATGTTTTTCGCCTTGCTTAGCATACGGTCAGCGGCACTCGGTCCAGACGTTTGGGAATCTCTATCACTGGCGGGACGCACGCCGAGCCCTCGGGCGTGATGCGCCAAATGTCGCTCGCCTCGTGGCGGCTCATCACCCTGATGGTATATTGCCCAGCCAGATCCTCAAAGGCTTTCAGGGCGATGTCTGGCCGGTTGTTGTCTTGGCTGATGTGCGAGAGGAATATGGTGTGAAGCTTCTGCGGGCGCAGCCGCCTGACGGTCTCTGCGGCCTGATCGTTGGAGAGATGGCCGCAGCCAGACACTATGCGCCTCTTGAGGTGCTCGGGGTAACGCCCATTGCGGAGCATGTCCGGGTCATAGTTCGACTCAAGGAACGCGGCATGGCACTGGCACAGGCTCTCGTCAAGCCCCGCGCACGGCGCGCCAATGTCTGTAAAGACACCCACGCTCACGCCGCCTGCCTCGACGCGGAAACTGCATGGCTCCACCACATCGTGCGGCTTGGCGAAGCTGTGGACGACGAACGAGCCCACGGAGAGCCGCTCACCGATGTCGAAAAACCTCACCGAGCCCTGCTCCGGGCGATATTTCTCCCTCATGCCGTCGAATGTGCCGCGGGTCATGTAGGCCACGGCACCCGTCTGACGGCACAAGGCCGGCAAGCCATACACATGATCAGAATGCTCATGCGAGACCAAGACGGCCTTAATCTTCCGCAGGTCGATGTGGCGGGTCTGCGCCCTATTCTTCAACCGCCTGAAGCTGATGCCCATATCGACCACCACGGCCTCGCCGCAATACTCAATATAATATATGTTTCCGTTGCTTCCCGAAGCCAGGGAGCAGACTGTCAGTTCTTCCACCTTTTGCAAATCTCTGCGCGCCGCCCCTTACGGCGACCACGAAAAACCTCGCAATTTACGACTTTTGCGCCGAATTGGCAATTATGGGTATCTTTGCGGACACTTTGACAGCCATTGCCACAATGATAAGAGCAGTATTTTTCGACATGGACGGCGTGTTGTATGACAGCATGCCAAACCACGAATATTCTTGGTGCAAAGCCTTTGAGGCCGAGGGCATTGCTTTTCGGCCAGAGGAGGCCTACGCCAACGAGGGACGCACGGCCCGCGGCACCATCAACCTGGTGTTCAACCGTGAACTAGGCCACGCCGCCACGGACGAAGACGTGGAGCGCATCTACGCCTACAAGACAAGCCTTATGCGCAGCCGACCGCAGCCGCCGTTCCTTCCACGGATGCGCGAGCTGCTGCTCTCGCTGCCGTCTTTGGGCGTCAAGGTGTTCGTCGTGACCGGCTCCCGCCAGCCATCGCTCGTGGGCAAGCTGCATGACGCTTTCGGCATTGGGCAGGACACGCTGGTGTGCGGCGCCGATGTGAAGCGCGGCAAGCCGGACCCGGAGCCATATCTCATGGCCTTGGAGCGCAGCGGCTACGGTGCGAGCGAATGCCTTGTGGTGGAGAACGCCCCCTTGGGCATCATATCTGGCAAGGCCGCAGGCCTGACGGTGTGGGCGGTCAACACGGGCAAGCTTCCCGACAGCGCGCTGACGGAGGCCGGCGCCGACCGTCTGTTTCACTCCACGACGGAGCTGGCGGCCGAACTGACCGACACCGTGACGGCCCAGCGGGCCACGGGGGCGCAAAAGCGTCAGTAGGCCACTTTGATCATGACCGGCAAGTGGTCCGATATGCCGCCAACGCCATCATCCCCAACATTGTAACGGCGACCCAGATATGTGCGGCGCGGCTTCATGCCGGTGTTGCGGTCGTCTGGCTCAAGCATAAAAGAGCGCTTGACAACAGAGAAAGCGGGCCTGCCCTTGGCACATACGCCACGCGTGACGATGATGTGGTCTATGGTGTTCCAAACGCCATGGTATTTGTAAGAGAAGTCTTCCGTGTCGGCAGACAGGTTCATGAGTTTGCAAGAGTCACAATGCGTGCGCGCCCCAAGGAAATTGGTGAGCGACGGCTCCGAGGCCACGTCATTGAAATCTCCCATCATTATGATTTTGGCGTCGGGGTCGGTGGCCAAGATTGAGTCGCAGACCTGCCGCGCGCGTTGCGCCACGAACTTGCGCAACGGGATGGTGCGCTCCGCCCCGCCATATTTAGACGGCCAGTGATTGACCAGGAAGTGGAACGTGGCGTTGCCTCGCAGCGTGCGCATCTTGGCGTAAAGAATGTCTCGCGTGAAGAGATCCAGAGCGGCGCACGAGGCGTATATAGGCCTCAGTTCCAGCGGCTCCATGGTGTAGGCATTATAGAGCAAGGCCGTGGCCACGCCGCGACGGTCTGGCGTGGGGAAGCAGACGGGGCGGTAGTGCAATGACCGCGAGTCCATGCCGCCATAGCGCACGAGCAAATCGGCGGCCGAGAGCCCCGTGCTGTCGGGTCCCTCCACCTCGCACAGGCCCACAACGTCTGGCGTCCGCCAACCGTTGGCCGAGACTATGACTTGGGCAATTCGTTTGGCCTTCTGGCGCATGCGGGACTCAGTCCAATGGTATGCGCCATCGGGCGTGAAGTCGTCATCGTTCTTTTCCGGGTTGTCGGCAGGGTCAAAAAAATTCTCTACGTTGTAGCTCATCACAACAAGGGTATCCGCGGCGCCGCCGGCAGGCCTGCCTCCCGTCACTTTGCGAGAGGCGCAAGAGGCTGAGAGCAGTGCGACAGCCACACAAGCCATGAGGGCGCAGGCCCCTTTTCTTCTCATCAGTATCATCTGTTCTTCCTATTTTCTTTCTGTCATTTGTTTCTTTGCACCAAGGTCTGGAACGCCCCGGCCTGTATGGTGTCCACGCCCAGGCGCAGCACGCCCTCAAAATCGGTTGGCGCAGCCTCGGCCAATGACGCGTCAGCCAGCCCTACGGCCTCGGAGCGTGGAGTGAGCCTGTAATTGTCCGCCGCTCTGTCAGCAAAACGCGCATCTGAGGCCACGCGGCAATTGGGAAAGACAGCCTCCTCCGCCTCCACTTTTTTCTTATCGCCCTTAATCAAACAGTTGCGAAACAAGACATCGGACAGCGGCAAGGAGTCCACCACGACCTCGGCTGAGAGGAAGCCCATGATGATGGTGTTCATCACGTCGGCTCGCATCGCGGCCAAGCTGTCCGCCCTCACAATGCGCATGGCGGCCGCACGGCGCACATCCCACACATGGTAGTTGGCAATGGTGACGTGGAGCAGCCTGACGGAACCACCTGCGACATCTAACGTCGCGGCCCCGCTATTGGTCAGCAACGCATTGGACAACGACACATCCGCGCAGCGCGAACAGACGGCGGAACGCAGGGCGTCTCGCACCCACAGGCCGTCGGCCGTCACAGAAGAGGCGGAGTCCGCCACCACGCCGCTGGTGGGGCAAGCCACATCGGCATAGTTGAGAGAGGCCGAGCCGCCGCCGCGCACAAGCACGCCGCCCCACTGACCCGGGATGCCCTCATAGAAACCGTCTTGCCTCATGGGGCGAAACATGACGCGCCTGTCTGGCGCGCCCGCCACAACGAGCGAGCCCAGAACCTCCACCGCGCCGGCGCGAGACATAAGCACCTCAACGCCAGGCCCCACGACAAGCCGAGCCGAACTGGCGACTCGCAGAGTGTCAGACAGCAGATATGGGACAGAGTCGCACAGCCACTCCGCATCGGACTCCACAACCCCGCCAACACGACACACGTTGAGCACCGACGCGTCGAGTACAGCCTCCCACACGTTGGCACCGCTCTCCACCACAATGCGATCTGTGAGCTTGGTCAGGGTGCGCCCACCCCTCGGCTCGGGCCTGCGGACGCTGGCGAATATGTAGAGGCTGTCTCCGTGCGCCAAACGCACATCGGACACATTGGAGAGCGGCCGCCCCCCTATGTTCACCCCAAAGCAAGAGGCATCGCCCCCCTCCAGGCGTATTCGCCCTATGGTGACGTCGGCATCGCCCACATTGCGCAACGTAAGTTTGGCCGTGGGTGGGACTATGCCTGAATATATGGTGTCAAAAGAGAGCGTGTCTGAGGAGAAAACCAGGTCTCGCGCACCGGGGAGAGATGAGAAATCCCTCTCGCAGCCCACAATGGCAATGGTGGCGGCCAAGACGGCTATGGCGACTACAGCCCTCATAAGCTCACCTCCCCGCTCTCCATTGTGGCCTTGGCCATGGCGCCATTCCTCATGCTAAACTCGCAACCGCAATACAGTTGATTGTAGAAAGCGAACTCGCGCAGCAAGGCCGCCCGCCTCTCACTGAGGCCGTCTTTCCGCCAGTTTTGGTGCCAAAACGTCACTCCGGTCTCACTCTCCGCCCAGGCGCCAGCCTCGTCAATCTGCAACTGGCTCTTCCACCGCGAAGAGGCCAAGGTGGTGGTCAGACACCCGCATCCCATCTCCTGGGCTGCCAACGCCGAGCCGCGCAAGCGCATCATGAAGCAACGCAGGCAGCGCGAGCCACGCTCAGGCTCGTCTTCCAAGCCGCGGACGGAGTCGAGCCACGCCTCGTGGTCATACGGGCCCTCGACCCACCGCAAGCCTTGCGCCTCGGCGTGCCGACGGCTCTCGTCTCGACGATGGACATACTCGTCATAGGGGTATATGTTTGGATTATAATAATAGACGACGGGGCGGACGCCATGCGCCAGCATCCACTCCACTATGGCCGAGGAACAAGGCGCGCAACAGGCGTGGAGCATGACAGGCTCCGAGGGCGGGGGCGTGAGCGCGGGACGTTTCATGTCACACTCAATTTTTTGTTTGTCGAAATGCCAATATTGGCGTGCTAAGGTAGCTGTTTATTATTACTTTTGACCCCAATGGAAACAAAAGAAAACGACCCGAAGAGGTGGACTGTGCTGAGCAGCGAATATGTGATGCGCAACCCTTGGCTCACCGTCCGCCGCGACCACATTCGCCAACCCAGCGGGGTGGAGATACCCGACTATTGGGTGCTGGAATATCCTGAGTGGGTGAACGTCATAGCCATAACGGCCGACGGGAGTCACGTGATGGAACGCCAATATCGGCACGCCATGGGCTGGACGGCCTATGAGATTTGCGCCGGATGCGCGGAGAGCGGGGAGGCACCCATAGATGCCGCAAGGCGGGAGCTGATGGAGGAGACGGGCTATGCGGGCGGCACGTGGGAGGAGATCCTGACCATCTCGCCAAACGGCACGTCCATGACCAACATGACCCACTGTTTCGTGGCCCGCGGCGTGGAGCGCGCCGGGGACGCTCGTCAAGAGCCTACGGAAGACATTGACGTGACGCTGATGGACGAAGAGGCCGTGCGCAAACTGCTGGAGGGCCAACAGATTGTCCAGGCCACCATGGTTGCCCCGCTTTGGAAATATTTTGCCCAGAAGGGATAGGCGCGGCTCAAGCCTTCACCTTGAAGACAATCTTGCGGACCCGCCCACGCCCGCCCGTGGCCTCAAGGCAAGGCGCATGG
>CAKUYZ010000041.1 GCA_934717675.1 uncultured Bacteroidales bacterium
TTCTTTTTGCGTTACCTACTCATTTACAATATCCCCACCGCTGACATACGAAAGAACCAAACGTCGAACCACGGCACGAACGTCTTCATTGGGGAAATTTTGACGATATTTTTCCGTAAGATCTTCGCAGAAAAACCATTTACTACCAATCAAGGAGGCCGGGACGCCACTTCGCTTCACAAACACATCGTATGTCGCGACTGGCTTGTCATCCTCTGCGTTGGCAGGCACAATATCCCACTTATACCAGCCTATAATCCCCGACTCGGCAGGAAACAATCTATAGTTGTCCTTCCACTCCGCCTTGTCAACATAGTTCAATATATAGCCATCAGCAGACTTACTGTTCTCTGTGTTAACGGCATATAGCTCTACCTTGCCGGCTCTGCTTGAGATAAGTTGATATTTATTGCATCCTCCGAAGGGTGGGTTTACCGTCAAATCTCGCTCTATCACTTCACGAATCTGTGGCGCGTCTATTGCGAACTCCACTATCCCCGTGAAATTTGCGATGGACTTTGATGGCTTCGGATTGGGTTGAACCAACGCTTTGTCGTCACTATCATTATCACACGCACAGAAGGCAAAGGCGATAAACAGCAATAAAAAATACCTCATATTCCCAAAGTGTAGTATAAGCATACTATTTGTGTGAAAAATATCAGATTAGCGAAACCGCCATCTTGACGAGGGATGCGACATAGTCGGGAGTCCAAAGTCCCCACCAAATGGACAGTCCGAGCATGACCATTTGCCATACGGCCTCAACGACAGGAAATTTATGCTCTGGTTTCTTCACCAACTCCGGTTCTTCAGCAGGCAAAAAGAGCATTGACAGCAAATCTTTGCTTATGGCCCACACTATCACGCACAGCAAAATGAGAGTCAGGGCCAACGGCACCCACCAACGGACATCGATAAGCGACTTGAACACCATCAGTTCCGTTATGAACATTCCCGATGGCGGCATGGCGGTCACACAAAGCAAGCCCATGATGACGATAGCCGCCCCTGCTCCTGACTTGTTGATGTAACGCCCCATGTGAGACAGTTGCTTAGTGCCGAATATGCGGAACAGTTCGCCAACGTGCATCATGACTGCGGACTTGGCAAAAGAGTGCAGAACCAAGTGCAAGATTGCCGCGTAAACCCCAACTCCGCCTGCGGCGACACCTAGCATGACAACTCCAATGTGTTCCACACTGGAGTATGCGAAGAGTCGCTTGACGTTGTGAACCTTGACGAGATAGACGGTCGCGACAAAAATAGATATAACGCCTGTGGCAAGAACGACCATACGGCTCCATTCGTAGGCCGATGTTTGCGCCACGATGGCATAGAAGCGAAAGAATCCTACAAACCCTGCGTTCATTACGACGCTAGACAAAATGGCGGCCGCAGGCGTGGGTGCCGCATCCTTGGCGTCGATGCCGGCTGTGAACATAGGGACGAGACCCATCTTGGCCGTGTAGCCGACAAAAATGAAAATAAACGCCATCTGGAGCCACAAGGTGTCTAATTCACTCGCATGGCTCTTGAGGGTGGCAAAAGAGAGGCCGTCTTCGGCGTTGACGCCCATTGATATGGAGGTGAATAAAATGCCAACATACACCAGCACAAGGCTCACGGAACAGGCGAACACATATTTCCACGTTGCCTCGATTGAATTCGGCGTCCGACGGTAGAAAATCATCGCCGAGGCGCTCAGTGTAGTCACCTCAACAAAAATCCACGTCACGGCCAGGTGGGCCGACAGGCTAGCCATGGTGAGCGCCATTGTTATGGTTGTCATTGCGCCATAGTATTGCGCGCGGACCTTGTTGTCTTTGCCTCCCTCTTTTTCAACAATATATCTGCGGGAGTGGCAAAACGCCGCGACACACACAATGGTCACGACGATGGTGAGCAGCACGCCGAGGCCATCTACGGCAAAGTAGTCATTGCCCGGCATCCCTAGCCATTTTGCAGTGAACAAGGTGAGGGCCACTTGCGTAGTGAGGAAAAGGCCGATGAGAATGCGGCAGACTAGCGCATTACGATTGACCAGCTGCGCCGCGCTCATTGCGAGCGAGAGCAAAAGGTAGGCTATCAATATGGTGTTGAGCATGACCTTTTTAGTCTTTCAGTTGGTTGAGGCCAGTCACGTCACCTTCATTAGTCACGTCGCCGACCTTATTTATGAATATTACGAGCAGGAACACGCTCACAAGAACGTCGAGCAGTACACCCATATTGACAAGCACGGGCATCTCATTGCCAATGGCAAGGGAGAGTATGAAAGCCCCGTTTTCGATTATGACGTAGCAGATCACGTGCGTTATGACCTTACGCCTTGTGGCGATGAAATAGAGCCCGCAGAAGATGCCCGCCAGCGCGGCCACAAAATATGTCTTGTTGAGGGTGGGGGACTCCACGGTAAGCGAGATCAGGTATGAGGCGATGACGACAACCGTGCAGAAGAGGAGCGACACATAGTTTGGCACCGAGGGTTCGGCCTCGCGGGTTATCTTGTTTGCCAAAATGACGCGCCGGATGAAATAGGGCATAAGTATGGCCTTGACAATGAGCGTCTCCAAGATAATGGTCGTGAGGTTGACTATTGTCATTTGCCCCAGGGTGAGCAGCGCGGCCGCGCAAATGATGAGTCCCTGCACGGTGAGTATGCTCACGTATGTCATCAACCTGTTGGCGATGGAGAAATATATGAGCGTTATGATGAAAAGAATGAGCAGCAGATGTACCATTTCTCTCTATATGATTTTTACGCCAAAGAAAATCAGCAAGCTTAAAGACGTAAGGGCCAAGATGAACTGAGCATTGTGGCTCATCCGGTATCGGGCCATGAAAGATTCCGTCAGGCCTACTGCCACGGCGCATAGAGCCTCAATGGCCAGGAATGCGACAATGGCCGCCCACAGCGGCAGTTCGCCGATGAAAAGGTTGGCAATCAGCGCACTGTACATGGCGAACTTCAAGTGCGTGGCTTGCATGATCAGGCCGAGGTCGAAACCTGAATTGTCAAGAATCATGACCTCGTGGATCATTGTGAGCTCCAAGTGCGTCTTGGGGTCGTCAATTGGCATTCGGCTGTTCTCAACCATGCAAATCATAAGAAGAACAAAGGCTGCTACGACCGCAAACGCATAGGAGGCATATGAGCCGAGGTGGAATGATGCGAATATGTCAGAAAATGATGTGTTGCCAGAAATAAGCCCAAGCGAGCCTATGAGCAGGAAGAAAGCCGGTTCTGCCAGCATTGAGAACAACGCCTCGCGGCTCGCTCCCATTCCCTCAAAACTGCTGCCAGTGTCGAGAGCGGCGATGATGTTGAAAAACTTGCCGAAAGCCAAAACGTAGGCAAAAAAGACAAAGTCGCAACTGAATGAGACGAGCCCGGCCTTGCCGCCGAAAGGGACTACGGCGATGGCCATGACGACGCTAGCGAAATATATTGTCGGGGCTATGCGAAAAATGGGTCCGCTGGTGGTGCTGTAGACGCTACCTTTGCGCAAAAGCCTGACGACGTCATAAATGGGCTGAAGAATAGCGGGCCCGCGACGCCCCTGGGCCTTGCTCTTCACGCGAACCACAATGCCCGTGAAAAACAGGCTCGAAAATATTATGAGCAGGAAACTAACCATTTGTCAACTAATCTCTTTAACCGAATATCATTACTGATGCCACAAGCAGCATGACATAGCCTAACCCGTAGACGATATACCTCTGGAGGCTTCCGTTTTGGATGAATTGGAACTTGCTCAACCACGTCAGCAGCATGCCAGTGCCAGGAGACACAAGTTTATCGTCAACAAGGTCTTTGTCCACGCTCAAATGGGCCCTGTCTTTAGGAAATATCTCCTCGTTTGTCAAAGGAGAGAAACGAGACGTTGTGGGCAGGAACGGCCGACACATGTCAATGAGCGTCTTTGCGAAAGACTTGCTGCTATATTGGATTCCGGCAATGGGTTTCTTATATCCGCAGCCCCATGTCTCGCCCTCTGCGTAGGGCCTGCGTGAGGCTATGAGCTTCCTTATGGCCCACAGCGCCAGGATTAATATGATGAAAGCGAGCATGGCGCGCCCTGCGTTGCCAGTTAGGCTCACGATGCCGTTGAGGGTGGCGATGTCGGCAGGGTTAGCAGTCGCGCTGAATGTGGACAGGCTGACGGCAAAAAGGTGAGAAGTGATGTGCGCTGGAAAGAGAAGAACGCAGGCAACAAGCGCGATGAGCGCATATGACGGCCATAGCATTGACGAGTCAACCTCCTTAACGTCACTGGACAAAGCCTTTCGCGGAGAGCCAAGAAAGATTACGCCAAACGCCTTTGTGAAGGCCAGCATGGAAATTCCACCTATGATGGCCAACGCGCATCCTCCTAAAGCCATCAAGACGGAGACGGCCAAAGACTGCGAGCCGAAGCCATCGATAAACCCGTAATAGATAAGCAATTCGCTGATGAATCCGCCCATGGGGGGCAGGCCGCCAATGGCGAGAGAACCCACGAGGAAGATGAGCGCAGTGCGCGGCATCCTCTTGCCGAGGCCGCCAAGCTCCTCCATATTCCTTGTGTGCGCGCTGACATAGACATTGCCTGCGCCAAAGAAAAGCAACGCCTTGAAAATGGCATGGTTGAGGGTGTGGAACAGCGCGCCGACGAAGCCCAGCATGGCAATGACGCAGGAGCCTTGCGCCAACCCAATGAAGCCGATGCCCAACCCCATTGAAATGATGCCGATGTTCTCAATTGTGCAGTATGCCAACATTCGCTTAAAGTCGCGATGCTCCGCCGCATTCAAGATTCCGAAGAGGCCGGATGTGATGCCGATGACCAGAAGGGCCGAGCCTATGGGCATTTGCGCCTCCGCGCCGGGCAGCATTGATCCGAAACGAATGATGCCATAGATGCCCGCCTTGACAATGACTCCAGACATAAGGGCAGATATGTGGCTTGGCGCGGCGGGGTGGGCGAGTGGTAGCCAAGAGTGAAAAGGCACGATGCCCGCCTTGAAACCGAAACCGGCGATGAGTAACGACATGGCCGTCAGTTGCGTCGCCGCCGTAGAGTTTGCGAAGAAGGCGCGCAAACCGTCAAACGACGTATTGCCAGTGGTGGCGATGGACCATGCGAAAACCACGGTTATGAGCAAGACGGCAATATGAGACTGGACAAAGTAATTAAGCCCGGCTTTAAGTACCTGCGCATGGTCATATTCGAATATGACGGCAAAAAAAGACCCGATGGCCATAAGCTCCCAACCTATAAGGAATACGATCAAATTCTTGGTAGTCAGGAGTATTAGCAGTCCTGCCAATGTTAGCAAAAATGCGACCCAATGCAAAGAATGTTGCCTCGTTGTGGCGGTATAGTGTGTTAAATATCCGCGGCCATAGATGGAGCCTAGGGCAAAGAGTACGCTCACTATGAGGACGAACCAAGACGACAAGGTGTCGCAAGTCACCTCGACTCGTCCGAAGACAGGGTGCTGGAACACACCAATAGTTTGGGCTGAGAACAAAGAGCTGAGGCCTACAGCCACCCCCACGCAAGATAGCGCGGCAATGCAAATCGGCCCCCATAGGCGAGGGGACAGGTGACGGCTGAGAACGGGCATAAGGAGGCCACCGACCACGATGGCCAAGACTAAATGGAGGTAAATCACTTCGCCTGAAATAAAAACTCCGCGAAAGTAAGTAAAAACGATGTCGTTACGAAGTGTGCCAATATTAATAGATTGGAAAATGACTTAACCACACAGGTGCAGACATTTACAAGCGTAACAAAAACTGCGGGTGAGGCGCAACGCCTCACCCGCAGTTCTGCCATATTGCGCCAACTTGGTGTCTAGCTCTCCCGCTCTATTTTGCGAAGCGCTCGCAGGTTGTGACGCAAAGAGCTGATCATCTCTTGGGTCTCTTGGAGCATATTGAGATAGACATATATTATGGAGTAGGCGTCCATATCCTCGTGAATGTGGCACACAAGATCCTTGCGCATCTGTGAGATTCGTGTTTTGGTGGCGTCGCCGTCGTTTCTCACAGCCACTGTGGTGTCATAGTCCTCATTGTCTATGATGTCCAAGCTCTTCCGGAATAAGTCCGCAACCTCGTCGCGGAGGGGCAAGAACTGCTGTTTCAAGTCGTTAGGCAGTGGCGCAAAATTGTTGTCAACGTGTTCGTAGCAAGGTTCGCACATGCGCATCAGGCAGTATATCATCTGCTGATTGCTGTTGTATGCCAAGTGTAGCCACGTGTTGTTCTCAATGGCCATGCGCGGTTCGGTCTTTCGCAACGCCATGGTCTGTTTGCGCCTTATGGCTTTTATTGTCACCTTTTCCTTAGGCAAGGAGTTGTTGATTTTGCGGAGGGCCTTGACGTCCTCGTTGAGGAAAGCGTCGGTGAGCGCAATGAAAGTTCCGCTGATATATTCAAGATATTCTTTTTCGTTGATGGCGATGTATTGCTTCAGCAGCGTCCATGTCTTGGCTCTGTCTTTCGAGGCCACAATGTCAGAGTAGACCTGCTCTTTGAGCGACTTCTCTGCCTTGGCTTTGCGCTTGAACTCCATATTGTTCCTCACGAGGATGATTATGGAGCCGATCACAATGGCGGCGGACACATAAATTCCGCCATAGTGCATGGCCACCACTATGACCGCCGCAAGGATGAAAGAGGCACCCGCCGTGACGAGCCAACCGCCTATGACGGATATGACGCCGGTGATTCTGAACACCGCGCTCTCGCGCCCCCATGCGCGGTCGGCCAGGGACGAGCCCATTGCCACCATGAAGGTGACGTAGGTGGTGGACAACGGCAGCTTGAACGAGGTGCCGAGAGCCACAAGAAGCCCAGCAAGCACCAGATTTACAGAGGCTCGCACAAGGTCGAAACTAGCGCCTTCGGGCATGATGGCCTCATTGGTGTCAAATCGCATATTGATCCACCGTCTTACGCTTTGTGGGGTGTGGTCATCTAGCCATTCACCAATGTTGCGGGAGAACCTGACGATGTGGCGCGCCGCGCTTGACGAGCCGAACATCTCGTCTCCACCTTCTTGGCTGGAGAGGCTGACCGAGGTTTTCACCACATTTTTCGCCTTTTCTGAGTTGGCGAGGGAGACGACCATTATTATACCCGAGATTATGAGGAAATATGCGGGAGTGTGGCTCGGGTCGTTGAGGCGATCCATGGTCATGAGCTCCGGGCTCCGGACGCCATTTGCCAAAGCCTCTTTGAAATATCCGAATATCTCAAACCCCGACAGCGGGACGCCAATGAAGTTTACCAGGTCGTTGCCGGCAAAAGCCATGGCAAGAGAAAGAGTCCCGAACAAGACGATGAACCTCAGTACGTTTACACCTACTATGTGTAAAACTTGAGAGAGGATGGCAGAGGCTAGGAAGCTGATCAGTACTATGCCGCCAGTGTGCTGATCAATGAACGCCTTGAACTCTGGCGTCATGAAGGACATGTCCTTGACGCCCTTTATGAGCATGAAGTAAATGATGGCCGTTATGCACAGGCCGCCGAAAATGCCTATTTTCCATTTCAGGTTTCGCTGGAAATTGAATGTGAAAATAAGTCGGGTGATGTATTGCACAAGCGAACCAAAGAAGAAAGCCACGGCAACGGAGAGGAAAATGGCGATGATGACCGTGAGGGCTTTATCCGTATTGATGAAATCTGACAGCGGTAAACTAGATTCGTTTGCCATAATCTTTGCCGCCGCCAATGTGAAAGACGCACCCAAAAGCTCAAAGACGCGGCTTACGGTGGTGGATGTCGGCAGCCCTAAAGAGTTGAAAATGTCCAGCAATATGATGTCTGCCACCATCACGGCCATAAAGATGTTCATCAACTCCGCAAAGGTGAAATGCTCCGGCTGGAATATGCCATGGCGAGTCAGGTCCATCATCCCATTGCTGAACGCGGAGCCCAGGAAAATGCCCACGGCCGCAACCCACAGCACCGTCTTGTATGTGCCGGCTTTGGAGCCGACTGCAGAGTTAAGGAAGTTTACGGCATCGTTGCTGACGCCGATGGAGAGATCCAGCACCGCCAAGGCGAAAAGAAATATGACGATGCAGAGATAGAGTGTTTCCATGAAAGTTCTTTGGACGGAAGGAGGAGCGTGTTGCCAGACGCACACCAACCAGTTTCGAGGCAAAAGTATAACAACAGAATTAAAATTTGGCTACAATAAGTCTTAAATTTAGGCAGTGCCATTGTTTTGCTTTTTTTCTGTAACTTAGCGTTTCACAGTACCGAAGAACATTCCTCATCAATCAGATAATGACAAACAAAGCAATCATCACGGTAGTCGGCAAGGATACTGTCGGCATCATTGCCAAGGTCTGCACATATTTGGCAGACAACAACATCAACATCCTCGACATCTCGCAGACAATTGTCCAGGGCTACTTCAACATGATGATGGTGGTCGATGTCGCCTCGGCGAGCAAGCCTTTTGAGACGGTGGTGAACGACCTTTCGAGCCTTGGCGGAGGCATTGGCGTCCAGATAAAGTGCCAGAGGGAGGACATTTTTGATAAAATGCATCGCCTCTAAGCCCGTTCGTCTTTGTCCGTCAGACATACTTTTCCCTCTGTTAGCAAGAAAGAAGATGATAAACATATCTGAGGTCATTGAGACCAATAAGATGATAGACCAGGAGAATCTTGATGTCCGCACCATAACCATGGGCATCAGCCTCCTGGACTGTGCCTCGGCCTCTACGGTCGACGCCCTGTGCCGGAATGTCTATGACAAGATCATGGGCAAGGCCAAGGACCTAGTGCGCACGGGTGAGGACATATCCCGTGAGTTCGGCATCCCCATTGTCAATAAGCGCGTAAGCATCACGCCCGCGGCCATCGTCGGGAGCGGGATATGCAAGACGCCTGATGACTATGTGAAATTTGCGCAGACGCTAGACAAAGTGGCCCATGACCTCGGCATCAACTTTTTGGGTGGCTTCTCGGCCATTGTGAGCAAAGGCATGACCCCGTCTGACGAGACGCTCATCCGTTCCCTGCCGCAGGCTTTGGCGCAGACGGATCTTGTTTGCTCCTCGGTGTGCGTGGGCTCGACCCGCACTGGCATAAACATGGATGCTGTGCGCCTTATTGGTCAGACTGTGAAGGATATCGCGTTGGCTACGGCGGATCGTGACTCTTTCGGTTGCGTCAAGTTCGTGGCCTTGTGCAACGCCCCTGATGACAACCCATTTATGGCAGGCGCGTTCCATGGCGTGTCAGAACCCGATGCCGTGATAAATGTTGGCGTGTCGGGACCAGGTGTTGTGAAGCACGCTCTGACGCATATTCATGGCCAGTCGTTTGAGGTCTTGTGTGAGACAGTGAAGCGCACTGCTTTCAAAATCACGCGTGTGGGCCAGCTTGTGGCGCAAGAGGCTTCGCGCAGGCTTGACGTGCCCTTTGGCATAATAGACCTCTCTTTGGCTCCTACTCCTGCCATAGGAGACTCTGTGGCGGACATCTTGAAAGAGATGGGCCTGCAGCAGTGTGGCGCACCCGGCACGACGGCTGCTCTCGCGTTGCTTAATGATCAGGTGAAAAAGGGTGGCGTGATGGCCTCGTCTTACGTAGGCGGGCTTAGTGGCGCCTTCATTCCTGTGAGTGAGGACCAGGGCATGATTGACTCTGTGCGCGCCGGGGCGTTGACCATAGAGAAGCTGGAGGCCATGACTTGCGTATGCTCCGTTGGTCTTGACATGATTGCCATCCCGGGCGATACGCCAGCTACCACAATTGCCGGCATCATTGCCGATGAGGCGGCTATCGGCATGATCAACCAAAAGACCACGGCCGTGCGCATTCTGCCTGTCATTGGCAAGACTGTGGGTGAGGAGGTTAACTATGGCGGTTTGCTCGGCTACGCGCCTATTATGCCCGTCAATAAATTCGACTGCTCGGAATTCGTGAATCGCGGTGGCAGGATTCCTGCGCCGATTCACAGTTTCAAGAACTAAGGACGAGATCCCAAATATCAAGGGCGGCGTCTTGGTCAAGATGCCGCCCTTTTTTGTCGCCAGACGTCTTTAGTTCAATTTGGCGGTGTTGGCAAAATAGACGCCTGCCAAGATGAGTGCGGAGCCAACGCCGGCCAACAGTGTCATTGGCTCGTCTAAGGCTATGGCGCTGGCCACGACCGTCGTAACAGGGTTCAGATACACATAGTTGGTAGCCTTCAGCGCGCCAATATTTTTTATGACCCAGCTCCAGATGACGAAGCAGGCGAAAGACGCTATGATGCCCAGAAACAGCAAATTGCCCCATACGGCCGGGCGCAAGAGCATATCAATACTTACGTGCCACGGGTCGAAAGCGAATATGGGTATGATGGTGAGCAGGCCGTAAGCAAAGACTTTTCGCGTGACAAAGATTGCGCCATATCGGCCGTCGGATACGCTTTTTATGACCAGACTATATACCGCCCAACTTATTGCCGCAGAGAGCGCAAGTAAGTCGCCCTTGGGGTTGAGTTGAAGTACGAAATGACCATTGAATATGACCACGCCGACACCTAGCAATGCTAAAAGTGAGCCCAAGATTAGTCGCTTGCTCATTCGTAGGCCGTGTGTGAACATACGCGCCAATAAAATGGTTATGAGCGGAGCCGTGCAGACTATGAATGAGACATTGTTGACGTAGGTATATTTTACCGCAAAATTCTCTGTGGTAAAGTATAACGACCCGCCCGTGATTCCTAGCAACACAAATATCAGCTCATCTTTAAAACTGTCTGACCACAACGTACGCCTTTTTGACCTCACGAGGGTGAAAGCCCAAATGCACAAGTATGCGAGGCTGAAGCGCAAGAAAAACAATTCAGCAGGGTGAAGCCCGCTGCTGATGGCATAGCGCGTATTGACAAACGTCACACCCCAGATGGCGACAGTGATTATGCCCATGACGTGGGCTAACGCATTACCCCTCATTTACTTCTAGTTGGAGATTCCAAAACTCTGGAGAATCTTGTCAAGTTCCGCTTCTGTTTGAATATATACGGTTCTTGGCTTGCTGCCATCGGCCCGAGACACGATGCCCATGCGCTCCAATTGGTCCATTATTTTGCCAGCTCTGTTGTATCCTACGCCAAATCGTCTTTGGATGTTTGACGTGGACCCGATTTGGCTCTCTACCACCATTTGCGCAATCTCACGTATCTTAGAGTCAAATTTGCCTGGCGCGCCATCGGAGTCGGCCTCCATAAGTGTGCCATCGGCCGACATTGTGACATCGGGCAGCGGGTATGCGCATGGGTAACCTGGCTGGTTGGCAATGAACTGAGTTATGTCCTCCACCTCAGGCGTGTCTACAAATGCGCATTGGACGCGGGTAGGGCTCATTTGGCCCGTCAATTGAATAAGCATGTCGCCGCGGCCTATCAGGCTTTGCGCCCCCGTGCTGTCCAAGATTGTGCGCGAGTCTATGCCACTGGAGACTTTGAATGCTATGCGGCTAGGGAAGTTCGCCTTGATGACGCCTGTGATGATGTTGGTAGACGGACGCTGCGTTGCCAAGATCATATGGATGCCCACGGCTCTGGCCTTTTGCGCAATGCGCGCTATCGGGGTCTCGACTTCCTTACCTGCCGTCATGATCAGGTCGGCGAACTCGTCTATTATGACTATTATGTATGGCAAAAACCTGTGGCCGTTCTCGGGGTTCAGTTTGCGGTCTATGAACTTGGCATTGTAGTCTTTTATGCCTCTCACGGAGGCCTTTTCCAACAACTTATACCTGTCGTCCATCTCTATTGTGAGAGACTGGAGGGTGCTCTTGACCTTGTCTATGTCGGTTATCACGGCCTCGTCCTCACTGTCCATCTTGGCCAAGTAGTGTTTCTCCAGCACCTTGTATATGCTGAACTCCACCATTTTGGGGTCCACCAGCACGAACTTCACTTCAGCAGGGTGTTTCTTGTATAGGATGGAGGTTACTATGGCGTTGAGGCCTACGGATTTGCCTTGGCCTGTGGCGCCCGCGACGAGGAGGTGGGGTGTCTTGGCCAAGTCGAAGACGAACGTCTCGTTGGCTATGGTCTTGCCCATGGCCACAGGGAGTTCAGCCCTAGACTCTTGGAACTTGGTCGATCTGATGACAGACTGCATGCTCACGGTCTGAGGGTTTGCGTTAGGCACCTCGATGCCTATTGTACCCTTGCCGGGCAGTGGGGCCACAATCCTTATCCCGAGTGCGGATAGGCTCATGGCAATGTCATCTTCCAACGATTTTACCTTTGAAATTCTGATTCCGGGGGCGGGGACAATCTCATAGAGCGTGACTGTAGGACCCACGGTCGCCTTGATGGAGTCTATGCGTATTTGGAAGTTCTCTAAGGTTTGGACGATCTTATTCTTGTTCTCTATCAAGATGTCTTGGTCCACCTCATTGGTCTGTTTGCCATAGTCTTTCAGCAGGTTGATGCTTGGAAACTCATAATGGGGCAATCCTTCTGTTGGGTCAAACTTAGTGTCGAGCCCCAAGTGGTCGCCGTCTACAATCTTTTCGCCCTGCGTGTTGGTCACGGTGAAATCTGGCGCTTGAGGCCCTTTGTCTTCCGTGGGGGCGGGAGGCGTTTGCTCGTCCTCTGAATATTCGTCAGTCGCGTAGCTCACCTCCATATCAGAGTTGCCAGCCTCGCTTGTTGTGGGCGCATCTTGCTGATTGTCGGCATCTGCTGCTTCTCCAACATCTTCCGCGTCATATGAGTCGCTCTCCTCATTGTCCGCATTGATGTCAGAGTCTTTTTCCTCGTCTTCCGTTTGGCTGTCTGCGGCTTGAGGTGTCGCTGTCTCTTCTTCCGTGTCAAGTGGTATGTGAGGAATCTTGATGTTGATTCTTTGTAGAAGACTGACGATTTTCACTCGCAGACTTTCATGTTTTGTCGCTATAAAGCCGAAGAGAGACAGGGCTAGCAGCGCGAATGTGCCAACGGGCCCTATGGCGCTAGACAGCCATTTGGCCATAAAGTGGCCATGCGCTCCGCCCACAAGCAGATACCACTGATCCGAGAATCTGGAGAACAGAAACCCCATCGCGATACTGCCCCATATGGCAAAGCCTAGGCAGTAGGCCAACTGCTTGCTCAGCGACACTTTTTTGACGCCAATGATGTGCAGCCCTGTGGCTGTGATGAGCCATGGTATGGCAAGCGAAGCCACGCCTATCCCATCGGTTACGAGCATATCAGCAATCCACGCTCCGACTTTGCCGAGAGGGTTGGTCACCTCAATATCCTTGTTCGTGATGAGATCCACGAGCGGCAAGTCGAATATGCTGCGATCCGAGCCACCTGTGTAGAAGAATGAGCCTATGGCAATGAATAGCAGGATTCCTGCGCCTATGAGTGTTATTCCGAGCAGAAACTTGGGGCTTGGCACCGCCCCGCCCGCATTGTCTGTCTTTTTTGCCATTATAAGGAAAGGTGTTTTTCTTGATGTGTCGAAAGGAGGGGAGGGGGGCGTGACGTGTGGCTCAGTTGAGCAGAAGGTCGCACATGGCCACAATGTCACTCCTTGAAGCCTCGATAAACCCGCGCGGGCGTTCAAACTCGTTAGGTTTCACGTGGTCTTGCCGCTTGACATCTTTTATCAAGAGCATCACATTGCTTTCACCTAGCTTCACATTCACCGCGGTCACGAGGCCTGGCAGATGCGGGCCGCCTGACTTTTCTCCCAAATCTACTGGCCTTAGCGCGCCCGTTGATTTTTCTGCGCCGAACGGAATATAGAAGACGTCTATGCTGCCGCCGGCCTGGTCCGCAGACCGAGGCTCTATTGTCAGGTGGGCGGACATGAAGCCTGAAATGTCGGTTAACTCCCCTGCCTCTTTCACTTCAACTCCCGAGCCATCACTATCTTCTGTTCCGAGACCGAGCATGTCGTTGAGGGAAAGGAGTAGCTTGGCATTGTCAAAATCAACCGTGGCGAAGTTTCCGCTCGCCCCGATTACAATTCCTATCTTGGCCAATCCGAGCGGGGCTGTGGCCATCAGTTTGGCGTGGCAGGAGTCATATATGCAAGTGACGCTGTGAGGGAGGAATGTGCCGAAGGTGCTGTTGTCCCGTAGGTCTTTTGAGTAGGTCACCTCATATGTTGCGACTCCGACGCTTGGCACAAGTTCATCGCCCTCATGAGAACACGAGGGTATGACGATGAGCAAGAACGCCATCACGAATGTCGCTATTATGAACCTGTGACCGCTCACTTTATTTGCTGTTTATTTGTTTTTCTACAAGTTCGGCCACGCCATCGATAACACGCCTTACAGTCGTGTTTTTCGGGTCGAACTCAACGTCTCCAATCTTGCAGATGGGCAAGACACGCATTGGCGTGCTTGAGAGAAACGCCGCCTTGAAGGAGCTGACGTCCGAGGCTTTCACACACTCGAAAACCAAGGGGACGTCCGGTTGGTCTCCGCAGGCCTCTATAACCTTCATCCTCATGATTCCGCCCAGCACCGCGCCATCGGGCGCCGTGTGAATCTGCTCGTCGCTGTCAACGAAATAGACGTTGGAGCGGCTGCCCTCCGTTATCAGGCCGTTGGCGTTGACCAGAAGGCTTTCGTATGCGCCGGTCTCCTTCTGCTGTTTGGCTGCGGCCGAGCGCATGGTGGAGTGGAAAATCTTCAAGCTGGGGTCGGGTCTCTCGGCCTGTAGTAACTGGCAAGCCACACCATCAGAATATTGTTCCGCGGTAGGAAACTCGGTCTCCAAGAATCCGCATTGGACGGAACCGTCATCGGCCGCCGTCACCCTCATGTCGCAGTTGGTTATGC
>CAKUYZ010000042.1 GCA_934717675.1 uncultured Bacteroidales bacterium
AGGATCCGGGCCACCTTCTCGTCCGACATCAGGAACTTGAACGACGTGTCGTATATGGGGTTCAGTATCTGTATCATACGCCCTCCTCTTTAGTCTCTTCCATCAGCCCACGCACGTCGTCCGAGCCGACGTTGAGCAGGCGGGCTATCTCTTCCGCGCCCATGCCCATGCGTTGAAACCCATGGACGGCGAGGCGCAAGGCCTCATGGCTCTTTTCCGCCTCCGCTTTGTTCCTCTCCGCCTCGGCCTTGCTTTTCTCCGCCTCCGCTCTGTTCCTCTCCGCCTCGGCCTTGCTTTTTTCCGCCTCCGCTCTGTTCCTCTCCGCCTCGGCCTTGTAATGCTCAATCTTCACGTCGCGTGAGTCCAGCTCCCAGAGTATCTCCTCCTCTACTGACATCTTCCGGCGCATCTCGGAGTCCAGCAGGCCGGCGCGGAGGCGCTCCACGACGGCGCGCTCGTCAACGCTCATCCCAGCCACGCCGTCCGGCAGGTTCAGCACGCAGCGGTCCGACGGGGCGCAGTGGCGCTGGTCGAAGATCCCCAGGAGGCGCTCAGCGGCGTTGCCGGGGCGGGACGGGAGGCGGGGGATCTGCACTATCACGATGTCGTGAGTGAGGCTGTCCACGAAGTCCGACGGCACGCCCATCGAGATGGGACGGCCGTCATAGTCCACAAGGCTCCGCCCGTAGCCGTACGCTATGGGCTCGCGCATCGACGGCAGCGTGTGGCCCAGAAGGTAGATGGCCACTATGTGACGGGGCGTGCGGCCGTCTGAGCGGACGTTGCCGGGGTCCGAGTACTGGCCGCCGAGGTATTTGCGAAACCGGAACAGCTCCGTCTGGAGCCACACCTACTGGAGCTCGATGAGGACCGTCTCCTGGCGAGGGGCGCCGTCCGACGGGGACTCGTCCTCCACCGTCGCCTTGAAGTCCAGGCGGTATATCGGGTAGTCGCGGTCGGGCGAGCGGTCGCGTCCCACGGTGTCCGCGTACTCCTGCGAGGACATGGACAGGCTCGTCACGCTCCGCTTCAGCAACGCCGACAGGAGGATCCGGGCCACCTTCTCGTCCGACATCAGGAACTTGAACGACGTGTCGTATATGGGGTTCAGTATCTGTATCATGGGCATTACGTCCTTTGGCTCTTTCGCTATTCGCAAATATATGAAATCTTATCGTACTCCCCCACACCGCCAAAAGCGAACCCCGTTCCGCATGTGTGGCGGAACGGGGTTACAGACTACGTTTTCGAGGTGTTGTTTTACTTACTTGACCTCCCAGATGTCGTTAGTCTCAAGAAGCTCCGCAAAGTTGTGATACTTCTTTTTCTCAGACACCTCACCAAGCTGATCCCAGACTGCGTCATTGTATGTCGGTGCCTCAACATCGCGAATCACGCCAAGAGCCACGGGGAAGTCGGGGCCTTCCATCAACGCCAATTTGAGTTGGAGCGTATTGTCCTGACAGTGCGCATCATGAACCAGGATGTCGTTTAAAGTCACGCCATTCTCGCCTATCTTGACCACTTTGAGACCGAAGCCCTCTTGCACAAGGCCAAACTCTTTGTCTTTGCCAAAGACCAGCGGTTTTCCATGCTCCACATAGATGGCGTTCAACTCGCGGCCCTCGCGATTATATACCGCATCATGGGTGCCGTTGTTGAATATGACGCAGTTCTGCAAAATCTCGCAGACCGACGCGCCCTTGTGCTTATAAGCGGCCTTGAGGATGTCCACAGTCCCCTGCGCGTCAGTGGCCACGGCGCGGGCGAAGAAATGGCCGCGTGCGCCAAAACAGAGCTCGGCGGGGCGGAAAGGATCCTCCACGGTGCCGTAGGGCGATGACTTAGAGACGAAACCGCGCGGAGACGTCGGGCTATACTGTCCCTTGGTGAGACCGTAGATGCGGTTGTTTAGCAATATCATGTTGAGGTCGATATTGCGGCGGTTTGCATGGATGAAATGGTTGCCGCCTATGGCGAGGCCGTCTCCGTCTCCGCTCACCTGCCAAACGGTCAGGTTGGGGTTGGCCACTTTGGTGCCCGTGGCTATGGCTGCCGCACGGCCGTGGATGGTGTTCATGCCATACGTGGCCATATAGTGGGGCAGGCGGCTGGAACAACCGATGCCCGAGATGACGGCCGTCTCCCACGGAGCTACGCCGATCTCCGCCATGGCCTTGTGGAGCGAGGCGAGGAAGAAATGGTCTCCACAGCCAGGGCACCAGCGCGGCTGGCCTTTCTTATAGTCGTTTATAGTGAAATCGCTCATGATGTTCTGATAAATGCTTTTTTAACCCTAACCCTTGATAATCTTGTCGAAAGCCTCAACGAGCTCGTTTACGATGAATGGCTGACCCTTGACTTGGTTGAACTGGTACGGCACGAAGCCGTCCACCTTCATTCTCAAGAAGGCTGCGAACTGGCCAAGGTTCTGCTCCGCCACCACCACTTTCCTGTACCTCTTCAACACTTCCGCCGTGTTGGCGGGCAGCGGGTTGATGAACTTGAAGTGCGCCAAGGCCACCTTCTTGCCCGCGGCGCGCATCTCGTCCATGGCTGCATGGAGATGGCCGTAGGTGCCGCCAAAGCCCACAATGAGCAAGTCGGCGTCGTCTTTATCTCCAAGCACCTCGACATCGGGCACTTCAATCTTGTCCACCTTTGCCTGACGGAGGCGGCACATAAGGTCGTGGTTCTCTGGGTTGGTGGATATGGCACCCGTCTTGTTGTCTTTCTCCAAGCCGCCAAGAATGTGCTGGAAGCCCTCACGGCCAGGCACGGCCCAATAGCGCACGTCGGTCTCCTCGTTGCGCATATAAGGTGTCCACTTGCCTTTGAGCTCCTCGGGCACGTATGGAGGCTTGATGGCGGGGAACTTGTCCAGCTCCGGAAGGCGGAACGCGGCGGAGCCGTTGGCCACGAAAGCGTCGGTCAGCAGCACCACGGGCGTCATGTGTTCCAAGGCAATCTTGCAAGCCTGATATGCGGCGTCGAAACAATCGACAGGCGAAGTGGCGGCCACAACGGGCATTGGGCTCTCGCCATTGCGGCCAAAGAGCACCTGCAGCAAGTCGGTCTGCTCACTCTTGGTCGGGAGACCCGTGGCTGGGCCACCGCGCTGCACGTCAATGACCACAAGCGGCAGCTCCAAGATGACGGCCAAGTTCATAGCCTCGCTCTTGAGGCATATGCCAGGTCCCGACGTGGACGTGACACCCAACGCGCCGGCAAACGACGCTCCGAGCGCCGAGGAGCAACCGGCCAACTCGTCTTCACACTGCACGGTGATGACTCCCAAAGACTTGTGCTTAGACAGCTCATGGAGGATGTCTGTGGCCGGGGTTATGGGGTAAGAACCGAGGAAGAGGCGCAGGCCCGCCTTCTCGGCAGCCGCGATGAGTCCGTAGGCCGTGGCCTTGTTGCCCGTGATGTCCATATACCGGCCAGGAGTCTTGACTTTGCTCTCCACGCGATAGACGTTGGCCGCAGAGCTGTGGGTGTTGTGGCCATAGTCATAGCCGGCCTGGATGACTTTTATGTTAGCATCGGCCACACCGGGCTTCTTGGCGAACTTCTCGCGCAAGAAGTTGAAAGCCACGTCGAGGTCGCGGCTAAAGAGCCAGCACACGAGACCAAGGGCGAACATATTGCGGCACTTGACGATGCTCTTGACATCCATTCCGGAGTCCGCCAGGCAGTCTTTGACCATCTGCGTGATGGGGCAGGCAATGACGCGGTCCGGGTCTATGCCCATCTCGGCGAGCGGGTCAGTGGTCTCAAAGGCGGCTTTCTTCAAGTCCGCCTCGCGGAAAGCGTCGGTGTCTATTATGATGGTGGCGTCTGGCTTGGCGTAGCGATACTGTGTCTTGAGGGCAGCCGCGTTCATGGCCACCAAGACGTCGCACTTGTCACCAGGCGTGTACACCATGCCGGCGCCAATGTGCACCTGGAAGCCAGACACGCCCGTGAGCGAGCCTTGCGGGGCGCGGATGTCGGCCGGGTAATCGGGAAACGTGCTGATGCTGTTGCCCACGGTAGCCGACACTGTGGAGAAGATGTTACCTGCCAACTGCATGCCGTCTCCGGAGTCTCCGGAGAAACGGACAGTCACGTTGTCAAGTTCTTTCACAATCATTTTGTCTGCCATATCGTTTGATTTGTTTAATGATTCTTTTGTTGGTGTGTCCGCTCACGCTTCCGCCTTATGCCGCGTCAGCTGGTGGAATACATCCTCCACCCCCTCTTCCACGGCCGTCAGCCGCAGCAGTGGCGCGCCATGCGAGGCCGCGAAGCCAAAAGCCGCGAGGCGCAAGTCTTCCGCCTTGGCAGGAGCCGTGAGGCGAAAACGGCGAGGCCCCGTGGCCACCGCCTTGACGCCAAGCTCTTGGGTGAGGATGGCGGCGTCCACGTCCGAGGCGAACTCCACGTCCACCACCTGCCCGTCCGCAGCCAGGCTCAGAACCTCCTCCACGCTGCCTTGGGCGCGGATTTGGCCGTGATCTATTATTATGATGTGGTCGCACGTTGCCTCCACCTCTTGCATTATGTGCGTGGAGAGGATGACCGTGCGCTCCTGCGCCAGGCTGCGGATGAGCTCCCTAACCTCCATAATCTGGTTTGGGTCCAAGCCCGTCGTCGGCTCATCCAAAATCACCACCTTGGGGTCTCCAATCAGAGCCTGCGCGATGCCCACGCGCTGACGATAGCCCTTGGACAATGCGCCAATCTGCTTGTGCGCCTCGGGAGTCAACCCCGTCATCCCGACCAGCTCGGCCACCTTGCGAGCGGGGGATGACACTCCATACATGCCAGCCACCATGGCCAAATATTCGCGCACGTACATGTCGAGATATAACGGGTTATGCTCCGGCAGGTAGCCTATGAGACGGCGCACCGCCAACGGCTCGGCCTCAATGTCGTGGCCACACACGCTCACGCTCCCGCTGTCGGGCCGCACGTAGCCAGTCACAACTTTCATCAGCGTTGACTTGCCCGCGCCGTTGGGGCCAAGCAAGCCGACAACCTCGCCCTCCGCCACGCGGGCGGACACGTTATCCAAGGCGCGTTGCTCTCCGTATGTCTTGGTTATGTTGCGGATAATGATGGACATCGTATGGGTAAAGTTAGCCAATTTGGGTGAATATACGAAGCGGCACCCGCCCGCATGAGGGGGGTGCCGCGATGCAATTCAGTGAAATACTTACGCAGACCGTTTAGCGATATACAGATGCGAGGCCGAGTGTTATAAATATCTACACGCCGAGGTCGTTGTCGCGTTACTTCGTCACCGTCTTGCGTCCTTTTGAGGTGGAGCTTCCTCCCGTGGCCTTGCCCGCATCGGAGCTTTTGAGGCCTGATGAGCTGCCGCTGGAAGAGGAACCGCTGTTTGATGACGAGGAGTAAGTTGCGGAAGAAGAGGATGACGACGATGATTTGGACTGCGCCGCCACTGAGGCCGCATGCACCGTCGTGTTGTATATCTCGCGGCCAAGGCTGGAGTCGGCCACGGCCAGCACCTGCCGACAAGACGTGAGAAGCAGGCCCACCGCAATCGCGGCCACGGCGCAACATAGCGTTCCGCTTGCTGACATTCGCATTTTCATGATTCTGTGGATTTAATGGTTCGTGACATTATTTCATTTTGACCACCTTACGAGGTTTTGCGGGGGACGCGCCCACCGTCCGGGCCCATTCCACGGCTTTGTTTCGCAAGTCGCCGCTCTTGCGGGCCGCATTGATGAGCGCGGAGATCTCCTCGGGCGTATATGTGTTCAACGCCGCGGGGGTCACTGCCGTCTGCTCGGCAAAATGGGCGTTCTGCTTGGGCTTGGCTGTGGCCAGACGGAGGGATTTGTTGTTAGATATGTAAGTTTTTAGCACTCCGTTCTCAAACTCCAGCGGGCCTCCCTCGGAGTTTGTGAGGAAGTAGTAGTTGTTGCTCTCGTCGCTCTCCGCCACCGAGCAAAAGGCATCCGCCATCAACACCATGTAATATTTGCCTGTAACATTCGGCATTTTATATGTCCATGAGAAGTAAGACTCCTCGCCATTTACCGTGGAGGCGACAGACGCCCCTCCGGGGATGTCAATGTTCGTAAGCGAATAGCCCTGGGCCTCCACGCCTCCCAAAGTCTCGCTGGCCTCCTCCGGGTCCCACTGCCCGTTCATCTCGCCCTTTTCAAGCCCAAGCTGGTCAGAGTAGAGGTCTATCAAGACGATGGTGTATTGGTTTGCGTTGTACGCATTGTATAGCAGGTAGCAGTTGCCCCACGAGGCCGAGGCAGGCACAGTGCCGGAGCCCGCGTTGCACACGTCGTAGGTCAGCGTGCGCCACGTGGGGTCGGCCGCGTCGGGGTCTGAGTCATCCTCATAGTCCACGTCCGTCACCTTATACGGCTGCAGGTCAACAGCCGACGATGGATCGCCATAGCCCTTGTCTTCATCCGAGTTCTCATACAGGGCGAAACCATATTGCGCGAATTCGCCGCTGGCGTCGCCGTTGCAGAAAAAGTCGTAGTCTATCCAGATGAAACCATCGTCTCCCCAACTTTGCCCCCAAGAGTTCACCACCTTGAAAGCCCCGTTCTTGCCCATGTTGTCGTCATAGCCCACGAGGGTTATGGCGTGATAGGAGTGCATGCCCGTGCGGTTGAACGTGCCGTGGCTATACAGCACGTCGCCGCCGCGCGCGCTCATAAAGTTGTCTCCCAAGCGCGCGCCAAAGACAATGGGATGGCCCTCGTAGAGATACCTCTTCAGCTTAGCGGGGTCGTTGATCTCGACCTCGCGATAGCTGTCTATCTTGTATTTCGCGGCGTTCTGGTCGGCGGCAGCCGTATTTTCGCAGTCGCAATCTTCTTTCGACTCGAACTGAAGCCTCCCCATGCCATTCCACGAAGCCACGCCATAGTATTGCATTTGCCTCAGCGCGCCAAAGATGCACGAGCCCTTGCACTTCTCGTTCTTATACTTGTAATCCAACGCCTTGAAGATATAGGCGGGGCTGAAGATGTCGTCCTTGGTCAAGTCATCGGTCTTAATGTCGTGGGCGTGGGCGTATAGCCAGGTGCGGGCGTAATATGCCGTGGCCCAAGCCGTGCAGGAGCCATAGCTTCCCTGGTTGCCTATGGGCGGAAGCCACGGCGACAAGTCCACCACGCCTGCCACCTTCCCGCCGACAATGCTGCCACCGCCAGTGTTTATCTGGATGTCATCTTCAACTTGAGACGTGTCCTCGTCTTTCTCTAGCCATCCGAGACCCTTGTCGTCAATCACCACGCGCGTGCCGTCGTCAATGTCGTCAACAATGCCGAGGATGGTGTTCAGCACGTCTTCATCGCACGCGGTGAAGAGGGTTCCCGCCGCCAATGACAGCCCGGCCACGGCCATCAGACTGAATCTTTTCATAATGGAGCTTGTTTTTAGTATGGTATGATGGGGTCTAACCCCGCTAATGTACCTTATTTTTCAGAGACTGTCAACTTTGCGCCCTCGCTCATCTGCGCACGGCAGAAGTCGGGTTTGCGCACGAGGGAGCAACCCGTGAGCCTCACGTCTTTGGAGAACTGCGCGTCGCCCACCTCCAAATCGCCAAGAGCCACCACGCGGTCCAAAGTCAACAAGTCGGCAAATGTGGCCCCAGCCATGTTTGTATTTCCAAGCAGGAACGAGCCGCGAAACTCCACCCGCCCGCCAAAATGGCAAAAGGCAAAGTCAAGCAGACCATTGGCCCTGACGGAGGACATGCTCACGAACCCGCCAAAAGACGAGTTTGCGAACACGGCGTCGCACTCCAGCCGCGCCCACTGCCACATGGAGTCTTGCCTCCACTCAACGTTCATAAAGCTGGATCGCGGGCCAAACGTGGCGGCCGAGGCCGAAAATGGACCCCAAAACGACGTGCCGCTAAGATCCGCGCCGCCCAGGAAGACGCTGCCGTCTACCGACACCCGCTCGCGGCAGACGCACTTTTCCATGACCATCCGCCCCAAGAAAGAAGACTGGCTAAAATCTACGTCGGAGAGGAATGTGCAACCGACAAACGACACGTCGGCCCCAAATGACGCAGCAACCATCTGCCGCCCGTCATTGGTGGTCCGCTTGGCGCTCACCCGCCCCTCGAAGACGCAATTGACAAAGACGACCTCGCCACCCACGGCCACGGAGGACATCGGCATCAGGCGCAGACCACCGCCGGCATCGGCGAAACACAGGTCGCCAGATATATGGGCCCCGTTCACCACAACGCCCTCGCCCTTTTGCATTTTCTTCACCACGGCGGCCGACGTCATTGTCTTGCCGCCCTCGGCTCTCGCCTCGCCTCCGTCAGAGCACGCAGTGCAGGCCACCAGCCACGCCAAGACGGCCACAAAAGTCTTCAGATATATTCTCATAGTGGGGTGTAAGTGTCTGTTATTTGCTCAGTTTGGAAAGGAAACGCTCACGCGACACGACAAAGCGAACGTGCGTGGCCTCGCCTATGACGTTGCCGCCGTCGCGGGCCTCGACCCTGAACGTCATCTTTCGACCCTCCTGGGCTGTCAGTGTGGCCGTCACCTCAATCTCGGAGCCCGCGGCCGACGGGCGCAGGTGCGACGCGTCAATTTGCCCACCCACCGTGGTGTCGCCCTCCGCAAGGTCGGCCGCCACCAAGCGCATGGAGGCGTTCTCCATCATGGCCACCATGGCGGGCGTGGCAAGCACAGGCATGTCGCCAGACCCCATGGCCTGCGCCGTGAGGTCGGGCGTGACCGCGTAAGTGAGGGTAATGGACTTGGTGTTCATTTCTTTGCTCTAATGCTAAAAGTTTCTTGTTCGTTTTACGAACGTTATCTTTTGATGTTGCGTCAAATGCGATAATTGTGATCCACAAAAACGCAAAGACGTCTCTCGGCGGCCGACATCGCGGCTTGCGTCGCACGGGAGTTTTGGTTTTCCAAAACATAACCTCGCTCCGTAATTATCAAACAAAAGTGCTACTTTTGCAGAAACATTGGGAGCGCACGCACGCCTTGGGCGTGCTACTGGCTCTCTGACACAACTTTTGCCACTGCCATTCGAATGAACGTAGCGTTAATAATTGCCGGCGGCGCGGGGCGACGCATGGGGCAGGACATTCCCAAGCAGTTCATGTTTGTGGAGGACGCCCCAATCATCATACACACCGTCAGGGCGTTTCAGCGACACCCCGACATCGACGCCATCGCCGTGGTGTGTCTCGAGGGGTGGGAGACCATATTGCAGTCCTACGCCAATCAGTTCAACATCAGCAAACTGAAGTGGATTTTTAAGGGTGGCGACAGCGGCATGGAGTCCATCCACAACGGCATACTCGGCCTGCGGGGGCAAGGCGTGACGGACGACTCCCTCGTCCTGATCCACGATGGCGTGAGGCCGCTCGTCTCGCAAGACATCATATCGTCAAACATCGCCATCTGCAAGAAATATGGCTACGCCATAACCGGCATCAAGTGCCGCGAGGCTATCTTGGAGACGGCGGACGGCTTCAACGCCACCAAGAGCATCCCGCGAGACTCGCTCATCCGCACGCAGACCCCGCATACGTTCCTCCTTGGCAACATCATCGCCGCACATGACGAGGCCGCGCGCCGCGGCATCACAGACTCTGTGGCCTCATGCACCCTCATTGCCGAGCTGGGCGGTGGGCGGGTCATGCACATTGTGCCAGGCTCGGAGAAGAACATCAAGATAACGACCGTCGAGGACCTGGAGATCATGAAAGCCCTCATGCACGTGACCAAAGACGCTTGGCTAAAATGACAAACCCATACATAGGCGACATCTTGTCCGCGGCGAGGCAAGACCTGCCATGGGAGACCCTGCGCGGCCAAAGAATGCTAATTACCGGCGCCACGGGGCTCATTGGCTCATGCGTCGTAGAGCTTTTGCTCGCCAGCCCTGCTGAGTGCCTCGTCGTCGCCGCCGGACGCGACAAGGAGCGAGCGGCCAGACTCTTCGCCCGCCATGCGGGAGACGGGCGACTGACATTTCTGCGCCACGATGTGACGGAGCCGCTCAACGCGGACTTGCGGTTCGACTACATAATCCACGCCGCCAGCGGAGCCAGCCCCTCGGCGTTCGCGCAGGCTCCCGTTGAGGTCATGAAGGCCAACATATACGGCACCGCTGCGCTGCTGGACCATGGCAGGGCTCACCAGATGAAGCGCATGCTCTACGTCTCAAGCGGCGAGGTGTATGGCCAGTGCGCCGACGCCGTCTTGACAGAGGACTGCGCCGGGCGCGTAGACTCCATGAACCCTCGCAGCTGCTACCCATCCGCCAAGCGCGCAGCCGAGACCCTCTGCGCCGCATACGCCCAAGAGTATGGGACGGACATTGTGGTGGCGCGGCCGAGCCACGTCTTTGGCCCATGCTTCACGGAGACCGACAACCGAGTCTACGCCCAATTCATCCGCAACGTGCTGCGCAGGGAAGACATCGTCATGAAGAGCGACGGCAGCCAATGCCGCTCCTGGTGCTATGTGGTGGACTGCGCCTCGGCCTTGCTCCACGTCCTCCTCAAGGGTGAGAGCGGCGAAGCCTACAACATTGCCGACCCCACGTCTACTCTGACCATCAGAGAACTGGCCGAGATGGTGGCCTCGATAGGCGGACGCAAGGTGATCATGAGGCAACCGACAGGAGCCGAACGCGGCGTCTTCAACCCCATGAAGACGGCAGTGTTCTCAACCGACAAGATAGAGAAGCTGGGCTGGAATCCATCAGACGGCGACATAAGGCGCAAGATGGCCACCACCATAGAGGCGACGAAACAGAAGGAACTACAAAAATGAACCTGGAAGACGAGGTGCGAGACGGGTACATGGTGCCCGCGGCAATGAAAAAAGTGTGGGCCGTGCAGTTGACCATGGCTCGCAAGGTGTTGGAAGTGTGCAAGAGGCACAACCTGAAGATATGGGCCGACGGAGGCACGCTTCTCGGCACCATCCGCCACCGCGGCTATATTCCATGGGACGACGACATAGACCTCTTCATGCCGCGTGAGGACTATGACCGCCTCGTGGCCCTGGCTCCGCAGGAGTTCACCAAACCTTTCTTCTTCCAGTGCGCCAGCACCGAGAGGCTCTTCCCCCGCGGTCACGCGCAGGTGCGCTATGAAGGCACGGCGGCCGTGACCCGCGGCTCCATAGACGCGCCTTTCGACCAAAGCATCTTCATCGACATATTCGTATATGACGCCCTGCCGAAAGACAAGACGACGTTCATCTGGCGCATGATGCGGGCCGAGCGGCTGCGCTCCCTCATGCTCTATAGGGTCTACGGGCGCATAAACATGCGGAACCCCGTCGAGACGCTGAAAGTCATCCTGAGCCGACTCTATTTCCTCTTCGTGCCATTCCGCAAGGCCTTCGCCAGATTCGACGAGCAATATCGCGGCACAGGCCTCGAACTGTCAGACGAACTCTCATGCCCCGCGTTCAACGCCGCCCTCGTCTTCAAGATAATCAGACGGCGAGAATGGTTGCGCGAGACCATTTACATGCCGTTCGAGGACATTATGATGCCAGTGCCAATAGGCTATGACGGTGTCCTCCGCGACCAGTATGGAGACTACATGACGCCCGTCAAGGCCCCCACCCTCCACGGCTCGGTGATCTTCGACACCGAAAGGCCATACACCGAGGTGATCAAGGACATCCGCTCCGGCAAAATATCTTTCGGAAGCTGAGGCCATGCCGCAGACTCTCAAAGATAAAGCCGTGGCCGGCTTGGCGTGGACGTCGGTCGAGAAGCTGGCGCAACAGGTCATTCAGTTCGTCATTGGCGTGGTCATCGCCCGCATCCTCACGCCTGACGACTACGGGGTCGTGGGCATGACGGCCATATTCCTCGCCGTGGCGAACACATTGGTGGACAGCGGATTCGGCTCCGCCCTCATTCAAAAGAAAGACAAGACGGAGAGCGACTACTCCACTTGCTTCTATTTTAACGCCGCGGTGAGTCTGGTCCTCTACGCCGCCATGTGGGTGGCCGCCCCCAGCATTGCGGACTTCTACCACACGCCAATCCTCACGGGCGCGTGCCGCGCGCTGAGCCTTACTTTCGTCATCAACTCCCTCTCCGCGGCGCAGACGGCGCGCATGACCGCCGAGATGCGATTTCGCGAGATGTCGGTCATCACCGTTGTCTCTCAACTCTTCACAGGGGGGTTGGGCCTAGCCTTGGCCTACGGCGGCTATGGCGTGTGGGCGCTTGTCTTTCAGCAGATTGCGTCAAGCGCGGCTCGCCTCGTTGGCGTGGAGCTGTGCCTCCGCTGGGTCCCTCGCAGGGCTTTCTCGCGGGTCTCTTTCAAGCATCTTTTCGGCTTTGGCTCCAAGATATTGTGCTCCAGTCTCATCAACACCATATATAACAACCTCTACACCCTCGTCATAGGCCGCGCGTTCTCGGCGGCCGACGTGGGCTATTACAACCGCGCCAACCAATTTGTGCAGTTGCCATCGTCCACGCTTCTCTCCGTGGTCATGAAGGTGGCCTACCCCCTTATGGCGCAGGTGCAGGACGATGCGGACCGCCTCCGCGCGGCCTACTCCAAGTTCCTCCGCGCCCCGCTCTTCATCCTCTACCCCGTCCTCTTTGGCCTCATGGCGCTGGCAGAGCCGCTCATTGCCGTCCTCTTGGGCGAGAAATGGCTCATGGCCGCGCCGCTGCTCCAGGTCTTGTGCGCGGGCGCGTTTTTCGACCCGCTCACGCACATCAACCTAAACATTCTCTACGTCAAGGGGCGCACCGACCTCGTGCTGCGTCTCGAGCTCATCAAGAAGCCCATAGCTTTCCTGCTCCTCTTCGCCACGTTGCCGTTTGGCCTTTGGTGGCTATGCCTCGGGCGCGCGGCCTACGGCCTCATCGCCTACGCTTTCAATTGCTACTACACGGGCCGCTTCATAAGTCTGGGTTTCTGGCGGCAGATGGCCTTCTGCCTGCCCGCGCTGCTCAAGTCGGGCCTTATGGGCGCTGCGTGTTACCTTGTCACGCTCACCAGCCTGTCGCCTGCGCTCCAGCTGCTTGCCGGCATCGGGATAGGCGGCGTGACGTATCTGGGGCTGGCTGCGCTGACGCACGACCAGACTCTGGCCGAGGCCATCAGCTATTGGAAGAGCCGGAGGGCAAAGACGGGACAAAACGAAAAATCAAAACATAAAGACGATGGTTGCGACAATTGTGGTGACATATAACCGATTGGCCTATCTCAAGGATCTCATCGAGTCGTTACGCAAGCAGACGTATGAAGACAACGCCATAGTGGTGGTCAACAACGGATCCACCGACGGCACGTCGGAGTGGCTGGCCTCGCAAGAGGGCCTCACGGTCATCTCGCAGCCCAACGTGGGCGGTGCCGGTGGCTTCTTCACAGGCCTCAAATATGCCGCGGAGCATGGCTTCGACCATTGCTGGATAATGGACGACGATGTCCTCTGCCGCCCCGACAGCCTGGCCGAGCTTATGGCCGCCATGCTCGCCAGGCCCGGGGCGGGCTTCATCTGCAGCCGCGTGGTGGGCGAGAGCGGCAAGGCCATGAACGTGCCGAGCGCCGACACGCGCGGACTGCCCAATGGCGACTACCCGGACACCTACGACCTCGTGGTGTCTCACGGCTTGGTCAAGGTTCTCTCCGCCACTTTCGTCTCCGTCCTCATCCCCACGGCCATGCTCCGTAAGCACGGCCTGCCGCTGCGTCAGTTCTTCATTTGGTATGACGACACCGAGTTCACCCTCCGCCTCTCGCACTCCGAGCCTTGCTACATTGCCTGCCGCAGCGTCGTGACGCACCGCCGCGCCAACGAAGGCCGCCTCTCATTACTAAATGAGCACAACCCAAACCGCCTGCGCAACTACCATTTCCTCTACCGCAATCGCTACGTGTGTCTGCGGCGGTGGGAAGGATGCGGTTCAACCGTCAAGGCGTTCGCCTTCGACATTAAGACCATCCTCCGTCTCCTCCTGCGGCTAGACTTCCGCCACGCCACCCCCATAGCCCGCGGCGCGTGGGAGAGCCTGTGGTTTCACCCGCAGGTGGAGTTTCCGGGAGAAATGATTGATGGGAAAGCGAACCACACCGTGACGTTGCCCCCCCACAATAAATTTTAACCAACAGCAATGGACAAGATAAGTACTCAATACAATTATGCCGTACAACTTATAAAGTCTGCTATCCTCCAAAGTCAGTTGGACGCAGCAAAGGCAGTCAACCAACATATGCTCGCACTCTATTACGGCGTGGGCAAATATGTCTCTGAC
>CAKUYZ010000043.1 GCA_934717675.1 uncultured Bacteroidales bacterium
CTGAAGTGGTGCTTCACGCCCATGACCTCCTGATAGTCCTCATGCCCCTTTCCGGCCACAAGCACAATGTCTCCCGGCTTGGCCAGGGCCGCGGCCGCCCGTATGGCCTCGCGGCGATCCACAATGGTGAGGGCCTTTGCCATCTGGTTGTCATCAAGGCCCGCCTTCATGTCGGCAAGGATGGCCTCGGGGTCCTCGGAGCGAGGGTTGTCACTCGTCAAGATCACGCGGTCGGAGCGCAAGACGGCCTCTTGCGCCATCTCGGGTCTCTTGGTCTTGTCGCGGTCTCCGCCGCACCCGACCACGCATATGACCTGCTGCGCGCCGCGCCTCACCTCATTGATTGTGGACAGTACGTTAAGCAGCGCGTCGGGCGTGTGAGCATAGTCCACGATGGCCGTGGCCCCGTTTTTGAGCCTGACGGTCTGGAAACGCCCCTCGACGGGTTTGAGCGAGCTCAATGCCACCAAGACCTGATGAGGGTCGAAGCCCAGCTCCACGGCCGCGCCAAATATGGCCAGGAGGTTATATGCGTTGAAGCGTCCCACGAACTGCATGTAGGCCTCTTCGGCGCACGGCTTCGCGCCATCGGCAGAGAAGCGGATGAGCATCCCGTCCATGCTGTCTTCAATCACAAAGGCCTTATAGTCCGCCAGGGTCTGGAGGGAGTATGAGCGGCGGCGCGCCTTGGTGTTTTGCAACATCTTGGAGCCGTTCTTGTCATCGATATTGGTGAGGGCGAAAGCCTCCTTCTTCAGGCCGTCGAAGAAACCTTTCTTGGCCGCAATGTAGTTGGCGAAGGTCTTGTGGAAGTCAAGATGATCATGCGTGATGTTGGTGAAAATGCCACCGTCGAAGTCCAGCGCCGCGATGCGCCTCTGCACCACACTGTGTGAACTGACCTCCATGAAGCAATATTCGCAGCCCTCGTCCACCATGCGCCTCATTGTCTTCTGCAGTGTTATGGCGTCGGGCGTGGTCTGCATGGCGGCGGCGCGCTCTTGCCCCACATAGTTGGCCACGGTGGAGAAGAGGCCGCTCTTGTGCCCCAAGGCCGTGGTGAGGCGATAGAGGAGCGTGGCTATGGTGGTCTTGCCATTGGTGCCCGTCACGCCCACAAGTTTGAGGCTCCGCGAGGGGTGGCCATAAAAGGCCGACGCCAGGTGGCCAAGAGCCTCGTGAGTGTCCGCCACGGTGACGATGGCGCAGTCTTCCGGCACCTCGCCCTCCGGGGCGCGCTCGCAGACAATGGCGCGGCAGCCGGCCTTGATGGCGGAGCCGATGAACGCGTGGCCGTCAGCTTTCTCTCCCCGTTGCGCCACAAAGAGCGAGCCGCCGACGGCCTTGCGGCTGTCTAGCGTCACGAGGTTGACGTCGGCATCGGCGGGGCCGGATATTGTCATGTCTTTCAGGCCGCCCCTGGCCTGCGAGAGAATGTCTTTCAGCTTCATAGTTGATATATGAATTTGTTGCGATCAGTTTTCGAGGGTCAGGTGAATGGCCTGGCCGCGATTAAATTTGTGGCCCTCGGGCAAGCTTTGGCTCGAGACGCGGCCCAGCCCCTCGACCGAGACGGCCAGCCCCATGCCCTCCAGCAGGCTCACGGCGTCTGAAGCGCCCATGCCCACGACAGCCGGCACGACGCCCTGCATGAAGAAACGCGGCCTGACGCTCACGCCCTCCTTGCCGGCCTTGGCGCTCACCCAGTCCGACGCCGAAGAAGACAACGTGCTTGGCACCTTGAGGTCGGAGAGCGACTTCATGAGGTCTGGCGCCCAACCTCCCTTGCTGAACGGCATGGAGCCAGAAGACGGCACCGCGGGCCTGGCGTCTCCCTTACCTTTACGGAACTCTGCGGCATAGACGCGGTCGGCAATGTCTTTCACCACGCTGCCTGCCACCACGTTGCCATAATAGACGTCGTTGCTTGGGCCATAGACCATGACCACGCAGCTGTATAGTGGCTCATCGGCAGGGAAATAGCCGGCGAAAGAGGCCAGATAGCTCAACTCGCCGTCTTTTTTGTAGCCATTGCCATCGTGCGCTATTTGCGCCGTGCCGGTCTTTCCGGCTATTTTATATGGCGTGTCTCGGATGTTGCGTGCCGTTCCGTTCTCCACCACCCCTTTCAGCGCCGCCTGCGCCGCCCTTATGGTGCGCGAGGTTGCAATGGAATTTCGCATGACGTGCGGCTTGGCCTCGGCCACTCTCGCCCCGTCTTCCATTTGGCACTCCACGAACATGGGTCTCATCATGGTGCCGTTGTTCGCCACGGCGTTGTAGAACGTCAGCAGCTGGAGCGGCGTGAGTCGCACCTCGTAGCCAATTGACATCCAAGGCAACGTGATGCCGCTCCAGGTGGGGTCTGACGGGTCTTTTATGACAGAGCGGTTCTCTCCCTTGATGTCCAGCCCCAGGCTGTCGCAGAGCCCCATGTTTCGCAGACAGTTGACATACTCCTGCTTGTCGGCCCCGAAGCACTTCATGACAAGTCTCGAAATGCCAATGTTGCTAGAGACCTCAAAAGCCCTCTGCACCGAGACGTTGCCATGCCCTCCGGGCTTGCTGTCCCTCATCACCCTGTCATAGAGCCTGAACTGGCCGTCATAGGTGTCTATGGTGTCGGTCAGTTTCGCCCCACCCTCTTCCAGGCAGGCCATGAGCGATGCCAGTTTGAACGTGGACCCCGGCTCGGCCAGCTCTCCTATGGCGTAGTTGTAGTGATCTTCAGAATATGAGCCGTCGGGCTGCCGACAGAGGTTCACGATGGCCCTTACGGCCCCCGTCTTGACCTCCATGAGCAACGCCACCCCATGATCGGCCTGATGCTTTCGCAATTGGCGCAGGAGCGAGTACTCGGCCACGTCTTGTATGTCAATGTCTATGGTGGTGACGATGCTGCGGCCATTGACTGGCGGCACGGCCTCCTCCTGAATCCATCGGCCCGTCATCTTGAGCTTGTTGCTGACGCCATCTTTGCCGCGCAGCACCTTGTCACAGGAGTTTTCGAGCCCCACCATTCCGCCTTTCTGCTTGTCTTGGTAGAGTTTGCCCACGGTTCGCGCCGCGAGGAGGCCGAAAGGCAGTTTGCGATCGTCACTCTGCTCCACCATGAAGCCGCCACGGTTTCGTCCTTTCTCAAAGATGGCGAACTCGCGCACCTTCTTGTACTCCACGTGCGAGATTCGCCTGTTGCCGAGGCGCAGATACCTTATTCCTCTGACCCTGGCGCGCTCAATCTGCTCTCTGTATTTCTCTGGAGACTTGTCTTTGAAGAGATTGGAGAGCTGCGTGGCCAACTTCCAGATGTCCTTGCGAAACACATCTTCCTTCAGTCCGTCGGCGCACGGGTCCATCACAATGCGGTAGCTCGGCACTGAGCAGGCCAGCTTCCTGCCATCGCGGGCCAAGATGTCTCCCCTCTCGGCCAAGACAGGCACTTTGCGTTTGGAGTTGTTGTTGACCATCTTGCGATATCGCTCACCATCCACCACCTGAAGGCGGACGGTCTGGACGAAGATGGCAATGAAGGCCAGCGCGATGACGATGATCACCAACTTCATGCGCAAATATGTGGACTTGAAAGTCTTGTCCGCCGCCATTAAAATCTCCTTTCGTCCTATTGGCGAAACTCGCCTAGTTTTCCACAATCCGCGGAGGCTCCGTCAGCTCTTTGAGGCCAAGGCCCTCGTCCTCGACCCTGCGCAGCACCTCGCTTTGCTTGCTCATGTTCATGAGCTGGCTCTGTGTGGTTATGTGTTCGTAGCGCAGCTCCTTAATCTCGGACTGGAGGTCGTTGATGGCGCGGAGTTTGCGCTCTGTGTCTAGGTTATTGGTTATATATATGAAAATGAGGAAGGCAATGAAAATGAGATGCCCTGGCGTAAAATCCAGAGGGAGTGACACTTGGCCATTAGAGAGCCTTTGGAGCCACTTCAGCACGGAGTCTGAGCCCGCGGCCATCAGCGCGCCTCCTTTCCCGCCCTCACGGCCCACCTCAGCTTGGCGGAGCGCGCCCTCGGGTTTCGCTCCACCTCCTCGGCCGACGGCACAATGGGCTTACGCTGCCTGACCACAAAAGGCACGTCTACGGTGCCGAAGACGGCATCTTGTTCGGCCTGCGCCTTCTGCGGGTCGCCACTTTTCATTATGTTTTTCACCATTCTGTCCTCGAGGCTGTGATATGCTATCATGACCATCCTCCCGCCCGGGCGAATGACCTTGGCACACCCTCGCAGCATGGCGTCTAGCGCGTCCATTTCCCTGTTTACCTCGATGCGCAGGGCTTGGAAGACCTTTGTGAGTGTCTTGTTCTGCTCCGGCTTGGACGTCACGGCCTCGACAATCTCGCGCAGTGCCGCGGTGGTGGCAATGGTGGCTTCGGCCCTCGCCTTGGAAATGGCGTTGACAATGCGGAAAGGCTTGTCCACCTCGCCCCAGTTGCCCAAGACCTTAGCCAACGCGTCGGGCTCATAAGAGTTCACCACGTCCGCCGCCGTGCGGTCGGCCTTCCTGTTCATGCGCATATCTAGCGGCCCGTCTTGACGGAAAGAGAAACCCCTGCCGCCATCGTCAAAGTGGTGTGACGACACCCCAAGGTCTCCCAACACGCCATCGACAAGCCCAACGCCCATATAGTCCACAAAATCCGCAAGATAGTGGAAATTGTGGTGAACGAGCGTGAAGCGCGGGTCGTCTGGGACGTTGGCCAAGGCATCGTCATCTTGGTCAAAGGCAATGAGGCGGCCGTCCGGGCCTAGCCGGCGAAGAATCTCGCGGCTGTGCCCTCCCCCGCCAAAGGTTACGTCTACGTATGTGCCATCAGGACGGATGCCAAGGGCGTCTACCGACTCGGCAAGCAACACCGGCACATGGTATGTATGGTCTTGTTCCACTGGGGTTTGTCTTATTTGTTACCGAAAATCTCGTCAGACAGCGCGGCGAGGTCGTCTCCGGAGAGTGACAGAGCCGCCATTTTCTGCTTGTCCCACAACTCAATGTGGTCATCCACCCCCAACAGGGTCAACTCCTTGTCCGCTCCAATGAGCTCCAGCATCTTCTGAGGCACTAGCATCCTGCCGTTGCCATCTAGCTGAACCTCACAAGTTGACCTCAGCGACTCTCGCAGAAATTGCGCATGCTGCCGGTTGTATGGGTTGAGCCTCTGTCGCAAAGCGGACATCATAGCCTCCCACACAGAATGGGGATATATGACGAGGCAATCTTCGAATATGTCTTTACGGATGACCAGGCGCACCTGCTCCTCGCCCTCAAACTCGCGCTTGAAAGCGGCAGGAAGAACTATACGGTTCTTCGCGTCGGCACGACTGTCAAAGTCGCCTATGAAAGAGTATGCCTTGGCCTCCATATTCGAAGTGTAAATTTAGCTCCGAATAAAACCACTTGCAACCACTTTCACCCACATTTTTACCACACACCATTTACTAGATTGATTTTTAATGTTTTAGTAATTAGTTAAAACCAAGATCTAATGGAATGCGCACATAAAAAAGCCCCCGGCCTTTGAAAGGTCGGGGGCTTGGTCGCGGCTTGTCACCGCTTGTTATTTCTTCTTTTTGAAGAGGCCGCCAAGTGCGTCTTTGGCCTTGGAGGCCGCGTCTTTCACTTTCTCGTCCTTGATTTTGTCAATGGCCTTGTCCACGGCCTCGGTAGCTTTCTCGGAGGCCTTGGCCTTGGCCTCGCCTGCCAATGCGTTTGTGGCGTCGCTCAGGTCGAGCTTGAGCTGCGGCTTGGAGAGTGTGCCTTGAACCTTGACGCCGACGGGGAGGTCGTCACCTTTGCTGAAGTTGTTGGCAGAGCCGCCAACCTTGCTGATCAGGCCGGCAATCTCCGCCCTTGCCACAGGCATCTTGAGCATATAGTCCATGGTCTGGTCGAGACCTTGCTTGCCGCCGAAAGTGGCCTTTCGTCCGAAGACGTTGAATTGGAAAGGCTCTACGACAACGTTTCCGTCCACAATGGTGTAGTTGACCTTGCAGTCTTTGACGCGGAGGTCGTTATACTTGTCATTGTTGAGGAGTTTGGAAAGATTTTGCTGGAACTCACTGTCTTTGAGCTGTATATCTGCCGAGGCGAAATCGCCCTTGCCGTTGACGCTCTTGAGGATGGGGCTCAGCGAGGCGTCAAGTTCCGTGACAATGTCCAAGCCAATCTTGACGCGGCCATAGGCGCTGCGGGCAATGGGCAAGAGGCTGTCCACCACACTGAAAGAGCCTGTGAGTTTGTTGATGTCCACGTTGTTGAAGTCGAGTTTCATGTCGGCTTTGCTGTTCTTACCCTTAGGGGTCTGGAATCGGCCGTTGAGGACCAACTTGCCGTCGCAGATGTCTGTGGAGAGGCTAGAAAGGTCGGCAATGCCGTTTTCCAAAGCCACGCGGCCCGCAATGTTGGTGAGTTCAAGCTTGTCGTAGACGAGCTTGTCAATGTCCGTATTAAAGTGGAAATTGATGTTGGTGGGCAACTGCAGAGGCTCCGAGGCCGCAGTCTGCTCAGGCTGCGCGGCGGCGGTATCGGCCGGAGCGGAGTCAGAAGACGTCATGGCCAACAGCTCGTTGCAGTCGAGGAGCTTAGACTTGAGGGTGACGACGCCCTTTACGGTGCCATCGCTGAGGACGTAGGGCAGGTAGTTCTCAACATTTCCCGTGAGGCTTATGTCGCTCTTGCCAATGAGGATGTTTAGCGGGTTGAGGTTGACAGCCTGTGGCGAGAAGGCGAGGAGAGCCTCGGTGATGTCCAGTCCTTGCGGCAGCGCGGAGCCCTTGAATTGGAACTTGGTGAGGCCTATCTTGCCTTGGGCGTTCACCTTGTCATATTGCTGCTTGTCAATGCTCTGCATATCACCAACCACTTTAAGGTCGGCGTTGATGAGGCCAGAGATCTCCATGCTGTCTAGTGGAAGAGCCTTTTTGAGGCTGCCGAGGTCGATGCGACCTACCATGGAGGCATCGAAGTTCAGGTTGCTCATCGGGGTCTTGACGTTGGCCCTGATGTCGAACGGGTTACCCGCCAAGGCGAAGTGGAACGTGTCTACAGCCACGGTGGTGAGGTCTGCCGCGCCGCCAGGGTTGTTGACGACAACGGAGACGTTGATGTCGCTGAGCGACTCTGGCAGATCGGGATACTTGACATAACCGTTGCTGACCTTTAGAGCAGCATTGATGGCCGGGATGTTGTCCAAATCGCGATACTCACCCTTGGCCATTGCAAATAGCTGGAAAGAGCCCGTCGTCTTGAGGCCCTGCACGCTCTTGAGGAACTCCTGCGGTATGAGAGCGAAAACAGTCTGGAAAGTTGTCTCCAAGGCCGCCAACTTCATATCCACGGCAATGACGTTGGAGTCTTTGAGTTGCACCCAACCGTCAAAAGCCAGAGGCAGACCCGCGAAAGTGAGACGGTTCTCGTCAAAAGTGAACTTCATGGAGTCCAGGTCAGCCACGGCCTTGGCGTCGAAGCCTAGGCTGGCGCCCTTGACGTAGTTCACCCCGCCAAGGCCAGCATTGATGTCGTCAATACCAAGTTTCAGCGTAAGGCCCATGACGTTGCCGTCCATAGACCCGTTCATACTGGCGTTGAGGCCGTTGACGCGCGCCACGGTGCTTGACGTGGAGTCGGTGTAGGCCAGCCTGACGTTGGTAAGCTCCACCTTCTCGAGGTTGAGCTTGAGGGGGGTGGAAGCCGTGGTGTCGGCCTCGGCCGTGGCCGTGGTGTCGGAGGCAATGTTGACAATGTCCCAGTTGACCAGGCTGTCGGCCGTGACGATGCCTTGCGCCAGCACATCGTCAATGGCCACGGCGTTGACCTGGATGTCTCCACTTATGGCCTTCATCACGTCGAGGTCGGCATGGAGGCGACCCACATGGAGCAGGGTGTCGCCCTCAAAACGGCCTTGGCCAATTATGTCAACATTCTCAAACCCTGCGCGCAGGCTTGGGAAGCTGCTGATTATGGACAACGAGAAGTCTCCAAAATCTACCCTCGCGTCCTTGACATACTCATTGGCCATCTTCTTGGCGAAGGCCTCGACCTCGTCACTGAAGAAAGTCGGGACAATGATAAGAGCCAGAATGACAAGGGCCAAGAGGCCGCCTATCACTCCGCCTACAATCTTGAAAATTTTGCTCATATCCTGTTTCTGTGTTTAAATATGGCGAATATCACTCATTCTTGGCGTTAATACGCCCTTTCGGCCTCATTGTTCCACCGCTACGTGTGAAACTGGCTTAAAAATACTTCATGTCTTCAGGCATATATTGCCCAACGACATTTTCGGGAACGAACCTCCACTGCCCCAACGGCTTGACTTCTATGACTTCCGTGCCGCCCTTTGAGGCTTGCTCCAGATCCTCAATCACAAGCCCGCGCAAGTCTGTGTCTATGCTCTTGACAAGCCTTTTGCTGAAATCGTTGAACGGGATTCCGGCGCCGAACTCCAGATGCCCGCCGCCACCATTGGCGCGATAGCTGTTGAGGGCCACCTTATATGTCTTGTCTTTGTGGAACTTAGAGCCGTCTGCCATGCTCAATATCTTGACCCTGCTGCCTTTACGTTTTGTCACGTCCACCGTGTAGATGATTCCTGCGGCAGAGTCGAGCGTATAGTAATTCGTCTTCATCTGGCCGGGGCGGCGGAGCAGCAGCACGTGGCCGTTTTTAAGCGGATTCTGTATCCAGAGGTCGTAGCTGTACTCAAGGTAATTCAGCACCTCTTGCCCAGTCATGTTCATAACGCAGAGCATATTCTCATATTTGTATAGCGAGAACATCCGCCCCACGGTGACGTCGCCTTGCGGCAGTGAAGCCTTTATGAGCAGCGGCGCCGACATGCTGATGTCCGCCCCCGTGTGCTTCAGCATGGAGCGGTGCACCACATCGACAAAGGCGGAGCTGCCCATAAGCGCGTCTTTCGCCAAGATGGGTTTCGCGAGCTTGGCGATGACCTTTCGCGTGTAGGCCTTGACGGCCAACTGCTGCGGCGCGAGCGCGGCCTCGTAGGCCTCAGATGGCTTTACATTGGCGAGGGCTATGACGGAAGCCTTGCATACGAGCCTGCCATCAGCACCAAAAGACAAGGAAACAAGGCCAAGGTTGCGTGCGGCCGTGCCGACATCAATCAACGGGACTTTTCGACCCGACGGCGAGGTGACCACCGTGCTGTGGAGCTTATGGTCATGGCCAATGAGGATGGCGTCGAACCCGTCTACCCTCTCGCCCACAAGGACCGAGGCGTTTTCGTTGTTTGGCGTGTCAGCATCCTGATTTCCATAGGTATAGTCAAAGCCGGAATGGAAAAGGCCAATGATGGCGTCGGGGTTCTCACGCTCACGCACAACGCTCACCCAATGTTTGGCGGACTCCACCATATCTTCAAACTCCATCCCGCTCCAAAAGCTCTCCGGGAGCCAATGCGGCACATAGGGCGTGGTGAGGCCTATGACGGCGACACGCTTCCCGGCGCGCTCGAAGACGGCATAGGGCTGAAAATATGGCTTGCCGGTGCGAGTGTCGCGGATGTTGGCGCAGAGGACTGGACAATTGACCTGCGCCGTAAACTTGTCATAGACCCTATGGCGCGCCTCAATGTCGTGGTTTCCAATCCCTACGGCGTCATACTTCATATAGTTGAATATGCGAGCCATGACGTTGACGGCAGCCGTGTCTACGTTGTTGTAGTAGTAGACAGCTGGCGAGCCTTGCAGGAAGTCACCGTTATCCAGCAAAATCACGTTGGCCGAGGTGTCGCGCACCTGGCTCACATAGGTGTAGGCGTTCGCCAAGCTATATGGCGACACCGTGTCGCGCACAAAGTCGTAGCTGAAGATTGAGCCGTGGACATCGGTTGTGTACAACACATTGATGGTCTGCGCGCTGGCCGGTAAAGGAGCCGAACATATGGCCAGGAGCAGGCCTGCGGAGACTAAAAAATCTTTCATATTGGAACGTGTTTTTGTTATTCTGCGATAGGAGGAGCGGGATCACCACCCCCAGTTTTCATAGTTCTTCTCTGTTATGGAGTCTCCCTTGGCCATCACGCTTCGCGCGTCGAGCACAAAGTCGTTCAGAGCCTTGACTTCGCTCGCGGGCATCTTGCTTGCGGGGAAGCCGGCGGGGAAGGCCGTATAGTTCTTCAAGCCACTAAACCTTGGCTTTGGGGCGTGAAAAGCCACCCACCATGCGCCATCGGCCGCATCGTTATAGTTGTCTGAGCCAAGGGTCATGCCCAGCAGCATCCCGCCGTCATTTCCACGGTTCTTCATGTTAGATATGACGTTGCCAAGCGAGTAGACAACCAAGTGACGCCTGCCGTCGGGCGTGGTGATCACCTCGGCGGGCTGCACCACGTGCGGATGGCCACCAATGACGTGGTCAACACCCTTCTCAATCAGCCACTTGGCGAGCCGCCTCTGCGCCTGGTTCGGCTCAAAGACATTCTCCACGCCCCAATGGACGCAGGCTATGACAAACTCCGCCCCAAGCGAGCGCGCCTTGACCACATCGGCCGCGATGACGGCAGTGTCAATATAGTTGACCACATTGCCGGCCGTGGGCTTCAGCCCGTTGGTGCCATATGTATAATTGAGAAACGACAGACGGTGGCCATTGACCTCCATGACGGCGGGGTAGCGCAAGACGCGGTCAAGCGAATCCTCATAGGTGCCTATTTGCGCCAAGCCCGCGTCTCGCAACTTGGCGATGGTGCGCTCCAGCCCTTTGCGCCCGCAGTCAAGACAATGGTTGTTAGCCGTCAGGAAAACGTCATAGCCCGCGGCAGCGATTGCCTTGAAATATTCATCGGGTGAGCTGAACTGCGGGTAGCCTGAATATGGCTTGCCACGCAGCGTCACTTCAAGGTTGCACACGGCCACGTCCGCCTCCTTGCTTAACTTGCCAATATGCTCAAAATATGGGCTATAGTCATATGTCTTGCGAACGGAATCGTAGGCGGCCCTAAGTTGCGGGCCGTGCTGCATCATGTCTCCCGCAAAGAGCAGCCGGACGGGCGCGGGGCGCAGGGCGGAATCAGCCACGGGTGTCGCGGCGGGGGCTTGGCTTGGCGCGTCTTGCCGCGGGGCCGAGCACCACGAGACAAAGGTCACGGCCAATGCCGCCAGCGCGACAAGGGCAAAGGCTTTCTTACAAGTCATGGCAAAAAGGGCGAGACTTTAAAAATTCAACACGAAGCCAGGACGAAGCGTGACAATGGCACTATCCTCAACCACCTCATAGCCTATGAGCATGGTCTTCACTTTCTTTACCATCGACATGGACGATGGCGAGAAATCCCATACCTCACGGAATTGCACACAAGCCACCTTGTCTCGCGAATAGTTGGGGTCCTCAACCTCTCGTTGCTTGACGTCATCTATTGTCAGCGGGGCGCCGTTCATGTCGGTCACCTTGGCCTTGTGGAGGTAGACTGCCGCAAAAAGCGAGTCTACGAAAGCCTCTCTGTCGAAACCCTCATAAAGTTCGGGGGCGTATGGGTCACGAAAATCTTGCGGCTTCAGATATACGTTGTAGACAATCTCTTTGCCTTCGGCCTGCGTCTGGATCGGGGCGTCCGGCTCTTTTGCCGTCTGGCTGCCAGAAGACGCGCCATCGGCGCAAGAGAAGAGCGCGACAGCGGAGATTGCCGCCACAAAAAAAATGGTGAGTTTCATAGGGGTTATGGTTTCTTAGTTTTATCTTCTTGGCTTGAAAGTCAGCGGCATGGCCGCACTGCCGACCACCTTGCCACCGGCGGCCACTAGGCGGCCATTGACGTAGGTCCGCTCCACACGATGGTTAAGCGTCTCGCCCATGAGCGGCGACCAGTCGCACTTGTAGGCCACTCTCTTGACCACACTGCGGCAGGGGCGCAGGAGGGCAATGTCAGCCCACTGCCCGGCACGGATATGCCCACGGTCCTCAATGCCATAAAGTTCCGCCACGCCCTCGGCCATAAGGCGGGCCACAGTCGGATAGTCCCACCAGCCCTCATCGGCCAACCTCATCATGAGCGGCACGGAGTGCTGAATCATGGGCATGCCAGACGGCGTGTGCCAATAGTCGTGGCCAAACTTCTCTTCTTTGGCATGGGGGGCATGGTCGGTTCCGATGGTGGCAATGAGGCCAGAGGCCACGGCCCGGCGCAGGGTGTCACGGTCTTCCACCGTCTTGACGGCCGGGTTGCACTTGATGAGCGGCCCAAGGCGGGAATAGTCGGTGTCTGAAAACCACAGGTGGGCGGGACAGGCCTCGCCCGTTATGCGACGATGGGGCGTCGGGGCGTCAAGCAGCCCCAGCTCACGGCTTGTGGTTATGTGCATTATGTGCAGGCGGGCCGAAGTCTGCCTAGCCATCTCCACGGCTCGAAGACTCGACTCGTAGCAGGCCTCCGCAGTGCGTATCTTAGGGTGTTCAGCCCACGGGACATTGGCGCCATAAGTTGCACGCGCCTTATCGGCATTGGCGCGTATTATGGCCTCGTCTTCACAATGTGTGGCGATGAGCGTAGGCGCCTCGGCAAAGATCTGGCGGAGAGAGGCTTCGGAATTGACCAACATCCCGCCCGTGGAGGAGCCCATAAAGACTTTGATGCCGCACACTCGCGAATAGTCGGCGCGGAGCAGTTCTTCGGCATTGTCATTGGTGGCGCCGATGTAGAAGGCGTAATTGGTGAGCATGCGGCCACGCGCCGCATCCATCTTGGCCTGCCATGTCTCTACCGACGTGGTCTGAGGCACGGTGTTGGGCATATCCATCACCGAGGTGACGCCTCCGAGGATGGCGGCGGCGGACTCCGAGGCCATATCGGCCTTATGCGTCAGCCCCGGGTCGCGAAAGTGCACATGGTCGTCTATGGCTCCCGGCAAGAGGTATAGGCCCGAGGCGTCAACCACATCGTCGGCATTTGGCAGTGGCGCGCCATCGGCCAAGACATCGGATATGCGGCCGTCATCGCCAATGAGGACACTACCTCGGGCAATGCGGCCATCGGCCACAATCTGGGCATCGCAAATCAGTGTCTTCATGCCTTGCCCACCTTTTTATATTTGTGGAAGAGACTGCGAAGCTTCATGCCAATGACACCCCACACGGCCTCGTTGAAGATGCCGCCGCTCATCTTTGACCGGCCTTGCTTCCTGTCTGTGAATATGATTGGCACCTCGACGATGCGGAATCCCATTTTCCACGCCGTGAACTTCATCTCGATTTGGAAGCCATAGCCTTTGAGGCGTACATGATCCAAATCTATGGCTTCCAACACCTTGCGGCTGTAGCACTTAAAGCCGGCCGTGGTGTCCATAATCTTCATGCCAGTGATGAAACGGACATAGACCGAGGCAAAATAGGACATCAGGACGCGCCCCATAGGCCAGTTCACCACATTGACGCCAGAAATGTAGCGCGAGCCAATGGCCATATCTGCCCCTTTTTCCACACACGCGTCAAGGAGCCTCTCCAAATCGTCTGGCGAGTGGGAGAAGTCGGCGTCCATCTCGAAGACATAATCATAGCCATGCTCAAGTGCCCACTTGAAACCCGTGAGGTAGGCCGTGCCGAGCCCCTGCTTGCCTTGCCTCTCGATGAGGAAAAGCTCATCGGAATATTTTGTCATCAAGTCCTTGACAATGCCCGCGGTGCCATCGGGCGAGCCGTCGTCAATTATAAGGATGTGGAAATCGTGCTGTTGTGAGAAGACCGCGCTTATGATGGCCGTGATGTTCTCTTTCTCATTATATGTCGGGATGATAACAACGTCCTTCGTCATATTGATTCATAAAGTGGATGCCAGAGCCAAAATTAACGAAAAGAATTGAGAAAAGCCCAACCACGGCGGCTTGACCCCGGAAAGTGACAGCGCGGGGCGGAGTGGCCGTAGCCATCCGCCCCGCGCTGTCATTTACTTCTTCTGTTACGGCAGTCCTAATAGGTCTCGTCCGTGAGGCAATTGATGGTCACATCGGCCGACTTTAGGCCCTCGGAAGAGGCCGTCAGCCTTGCGTTGCCGGCGGCGGCATTGCTGCGCAGCACCACCATGCACTTGCCATAGAAAGCCTTGCGCTTATTGTCCTTGAAACGCTCAAGGCTGAAGGGTGAGCCATTGTCTACGCCCTCAATGCGCGCCACGCCCTCAACCTCAAAGTTCACCAGGTTTTGGGCATTGGGACACAGGTTGCCGTCCTTATCCACAATCTCCACGGTGA